>JAIYDD010000272.1 GCA_027487675.1 Acetobacteraceae bacterium | reverse complement strand
GCCTTCCGCAGCCGCGTCACGGTGGTGACGGTGGGCCTGGCCTGGGAGGAGCCGTCGCAGATCGAGGCGCTGCTGGATCCGCTGGCATCGCGGGTGCCGATCCCGGCCTGACCGTCCGGAGTGACCGCGGGACGGCGCCGGGCGCTGACGATTCTCCGGTTGCGGCCGGCGCGGCGCGACACCAATACTACGCGGCGCGACGACGCGTGACGCGGCGCGCGGCGACGTCGGAGGCTCGGATGGCGGCGAACTTCAGCAGCACGGATTCGGCCTTCGCCACGCTCATGCGGGAAGCCGGAGGCGACATACTGCTTGTCGAGCGCGCCTTCGCCGAGGCCAACCGCAAGGCGGGCCGCGCGGCGCCGGCCTTCGAAGCCGTCCTGCGGGAAGTCCAGCAGCTGCGGGCGGAGCCGGCCGCCGCCTGAGCCGCGCGCCCGCGCGCCATGGGCGGGTTCACCGCGCAGGTCTTCGCGCTCTTCGTCATACTGGCGCCGGGCGGCGTCTTCTTCCTCGGCTTCCATTCGGCCGGTCGCACCACGCGGCTTGAATTGCAGCGCGGCCCGACGCTCGACATCGCGCTCTTCGTCATCGCCGCGTCGGTCCTGCATATCCTGGTCGGACTGCCCTGGCTGTTCGTCGCCGACGCCGCAGCGTCCTGCGCCGTGACGGACAGCGCGCTGTCGGCGCTCGCACCGCCGGCGGCGCGTCAGGCCATGGCCGACCGTTGCACCGGCCGGACAATGCTGCTCCTTGCCGCCGGCTATTTCCTGACGGTGGTCGCCTGCGCCTGGCTGGCCGGGCGCCGGGCGGCCGCCGCGGTCGCGTCCGCCCCGAGGCTGTTCGGCGGCCTCTACGGCCCCTACCACGACCCGCCGACGATCCCGGGCGCCGAGCCTGTCATCATCGCGAACATCATGACCGATGTGCAGCACGAAGGCCGGGTGCTGATGTACGAGGGCAAGCTGACAGAGATTTCCCTCAACGCGAACAAGACCATCAATTATGTCTGCCTGACCAGCGTCCAGCGCTTCTACCTGACGCTCGACAAGGGCAGCACGCGCACCTCCCGGCGGGACCGCTTCAGGCCCGTGGATCGCACCGAGCTGCCGGCCTCCAGGCTTCTCGTTCCGGGCAACCAGATCAAGAACATCCTGACGCGGACCCATCCCCTTGCCGTGGCGGAACCGGCGCCGCCGCACCCCTGGCACGGCCTGCCACGACTGCTGGTCGTCGCCGGGGTCCTGGCCGCCGCGGTGATGCTGCTGGAACGTCTCGGCCGCTGACCGCCCACCGGGGCGCGGCCCGCGAAGAGGCGTCGCCACCACCCGGCCGGCGGCGCCGCCGAGAACGGCTTCTCCTTCGACAGCGCCACTGAAGCAAACTGTACCGGCCGGACGGTTCGCCCCTTGACGAACCGTCCGGCCGGTATAGTTGAGGCGCATGACCGATGGACCCGCAACGACCCCGCCCGCGCAGGCCCCCGCCGATGTCCGCACCCGCATCCTCGACGCCGCCGAGGCGATCGTGCAGGCGCGTGGCGTGGTCGGGCTCACGCTCGAAGCCGCGGCGCGGGACGCGCATGTCTCGAAGGGCGGGCTGCTCTACCACTTCGCCTCGAAGGAGGCGCTGCTCGACGCGCTGCTGCGCCGGCTGGCGCAGTTCATGGAGCGCGAGTACCGCGACTGCGTCGCCGCCATGCCCGAAGGCCCCGGCCGCGTCGCCCGCGCCATGCTGGAATGGGGTTTCGGCGAGGGCGAGCATGCCTGCGACGAACGGCATGACCGCGCCGCGGCCGTCTTCCTCGCCGCCTTCCACCACGACCCCGCGCTGCTCGACCCGATCCGCGAGGTGATCGCGCGGATGCGCGCCGACCTCGCCGCCGATGGCCTGCCGCCCGGCCATGGGAACGCCATCAACGCCGCCGGCGACGGCATGTTCATGGCCCGGCTCTTCCGCCTCTACACGCCGACGCCGGGCGAACGCGCCGCGACCCGCGCGGCGCTGGTGAAGCTGCTGGAGACCCCGACATGACCCGCGCCCGCCTCCTGCTCGGGGCCGCGCTGCTCGCCGCTTCGGGCGCCCTCGCCTATGTCGCGCTGTCACCGGGCGCGGCCGAGCCCCCCGCCGCCAACGCCGCCCCCGCCGCCGCGGCGCAGCCGATGGGCGTCGGCGCGCTGGGGCGCGTCGAGCCCGCGAGCCGCATCCGCCGCCTCGCCCCCGGCGCCAGCCAGGACGGCGCGCGGATCGAGCGCATGCTCGTGGCCGAGGGCGACACCGTCCGGGAAGGCCAGCTGGTGGCCGAGCTGCACGACGCCGCGCTGCGCGACGCCGCCGTGGCGCAGGCCGAGGCGCAGCTGGCCCAGGCCCGCGCGCGGCTCGAGCGCACCGCCGCCGCCGGGCGGCCGTCCGAGGTCGCCGCCCAGCGCGCCCGCATCGAGGCGCTGCGCAACGCGGAAGCCAATGCGCGGCGCGAGGCCGAGCGCGCCGAGCGGCTGGAGCGCAGCGGCGCCGGCGCCGAGGCCGCCGCCGAGCGCACCCGCTTCGCCGCCAACCAGGCCCGCGCCGCGCGGGAGGAGGCGGAGGCGACGCTGCAGACCCTGTCCAGCCCGCGCCCCGAGGACATGCAGCTGGCGCAGGCCGAGCTGGCCGCGGCCGAGGCCGCGCTGCTGCGCGCCCGCGCGGAAGCCGAACTCGCCCGCCTGCGCGCCCCGATCGCCGGCACCGTCATCCGCGTCATCGCCCGCGCCGGGGAGCGCGTCGGCACCGAGGGCGTGATCGAGGTGGCCGACCTGACGCGCCTCGACATCGTGGCCGATGTCTACGAGACGGACCTGCCGCGCCTGCGCCTCGGCGCGCCGGCCGAGGTTGTGGTGCCGGGCGAGGCCACGCGCTTCGCGGCCAGCCTGCGCGAGATCGGCTGGCAGGTCCGCCGCACCACCCAGGCCGGCACCGACCCGGTGGCCGCGGTCGATGCGCGCACGGTCGAGGTGCGCCTGGCGCTGGCGCCGGAGGCCGTGGCCGCGCTGGCGCGGCGGTCCAACATGCAGGTGCAGGTGGCGATCCGGCCGTGAACCACGTGACCCCCCTGTTGCCCTGGGCGCCGGAGCTGAACGGCGCCGCGCCCGCCGCCGCACCGGCCCGCCCCGCGCCCGCCGCGGGGGAGGCGCCGGCCCCGCGCCAGGCGCCGCCGCCCGTGCCGCCGGCGCGCCGCGCCCCGGGCTTCCTGGCCGGCACCTTCCTCGCCATCCGCCTCGCCTGGCGGCAGCTGCGCAGCGAGAAGGCGCGGCTGGCCTCCGCCGTGGCCGGCGTGATGTTCGCCTGCGTGCTGGTCTTCATGCAGCTCGGCTTCCGCGCGGCGCTGTTCGACAGCGCGACGCAGCTGATCTCCGCCATGCGCGGCGACCTGTTCCTGATGCACCCGATGACCACGGCTAGCTTCCGCCCCGAGCCGCTGCCGCGCGTGCGCGCCCACCAGGCGCTCGCCCTGCCGGAGGTGCAGGCGGCGGTGCCGATCTACCTGGCGCAGGCGACCTGGCGGAACCCGGCGGACGGCTCGCGCCGCACCATCCAGCTGGTCGGCGTGGACACCGAGGCCGGGGTGCTGGACTTCCCCGGCCTCGCGCCGCTCGTCGATGCGCTGAAGCGGGCCGACACGGTGGCCTTCGACGCGCGCTCGCGCCCCGAATTCGGCGACGTCGCGCGGCTGCTGGCCGAGCGCGGCCCCTTCGAGGCGCAGGTCGGCAACCGCATGGTGCAGGTGGTCGGGCTGATCGAGATCGGGCCGAGCTTCGGCGCCGACGGCAACCTGGTGCTGTCGGAGACGAACTTCCGGCGCATCGTCAAGGAACGCGTGGTCTCCGCCATCGATTTGGTCGCGATCCGCCTGCAGCCGGGCGCGGAGATCGAAGCCACGCGCGCGCGGCTGGCCGCGCTGCTGCCGGCCGACGTCATCGTGCTGACCCAGCCTGAGCTGGTGGCCTGGGAACGCCGCTACTGGGAGGAGGCGACGCCGATCGGCTTCATCTTCGCCTTCGGCAGCCTGATGGGCCTCGTCGTGGGGATGGTCATCGTCTACCAGATCCTGTTCAGCGACATCGCCGGCCACCTGAAGGAATACGCCACGCTGAAGGCGATGGGCTATTCCAACGGCTACCTGCGCCGCGTCGTGCTGGGTGCCGCGCTGATCCTGGCGGGGCTGGGCTTCGTGCCGGGCTTCGTGGCGGCCACCCTGCTCTACGACGTGGTGGGCGCCGGCACCTTCCTGCCGCTGCACATGGATGCGGAGCGCGCGCTCGGCGTCTTCGCGATGATCTTCGCGATGTGCGCGGCGGCCGGGCTGCTGGCGATGCGCAAGCTGCGCGACGCCTCGCCGGCGGACATGTTCTGATGACCGCCCCGGTGGTCCTGCGCGGCGTGTCCTACGCCTATGGGGAGGGCGAGCTGCGCCGCCCGGTGCTGCGCGAAGTGGACCTGACGGTGGAGGAAGGCGAGATCGTCCTGCTCACCGGCCCCTCGGGCAGCGGCAAGACCACGCTGCTGACGCTGATCGGCGCGCTGCGCGCCATGCAGTCCGGCAGCGCGGTCGTGCTGGGCGAGGAACTGGCCGGCGCGCAGGAAGCCGCCCGCGTGCGGCTGCGCCGGCGCATCGGCTTCATCTTCCAGGCGCACAACCTGCTGGGCTTCCTCACCGCGCGCCAGAACGTCGCCATGGCGCTGGAGCTGGACGGCAGCCTTTCGGAACGCGCGCGGCAGGACCGTGCGGGAGAGCTGCTGGCCGCCGTCGGGCTGGCCGACCACACGGAAAAGCCGCCGGCCAGGCTCTCGGGCGGGCAGCGGCAGCGCGTGGCGGTGGCGCGCGCGCTTGCCGCGGCGCCGGGGCTTCTGCTCGCCGACGAGCCGACGGCTGCCCTGGACAAGGCAAGCGGCCAGGAAGTCGTGCAGCTTCTGCGTGAACTTGCGAAGTCCAGGGGCGTACCTATATTGCTCGTTACGCATGACCCGCGCATTCTTGATATAGCGGATCGAGTTGTCGCCATGGAGGATGGCAAGATTGTATGCACAACCGACACGGGCGAAACGCCCGCCCAGGTTGTCATGACAAAAGGGTGATTTTAACGTTCGTGACGTTTCTTCCCGATCAGGCGAAGATCACGCCTTTGTCATGCGCGCTCAGGTGGAACGCATGACTGAGTGCGGCATTCCTCGTTGCGAGAGACACGGGCGGCGAGGATCGAGGGAGTGGCCATGACGGATACCGAGCAGCGCGCAGCGGGCGCACCTGCCGAGCGCCCGGGCCAGCGGGCGAATGCGGCGGACCGCCATGTCGGCGCGCGGATCCGCGAGCGCCGCGTGATGATGGGCCTGTCGCAGCAGCAGCTGGCGCGGATGATCGGCGTCACCTACCAGCAGGCGCACAAGTATGAGCGCGGGCTGAACCGCATCTCGGCCGGGCGGCTGTTCGAGATCGGCCAGGTGCTCGGCGTGCCCGTCTCCTGGTTCTTCGAGGGGCTGGCGCCGGAAAACGACCACCACGAGCCCTCGCCGCGGCAGCGCATGTGCCTGGAACTCGCCCGCAACTTCGCGCTGATCGACAACGAGAAGCACCAGGAAGCGCTGAGCCAGATGGCTCGCGCCCTGGCCGCCCAGGCGCAGTCGGAGCGCGAGAGCCAGAGCTGAACCGCGGCCGCGCGGAACCCGCCGCGGCGCGCCACGTTCCCCCGGCGCCCGACGGGCCGCGCGCCGCCCGGCGGTGGCCCTGGCCGTCTCCGCCCCAGGCGGGCGCCGCCCGGGCATGCAGCGCCGGGCATGCGCACCCGGCCGGGGCGTGGCGCATGATGGATGGCATGGCATGAGCGGCGAGGCCCGCCCCAGGACGTCGCGGCGGCGCAGCCGGCGCTGGCCCCGGCCAGGCTGGATCGTCGCCGCCGGCGCGGTCGTGGTGCTGGGCACCGCGCTGTTGGCGGCAGATGGGCCGCCCGCCTCGCGGCCCGAGGGCGCCGGCCTGCCGCCCGCGCCGCTGCCCTCCCCGGCCGCGCCCTTCGCCGGCACCGCCGCCACGCCGGAGGATGCGGAGCGCCGCGCCGCCATCGCCGCGGAGGAGGCGCGCCTCGGCGCCCTCCGCGAGGCGCGGGCCGCGATCGAGCGCGACATCGTGGCGTTGCGGGCCGAGCAGCAGCGCCTCGGCCAGGACCGCACGGGGCGGGCGGCGGCGCCGGCCGCGGTGCCGCCCGACGAAGCGGCGCCGGGCCAGGGGCTGCGCGTCTTCGTCCATCATCGCGCCGATGCCCGCCAGGCGGCCGCCGGCGCCGCGGAGATCGCCCAGTCGCTGCGCGCCGCCGGGTTCGAGGTGCCGGCGACGCGCGCGGTGCCCTATGCGCCTTCCACGCCCGTGGTGCGCTTCTTCCATGACGAGGACCAGGCGGCCGCGGCGCGGCTGGCCGGGCGGCTCGGCCGCGGCTGGGCCGTGCAGGATTTCCGCGCCTACCAGCCGCAGCCGGCGCCGCAGACGCTGGAGGTCTGGCTGGCGGCCAATTGAGCGCGGGCAGGCATGAAAAAGGGCGCCGGGGGGTGGTGCCCCCCGGCGCCCCTGCATCCCGCCCGGGTGGGCTGGGCTCAGCCCAGCCGCTCGCCGTGCAGCACCACGTCCAGGCCCTCGCGCTCCTCCTCCTCGGTGACGCGCAGGCCGACGATCACGTCGACGACCTTCAGCAGCACGAAGGTCATCACCGCGGTGAAGGCGAAGCAGGCGGCCACCGCGTAGCACTGGATCAGGAACTGATCGAGCGAGGCGCCGTAGCCTTCGGGCGTGGCGGTCGAGGCCGACAGCGCGCCATAGGCGAAGACGCCGGTCAGCAGCGCGCCGACGATGCCGCAGATGCCGTGCACGCCGAAGGCGTCCAGGCTGTCGTCATAGCCGCACCAGTGCTTGAGCGCGGTCGCGCCCCAGAAGCCCGCCAGGCCCGCGACCACGCCGATGACCAGCGCCGGGCCGGGCAGCACGAAGCCCGCCGCCGGGGTGATCGCGACGAGGCCGGCGATGGCGCCCGACACCGCGCCGAGCACGGAAGGCTTGCCCTTCGTCGCCCATTCCGCCAGCAGCCAGGCCAGCACCGCGCCGGCGGCCGAGATCTGGGTGACCAGCATCGCCATGCCCGCGCGCGCGCCGGCCGCACCGGCGGAGCCCGCGTTGAAGCCGAACCAGCCCACCCACAGCAGGCTGGCGCCGACGACGGCCAGCGTCAGGTTGTGCGGCGCCATGTTGTCGGTGCCGTAGCCGACGCGCTTGCCGATGACGATCGCCGCCACCAGGCCCGCCACGCCCGCGTTGATGTGCACCACCGTGCCGCCGGCGAAGTCCAGCGCGCCCAGGGCGAAGATCCAGCCGCTCGGGTGCCACACCCAATGCGCCACCGGCGAGTAGACCAGCAGGGTCCACAGCGCGATGAACAGCATCAGCGCGGAGAACTTCATGCGGTCCGCCACCGCGCCGGTGATCAGCGCGGCGGTGATGATCGCGAAGGTCATCTGGAACATCGCGAAGACCGTCTCGGGGATCGTGAAGGCGATGGCGCTGTCGCCGCTGCCCAGCGTGAAGGGCTTGTCCCAGCCCTCGGCCATGCCCGCCATCAGCACGCGGGAGAAGTCGCCGATCCAGGGGCCGCCCTCGCCGAAGGCCAGGCTGTAGCCGGCCACCATCCACAGCACCGCGACCAGCGCGCAGACCGAGAAGGACTGCATCAGCGTCGCCAGCACGTTCTTCTTGCGCACCATGCCGGCGTAGAACAGCGCCACGCCGGGGATGGTCATCATCAGCACCACCATGGCGCTGGTCATCATCCAGGCGGTGTCGCCGGTGTCGATCTTCGCATCATCCGCCGCGAAGGCGGCACCTGCCGCCAGCATCGCCGGCAGCGCCAGCATGGCGGCGCGCCCAAAGCTTCGCATACCCCTGATCCCCTTTTCCGTGATCCCTGTTGCGGCCGCGCGCGTCACAGCGCCGCCTGGTCGGTCTCGCCCGTGCGGATGCGCATCGCCCGCTCGAGGTCGATGACGAAGATCTTGCCGTCGCCGATCTTGCCGGTGCGCGCCGCACCCGCGATCGCTTCCACCACCGCATCGACCATCTCGGCCGGCACCGCGACCTCGATCTTCAGCTTCGGCAGGAAGCTCACCTGGTATTCGGCGCCGCGGTAGATCTCGGTCTGCCCCTTCTGGCGGCCGAACCCCTTCACCTCGGTCACCGTGAGGCCCTGCACGCCGAGCGGGGTGAGCGCGTCGCGCACCTCGTCGAGCTTGAAGGGCTTGATGATGGCCATCACGAGCTTCATCGGGCCTGATTCCCCTTTCGGCCGCGCGCGAAGGCGCACCGCCCCGGGCCGGCCATTCCAAGCGCCGTGCCACGGCCGCCGATGCCGCGCCGCAACAGCGTGGCGCGCGGGACTCACCCGCCGGCCTGTAACGGGGACTGCGAAAGCCTGCCTGTTTTCTGGGCAATTGCCTCCCTCTTGCCGAAACCGCCTGGCGCGGCGACCTTCACGGGCATGACACGCACCCTGGACGTCACCGTCTGCGTCGTCGGCGCCGGCCCGGTCGGCGCCACGCTCGCCGCCACCCTCGCCGCCGCCGGCATCCCGACCGCGGTGGTCGACCGCGCGCCCCTGCCGCCGATGGAACTGCCGGATTTCGACGGCCGCGCCTATGCCATCGCGCTCACCAGCCGCCGCCTGCTCTCCGCCGCCGGCATCTGGGACCACCTGCCGGCCGCGCCCCAGCCGATCCGGCGCATCCGCGTCGCGGACGGCAGGCCGGGGCAGCGCCCGTCCTCCCTCAAGCTCGACTTCGACGCCGGCGCGATCGGCGATGAGCCCTTCGGCTGGATGGTCGAAGCCCGCGCGCTGCGCGTGGCGCTGAACGCCCGCCTGCCCGGCCTGGCCAACCTGCATGTCTTCGCCCCCGCCGAGGCGCGCGTGGCACGCGCCGCGGCCGGCGCCGAGGTCCGCGTGTCCGATGCGCTGGTCCGCTGCCGGCTGGTGGTCGGCGCGGAGGGCCGCGAAAGCCCGCTGCGCGCCGAGGCCGGCATCCGCGCCGCGCGCTGGGACTACGGGCAAACCGGCCTGGTCGGCGCCTTCGCGCATGAGAAGCCGCATCACGGCACCGCGCTCGAGATGTTCCTGCCCAACGGTCCCTTCGCGCAGCTGCCGCTGGCCGGGCCCGGCCATTTCGGCACCACGGAGATGCCGCACGCCTCGGCCTATGTATGGTCGGACCGCACGCCGATCGCGCGGCGTGTGCTGGCGCTGGACGACGCCGCCTTCGGGCGGCAGATCGCGCGGCGGCTCGGCGACCATCTGGGCGCGATCCGCCCGATCGGGCGGCGCTGGTCCTATCCGCTCTCGGCGCTGTGGGCGGCGCGCTTCACCGACACGCGGCTGGCGCTGGTGGGGGATGCCGCGCACGGCATCCACCCGATCGCCGGGCAGGGGCTGAACCTCGGCTTCCGCGACGTCGCCGCGCTGGCCGAGGCGGTGATCGAGGCGGTTGCCGCCGGGGAGGACCCGGGCAGCGCCGGAGTGCTGGCCCGCTACGCCGCGCGCGCCCGGCCCGACGCCGCGCTGATGCTGGGGGCCACGCATGTGCTGGAGCGGCTGTTCGGCAACGACCTGCCGCCGCTGCGGCTGGCGCGGCGGCTCGGCATCGCCGCGGTGGACCGCATCCCGCCGCTGCGCGATTTCTTCGCCCGCCGCGCGATGGGCCTCTCGCCGGGTCTCACCGGGCTGCTGGCCGGACAGGGGCTGATGCCGGCGCGCGGCGGGGCGGACTGACCGCCGTCGCGGCACGTCGGCGGACCGGGCGCGCCGACCGCGGGCCGGCCCGCCGCATGCCAGGCACCCGGCGGGCCGGCGCCCGGCGTCAGAAGCGGTAGCGCACCCTGGCGCCGATGATCCACGGGTAAAGATTGGCCTTCGCCGTCACCGGGCCGGGCGTGGTGCGCAGGCTGACAGCGGGGCCGAGCCACAGCCGCTTCACGTCGACATTCGCCAGCCAGTTCGGCGTCACCTCGGCGTCCAGCCCGACATTCACGGCATGGCCGAAGGCGTTCTCGACATCGACGCCGGTGACCACCGGGTTGCGCCGCCCGCCTTCGCCGCAGAAAGCCGTGTGGTTCAGGCCCACCCCGACATGGGGGCTGGGGCGGCTGCCCGGCAGCGGGTGGCATTGCAGCGTCACCGTCGGCGGCAGCGCCCAGACGCGACCGAGATCGACGGTGCCGAGCGCCGTGTCGTGCGCCTGCACGTCGTGCCGCGAGGTCGCGGCGAAGCTCGGCGTCAGGAAATACGTCAGGTCCAGCTGCGGCGTGGCGGTGTCGCTCGCGCGCGGCGTGCCGCCGATCGAGGTGCTGCCGGTGTTCGCGGGCAGAACGCCGGGCAGCCCCGCGCCGCGCAACATGTCGCCCGCCTGCTTGCCCCGCACATCCTGCGCAGGCGCCGGCATCGCCGCCACGGCGGGCGCGAGCGCCGCGGCCATCGTCTTCCTCGTCATCTCCAGGGCTTTCCAGGCTCCCGCGGCGCGCGGCCGCGGGGCTTCTATCGGGCCCCTTCGGTCACGATCCCTTGGCGCATGTCATGCGCGACGGACGGCGCCTCATTCCGCGCGGATGTTGGCGGCCTGCACCACCTGGCGCCAGCGGCGGATCTCAGCTTCCTGGAAGGTCCTGTAGTCGTCAGGGGAATTGCCGATGACGTCGAAGCCGATGGCGTTCAGCCGCTGCACATTCTCGGGGTGGCGCAGCGCCTCCACCACCGCCGCATGCACGCGCGCCAGCAGCGGCCCCGCCATGCCCGCCGGGCCCATCACCGCCTGCCAGGAGGTGACGACGAAGTCGGCAAGCCCCGCCTCCGCGGCGGTCGGCACATCGGGCAGGATGCGCGCGCGCTCCGGCCCGGTGACGATGATCGGCCGCAACCGCCCGCCCTGGATGTGCCCCGCGACGGTGCCGAGGTTCTGGAAGGACAGCTGCACGTTGCCCGCGATCAGGTCGGTCGCCGCCGCGGCGCCGCCCTGGTAGGGCACGTGCTCGGGGTCGGTCTCCGTCCGCTGCTTGAACAGCTCCATCGTCAGGTGGTCGGAGGAGCCGACGCCGGAGGTGGAATAGCTGGTCCGCCCGCGGTTGGCGCGCAGCCAGGCCACCACCTCGGGCAGGGTGCGGGCCGGGACGCGGTCCGGGTTCACCACCAGCACGTTCGGCGTGGTGACCGCCAGCGTCACCGGCGACAGGTCGCGCAGCGGGTCGTAGCCCAGGTTCGGCCGCAGCGCGGCGTTGATGGCGAAGACGCCGATCGAGCCCACGAACAGCGCGTGCCCGTCGGGGGCCTGGCGCATCACGTAGCGCGCCGCGACCTCGCCATTGGCGCCCGGGCGGTTCTCCGCCACCACCGGCTGCGGCAGGGCCTGGGCCATGCGGTTGCCGATGGCGCGCGCCACGATGTCGGACGGCCCGCCGGCCACGAAGGGCACGGTGATGGTCACCGGCCGCGTCGGCCATTCGGTGCCTTGCGCGCGGGCGGCGCGCGGCAGGAACGGCGCGGCGGCGAGGGCTGCGGCCAGGGCACGGCGTTGCATGGCGGTTTCCTCCTCCGGGGTCTTGCTTGCCCCCAGCATGCCGCCAGCCGCGCCCCGAGGGGAAGCCCGCGCGTCAGCCGCCCTTGCGGGCCGCGCGGCCGGTGCGGTGCCCCTGCCGCGCCAGCGCGTCCAGCCGGGCGGCCAGCTGCGCGCGGATGGCGGGGCGCCCGGCCTTGTCCTGCTTCCAGGCCTTCTTCTCGGCCCGGCTCATGCCGCAGCCCAGGCACCAGCCCGTCGCCTCGTCCATGCGGCAGACATCGATGCAGGGGCTTGCCATGCGCGGAAGGTGGGGTCCGCCGCCACGCCCCCCAACCCGGCGGGCCATGCTTGCGGCCCGCCCCGCCCCCCGGATAAGCGGATGGCCCGGAGAGGAACCGCCCCCATGACGACCGATCTCGAGATCGCCCGCGCCGCCACGCTTCGCCCGATCGCCGAGATCGCCGCAAGCTCTGGCATCCCGGAGGACGCCCTCGAACCCTATGGGAAGTACAAGGCGAAGCTCGGCACCGCCTTCGTGGCGGAGGCCGCGGCGCGGCCGCCCGGCGCGCTGGTGCTGGTCACCGGCATCAACCCGACCCCGGCGGGGGAAGGCAAGACCACCACCACCATCGGCCTCGGCGATGCGCTGAACGCGCTGGGCACGCGCACCATGATCGCGCTGCGCGAGCCCTCCCTCGGCCCGTGCTTCGGGGTGAAGGGGGGCGCGACCGGCGGCGGCCATGCGCAGGTGCTGCCGATGGAGGACATCAACCTGCACTTCACCGGCGACTTCCACGCCATCACCAGCGCCAACAACCTGCTGGCGGCGATGATCGACAACCATCTCTACTGGGGGAACGAGCTGGGGCTCGATCCGCGCCGCGTCACCTGGCGGCGCGCCATGGACATGAACGACCGCAACCTGCGCAACCTGGTGCTGGGCCTCGGCGGCGCATCCCAGGGCGTGGTGCGGGAGGACGGGTTCGACATCACCGTCGCCTCCGAGGTGATGGCGGCCTTCTGCCTGGCGAAGGACCTCGCGGACCTGCAGGACCGGCTGGGGCGCATGATCGTCGGCCGCACGCGCGACGGGCGGGCGGTGACGGCGCGCGACCTGAAGGCGGATGGCGCGATGGCGGCGCTGCTGCGCGATGCCTTCTCGCCCAACCTTGTGCAGACCATCGCGGGCTCGCCCGCCCTGGTCCATGGCGGACCCTTCGCCAACATCGCGCATGGCTGCAACAGCGTGGTCGCCACGCGCGCGGCGCTGGGGCTGGCGGACGTCGTGGTGACGGAAGCGGGTTTCGGCGCGGATCTCGGCGCCGAGAAATTCCTCGACATCAAGTGCCGGCTGGCGGGGCTGGCGCCCGGCGCCTGCGTGATCGTCGCCACCGTGCGCGCGCTGAAGATGCATGGCGGCGTGGCGAAGGCCGATCTGGGCCGGGAGGACGTGGCGGCGGTGGAGCGCGGCGTGGTGAACCTGGCGCGCCATGTCGAGAACATGCACAAGTTCGGCCTGCCGGTGGTGGTGGCGCTGAACAGGTTCACCTCCGACACCGCCGCCGAGGTCGCGGCGGTGCAGGCGGCGATGGCGCGGCTCGATACGGAAGCGGTGCTCTGCACCCACTGGGCCGATGGCGCGGCGGGGGCGGCGGAGCTGGCGCGGGCCGTCAGGCGCCGGCTGGACGGCGGCGCGGCGCGCTTCGCGCCGCTCTACCCGGATGCGATGCCGCTGGCCGACAAGCTCGGCACCATCGCGCGCGAGATCTATCGCGCGGCCGAGGTCGCCATCCCCGCCGATGTCGCCCGCAAGCTGACAAGGTGGGAGGAGGAAGGCTTCGGCCACCTGCCGGTCTGCGTGGCCAAGACCCAGTACAGCTTCAGCGCCGACCCCACGAAGCTCGGCGCGCCGACCGGCCATGTGCTGCCGGTGCGCGACGTGCGGCTCTCCGCCGGCGCCGGCTTCGTGGTGGCGATCTGCGGGGAGATCATGACGATGCCGGGCCTGCCGCGGCGCCCCGCGGCGGAGACGATCGGGCTGGATGAAGGCGGCCGGATCGAAGGGCTGTTCTGACGCCGGCCGCCCCGGGTGCGGACGCGGGCGGGCGCGACGGAGGGCGCGGATGCGGTGCGGGACCTGCCCGGCGAGGGCCGGATCGCGGGCCATGGTCCGGGCTGGGGCCGGGTGGCGTGACCCGCGCCGTCGGGCGTGCCGCCCTGCGGCGGGCGCGGCCTATTCCCTCGGCCCTGGCTGGACCAGCCGCAGCAGTGCCTCCGGCACCGGCTCGGCGAGCGTCGTGTCGTAGAGCCGCGCCAGCTCGCCGCGCAGCCACTGGTCGAAGGCGGCATCGCCTGGCGAGGGCCGGATGTCCTGGTGGGGCCTCTGCGCCGCCCTGCCGGGCGGCGCGCCCTCGGTGCGAAGCAGCGCGCTCATGCCCTCGGAAGCGCCCGGCCGCGCATCCGGTTCCACCGCGGCCCGGGCCAGCGCGCGGCGTGGCCGACGCGTCATGCCCGTCTGCGGAGGCGGTGACACGGATGATCAGCCACCGGGCGCCGTGGCGCGCCTTCGCACGCCCGGCCTCGCCGCGCCGGCGGCGGGCCCGGTTCGGGGGCGCAGGCGGCGGTCGCCGGCCGCGGGGCGGGACTTGCGGTCGGCGATGTCACCCCCGGGCAGGCCCGGGGCGCCCGCAGACGGCAGGACCCGGCCATCGACGGGGGCGGGCATCCGAGGGGTTCGCCGGCGGCTCCCCGCGCCGCCGGGGATCGATGCGCAGCGGCTCAGCGGCGGTGGCGCACCGTGCCGTCCAGCACGAATTCGGCGAGCGCCCGGGCGACGCAGTCATGCAACTCGCCGAACACCGCCGCCCGCCGCTCGCGCGGCGCGCGTTCCAGGTCCAGCCGGTCCGTCTCCGCCCAGTGCTTCATGATCGCCCAGCGGCTGAACAGCTGCGTGCCGGTGGCGGCGGCGGCCATGCGCATCTGGTCCCGGTAGAGTTCCACATCGGCATTGGCGCGCAGGAAGCGCGAGAATTGCGGGTCCATCAGCACCAGGTCGGTCTGCTCGCCCCGCGTGGCGCGCAGCCGCGCGACGGTGGCCTGCACGGCATCCGACAGTTCCTGGACCGGCAGGCTGCGCGTGGCCTCGACCGTGCCGGTCTGCCAGACGATCAGGTGCGGCCGCAGCCGCGGCGCCTGGTCGGCAATGATCTGCGCGTGGTCCGCGGCGGTGGTGCCGCGGCCGCCATGCACCACCACCTGCACGCTGGCGGGCGCCAGGCGGGCGCGCAGCACCGTCTCCAGCCGTTCCGGCCAGCGCGCGGCGGTGGGCGCGGTGCCGGCGGCTTCCGAGGAAGCGCTGCCCACCACCAGCACCACCAGGGCGCCGCGGGCGATGGCCGCGAAGGTGCCGGGCAGGACGGAAGCCTCCATCGCCTCGGCCGGGGCGCCGCAGCCGGGCGGGCCGGCCTGCGCCGCCCGCACGCCAAGCCCCGACGCGCCCGGAGCGGCCAGCCCGAGCGCGAGGGCGGACAGCAAGGTCAGGGCCGCTCGGCGCATGGCCGATCCCTAACCTGCCGGAAGCTGCGCGGGCAAGGGCTGGGCGCGCTTCGGCCGCCCCTCCCCCGCATACCAGGCCGAGACGGCGCCGACCGCGACCAGCGCGCCGAGGCCCAGCACGTTGACCACCCCCTGCATGGCCACGGCATCGGAGCTGTCGATCGCAACCCGGCCGAGGAAGGACAGGAAGATGCCGGCGCAGAAGACCGGCAGGCTCTGCTGGCCCATCAGGGTGAAGATGGAGGCGGCCTGGCCCTGCAGCCAGCGCGCGCCGACCGGGATCAGGTGCGCCAGCAGCCAGGCGATCAGCAGCATGGAGGCGAGCCGCGCCGGGTGCAGCGAGGTCTTGTCCACCACCGCGAGCGCGGCGGCCATCCATGCCGGCGCCTCCTGCTCCAGGATCGGGCCGTGCCAGATCAGGTTCAGCGCCACCGCCACCGCCACCAGCAGCGAGACGGCCAGCGCGCCGATCCAGGGGTTCCAGGGGAAGCGCCGCGCGAGGGTCGCCGGGTCGGTGCGGCCGAGCACGGCGCCGATGATGAACAGCAACTGCCAGGCGAAGGGGTTGAAGAACCAGCCCGGCGCCCGCCAGGCCGGCGGGCCGAGCGGCAGCCAGCGCGCGACGACGTAGACCGCGACCGACAGCGCGAGCAGCAGCAGCGGCCAGCGCAGCAGCGGCAGCGCGAGGGCGAAGATCGCCAGCACCACGATGTAGAGCGGCAGGATGTCCAGGAAGGCCGGCTGGTAGCGCAGCAGCAGCGCCTCCAGCAGCGCGCGGTAGGGCTCCTGCCCGAAGGGGTCGAGCGCCAGCTCGTCCAGGTACATCGCCGCATCGAGCGCCGCGACGGAGAGCCCGACCTGCGCGGTGAAGACGACGAACAGGAAGATGTGGGCGACGTAGAGCGTGCCGCAGCGCCCGGCGATCCGCGCGGCGGCGACCGACCAGCCTTCCTTCTCCATCACCCGGCCATAGACGATGCCGGAGGAATAGCCGGCCAGCAGCACGAAGGCCTCCGACGCGTCCGACAGGGCGAAGTTGCTCACGGTGGCGCGGCCGAGCAGATTGCCCGGCGTGTGGTTGATGAAGATGAACCAGAGCGCCAGCCCGCGCAGGAAATCGATGCGCAGGTCGCGTCCGGGCCGCACGAGCGAGCCGATCGGGGAGGGCATGGCCCACCATCGCGAAAGGAGAGGGTATGGCGCAAGCATCTCCGGATGAATGGTTGCGGGACGCCGCGGCGCGGCATGCGCGCGGCGAGCTGGAGGCGGCGGCGCGGCTCTATCGGCGCGTGCTGGCGCAGCGGCCGGGGGATGCCAATGCGCTGAACCTGCTGGGCGTGCTGGCGCGGCAGAAGGGCGATTTGGCGGCGGCGCTCGATCTCTCGGCGCAGGCCGTCGCGGCGCGGCCGGACAGCGCGCCCTTCCTGCTCAACCGCGGCGCGGCGCTGGCCGAGGCGGGGCAGCTGGGCCCGGCCGCGGAGGCGCTGCGCGCGGCGCTGGCCCGCCGCCCGGACGACCCGGTGGCGCTGCGCAATTTCGGCCAGGTGCTGCTGGCGCTGGGCGACGCGGCGGGGGCGCTGGCGCCGCTCAGGCGCGCCGCGGCGCTGGCGCCGGGGCAGGCGGAGCCCTGGCTGGCGCTGGCCCATGCGCTGCGCGAGGCCGGCGAGCCGGGCGCGGCGGAGGCGGCGCGGCGGGCGCTGGCGATCCCCGGCCTGGCCCCGCCGCTGGCGGAGGAGGCGCGCTTCCTGCTGGCGGCCCTCGGCGATGGCAGCGCGCCGGGGCGGGCGCCGGCGGCCTATGTGAAGGCGCTGTTCGACCGCTACGCGGCGCGCTTCGATGCCGACCTTGAAGGGCGGCTGGCCTATCGCACGCCGGGGCTGCTGGCGGCGCTGCTGCGGGCGGCGGGCGTCGAGCCGGACGGGTCGCGGCGCGTGCTCGACCTGGGCTGCGGGACGGGGCTGTCGGGGGTGGCGCTGAAGCCCTTCGCGCGGCGCCTGGTGGGCCTGGACCTCTCGCCCGGGATGCTGGCGGAGGCGCGGCGGCGGGGCCTCTACGACGCGCTGGAGGAGGCGGACCTGCTCGACTGGCTGCCGCACCAACGCGGCGGGTTCGAGCTGGTGGCGGCGGCGGATGTGCTGAACTACCTGGGCGAGCTGGGCCCGGCCTTCCGGGCCATTGCGGGCGCGCTGGCGCCGGGGGGCTTGGCGGCCTTCAGCCTGGAGGCGGGGGATGGGGCGCCCTTCGCGCTCGGGCCCGGGCTGCGCTACCGGCACGATGCGGCGCATGCGCTGGCACTGGCGGAGACGGCGGGGCTGCGCCCGCTGGCGCGGGAAGAGGCGGTGCTGCGGGAAGAGAAGGGCACGCCGGTCGCCGGGGTGCTGGCGGTGCTGCGGCGGGAGGGGTGACGGGCGGGGTGGTGCTTGGTGGCCTGGGGGGAGGCTTCGCCTTGCAGGCGCGACGCTACGGGTGAGGCTGTGGCCGGTGGCCCGGGGAGGCTTCGCCTCATACGCGCGAAGCTAAGTGCATCGCGGGGGGAGACCCCCACCCTCCCACGACGCTGCGCGTCGCGGGCCCCGCCCGACGCCTTCGGCGTCGTACCCCCCGCAACTGCGGGAGAGGGAAAAAAGAGGCGCCCACTTCTCCCTCTCCCGCAGTTGCGGGGGAGGGTCGGGGTGGGGGCTTTGTCCAGCGCGCGACCTTAGCTTCGCGCGTATGAGGCTCCGCCTCGCCCCCGATACCCCCCTTCACCAGGGCAGCCGCCCTGGACCGGCGTCAGTGAAAAGCCAATCGACGCAAGGGGGTGGCAGCGGAAGCTGCGCCTGACCGGGGGCCGGCGCGCGACGCGGCGCCTCGCAAGCGCACGCCGGGCGACACCGTGCCCGAGAAGGGCGTCGCTTCGCGAGCCGGGGGCGCGGCTTCCTGGCCGGCGGTCGGGCACCTGGCGGGGTTCGCACCCGGATCGGGGGGCATTGCCTGGCGCTGGTGTTCCGCGGCGCTCAGGAGGCGAGAGATTTTGCTACTTTGGCGATTTGGCGTTCTAGCCACTTTAATCTGGCCGATTCGATCGGGCACGCCGGGGTTGTTCGTATCGGTGGATCCATACGCCGCTGATATAGCTTAGTTTTCATGGCCCCGCCGCCTTGGCACTTTGGCTTTTTGGCGCTTTACGTAGCATCGCGGGCCTGTCGGTGCGGTGGGGGCGGTCGGATGGACAGGTTCAAGGAACGGGGCCGGCGGGGCGCTGGTCTGTTCGCATTATGTTCTGATCGGCGGCGCAGAGTCCAGCGACTTCGCCGCGGCGCGCCACGCCGAGTCCCGCGGCCCCGCCGCCGGTTCATCGGGCAGCCGGCGGCGCAAGTGCGCCGGGGTCTTGCGGGAGCGCCCCCCTACGCCGCCTTGCGCGCCGCCGGCACGGCCCGCAGCCGGCCGCCCGGCAGCCCGCCCGGGATCGCCGCGGCCAGGTCGGCGGCCACCAGCAGGCGCGGCCAGTCGATGCCGGTCTCGACGCCCATCCGGCGGAACAGCCAGGCGACGTCCTCGGTGGCGACATTCCCGGTCGCGCCGGGCGCGAAGGGGCAGCCGCCCAGCCCGCCGGCGGCGCTGTCGATCACGGTGCAGCCGGCGCCCCAGGCGGCGGCGACGTTCGCCACCCCCATGCCGTAGGTGTCATGGCCGTGGAAGGCGATGCGGCAGGACCCGTCCGGGGCCGGCCAGGCGCGCACCGCATGGCCGACGACACGCGCCACCTGGTCGGGCGCGGCGTTGCCGGTGGTGTCGCAGATCGAGACCTCCATCCAGGGGTCGAGCGAGACGGCGCGTTCCACCCAGTCGAGCGCGTCGGCTTCCGGCACCACGCCCTCGAAGGGGCAGTGGAAGCAGCAGGAGAGGTTGAAGCGCAGCCGGCGGCTGGCCGCGGTCGCTTCGCGCACCATGCCAGCGAGGTCGGCGAAGCTCTCGGCGCGGCTGCGGTTCACATTGGCCCGGTTGTGGCTTTCGGTCGCCGACATGAACAGGCCGAGCCGCTGCGCGCCCGATGCCATCGCCAGCTCGAAACCCTTCCGGTTCGGGACCAGCACGGTGCATTCCAGCCCGTCGAGCGCGAGCGCCTGGGCCAGGACCTCCGCCGTGTCGGCCATCTGCGGGATGGCCTTGGGGCTGACGAAGCTGCCGATTTCCATCCGGCGCAGGCCGGCTTCGTACAGGGCGCGGACCAGGACCAGCTTGGCCTCGGTGGGCACGAAGGGGCCGATGGACTGCAGGCCGTCGCGGGGGGCGACCTCGCTGATGGTGGCGTGGGCGGTCATGCGGCGTCCCGCGGCGGCTCCGCGCGGCGCTCGCCGCGGGCGAGCAGGTCGCGCAGGTCCAGCACCTGCACGCCGATCACCCGCCCCTCCTTGTCGAGGTCGAGGATCACGCCGGGCGCGACCTCCTCGCTCTCGACATAGCCGGAGCCGGCGGCGGGAAAGCGCAGGGCGAGGGCGTCGGCCTCGGCGTCGTAGGTGGCGCGGGCGCCGGTGTTCATGACGAGGCTCCCCGGTCGAAGAAGGCGGTGATGACGATGATGTGGCCGTTGTCGTCGCGATGCGCAACGCGCAGGTGGCGGTCGCCGAAGGCCGCGATCCGGCGCCAGGACAGGGTGATGCCGGGGCGTCGCGGATCGGGACCCTGGCGGTCGGGCTCTGCGAGGGTCTCGGCGATCCAGGCTTCCTGCACCTCGCCGGCCTCGACACGTTCGCGGGCGTGGCGGGTCAGGCGGTAGGGGGTGGCGTCGGCGGGCGCCGCCGGCAGCGGCAGGCCGAGGCGGCGATGCAGGATGGCCCAATCCTCGGCGAAGGGCGCGATACGGGCGCGCTGGCTGGGCGCCGACATGTCGCTGATCGCGTAGCGGCCGCCCTGCTGCCAACTCGCTGTCTGCGCGCTGGCGCCGAGGAAGCGCTCGACGCCAATAAGGCCGTCGAACAGGAAGACCTCCTCGCCGGCGTCGCGCATCCAGACGACCGCCAGGACGACGTCAACAGGTCGGAACCAACCCTTCTCCACTTCGATGGATGGCCGGCTGAAGGTCTTCACCTGCACCGGCACGGCCCGGGTCATGTCGGGCGCGACCGCCAGCAGGTCCACGCCGCGATCCGGCCGCGGCCGTGCGACGGCGAGGCCCTGGCGCAGGATCCGCGCCTCGACCACCGCCTCGCCGGCGGCGCCGATGGCGTCGGTCGCCGTCACGCCGGGCGGTCCTCCCCCAGCAGCTCCCCGAACACATGGGCGTCATGCGCGCCGACGGCCGGCGCCGTCCAGCGCACCATCTCGGGCGGCTCGATCCCGTCGAAGCGGAAGGGCGGCGCGGGGTGCAGCAGCGTGCGATCCAGCAGCGGGTCGCGCACCTCCATCACCGTCCGGCGCGCCCGGAAATGCGGGTCCTCCGCGCAGTCGCGCATGTCGTAGAGGCGGGAGACCGGGACCTCGGCCGCCGTCAGCACGGCCTCGGCCTCGGCCGCCGGCAGGGTGCGGGTCCAGGCCTCGATGGCGGCGTCCAGTTCCCCGGCATGCGCGCAGCGGCCGATATTGGTGGCCATGCGCGGGTCCTCCGCCAGGCCAGGGCGGCCG
This sequence comes from Acetobacteraceae bacterium, assembly GCA_027487675.1. Lineage (GTDB taxonomy): Bacteria > Pseudomonadota > Alphaproteobacteria > Acetobacterales > Acetobacteraceae > Falsiroseomonas. Next base: position 11,946 of record JAIYDD010000272.1, on the reverse strand, counting down.
ATGGCCAGCATCAGGCGGCGGTAGATCAGGTCCGAATTGCCGCCGACGCAGAGCCACTTGCCGTCGGCGCAGAGATAGGTGTTGGTGGGCGCGGCCGTCGGCAGCGCCGCGCCCTGCGGCTGCCGCACCCAGCCGAACAGCCCGTATTCGGGCAGCATCCCCTCCATCAGGCTGAACACGGAGGAGACGAGGTCCACGTCGATGACGCGGCCGCGCGCCGAGGGGTCCGCCTTGATCCGCCAGCAGCACCCCAGCACCGCCATCGCGGCGTACATGCCGGCGACGTCGTCGCTGATGGAAACCCCGCAGCGCGGCGGCGGGTGGACCGTCACGCCGGGGGTGGCGGTCAGGTGGCGGATGCCGCCCATCGCCTCGCCGATCGAGCCGAAGGCGGGCTTGTCGCGATACGGCCCGTCCTGGCCGAAGCCGGAGACGCGGGCAATGACCAGCTTCGGGTTCAGCGCGTGCAGCACGTCCGGGCCGAGGCCGATGCGTTCCAGGTAGCCGGGCCGGAAATTCTCGATCAGCGCATCGGCGCGCGCCAGCAGGCGCTTCACCTTCGCGCGGCCCTCGGGCGACTTCAGGTCGAGCGCGACGCAGAGCTTGTTGCGGCCGTGGATGCTGAACCACACGGCATGGCCATCGACCTGGCTGCCCCAGCCGCGATGCGGGTCGCCCTCGGGGGGTTCCACCTTGATGACCTCGGCGCCCATGTCGGCCAGCAGCCGCGCGGCGAAGGGGCCGGCGATGTAGTGGCCAAGCTCCACCACCTTCAGCCCGTGCAGCGGCAGGCGCGGTTCGGTCATGGGGCGTCGTTCCCTCCCGGTGGCAGGGCGGGGACGATAGGGCGCGCGGCGGGGCGCGTCATGCCCCGTGGCAGGGAGTGGTTAGGACAAGTCGTTAAAATAAGACTCGCCCCGGCAAGGATCGGGAAAGCTTTTGGGGCGATAACGCGCCTGGGGCTGCCGATCTTCGCACCCCGTCTCTCCCTCCCTGGATGCCGGCCCCTTTCCCCCCGATCTGGCCGGCATCCCGAACTTGGGCGGGGCCCCTTCGCGGGGTCCCGCCCTTTTTTTCGCGCCCCCTCCGCTCGCGCGCGGCCCGTTCAGCCCCGCCGATGCGCCAGCGCCACGCCGAAGCCGGCCGCCGACAGCGCCAGACCCACGCCGAACACCGCCGCATGGCTGTCGCCCGTCGCGGCGAACAGCGCCGCCAGCCCGAAGCCCATCCCGGCCTGCGCCGCGGCGTAGAGCGCCGTCGCCCGCACCCAGACCACGCCGGCCTGCGCGCCGGCCAGTTCCCGCGCCGCGGCCAGCGTCACCGCCGTGACACCCACCCCCGCGAAGCCGCCGAGCGGCCCGGCCAGCAGCAGCGCCGGCCAGGCCGGCACCAGCGCCGCCCCCAGCCCCGCCACCTGCACCCCGAGCCAGAGCGGCAGCGCCCGGCGCCCGCCGATCCGCCCCGCGACGCGCCCGCCGAGCAGCGTCCCGGCGATGGCGCCCAGCCCGAAGCCGATCCAGACCGCCGAGCCCGCCTCGATCGGCAGGCCACGGCCGCGCACCGCGAGATCCGCCAGGTAGACCATCGGCGCCACCATCCCGGCGCCCGAAAGCGCATAGGCCACCAGCAGCCAGAGCGCGCGCGGCACCGCCTGCGCGGCCTCCGCCGCCGGCAGGGCGGGCGGATCGGGCCAGTGCCGCCGCGCCAGGGCCCAGACCGCCAGCGTCACCAGCCCGAGCCCTGCCCAGGCGAGTTCCAGCCCGCCGCGCAGCAGCAGCGGCACCAGCAGTCCCGCCAGCACCACGCCGGACCCGGCGCCGGCCATCACGATGCCACCGGCGGCGCCGCGGCGGTCGGGCGGGACGCTGGCCTGCACGGCCGGGCCCGACAACGCCATCAGCACCCCGCCCGCCACGCCTGCCAGCCCGCGCCAGGGCACGAACCAGCCGAGCCCGCCCTGCACCGCGCAAGCCAGGAAGGCGAGCGCCGCCAGCGCCATCGCGGCATCCAGCGAGCGCGGCACGCCGATCAGCGCCGCCAGCCGCCGGCCGCCCAGCACGCCCGCCAGGTAGCCCGCATAATTCGCCGCGCCCAGCAGCCCCGCCCCGCCGCCATCCACCCAGCCGGCCGCGACCATGGCGGGGAAGAGCGGCACATAGGCGAAGCGCGCGAGCCCGATGCCGGAGAGGATCCCCCCCGCCCCGGCCCAGGCCGGCGCCATCACGCCCAAGGCGCGACCGCGCCGGGGGCCGGGCCCCGGCCGGCGCCGCGCGGGCAGCGCATGGACAGGCAAGGCCGGCCGGGACGCGACGCCGCGCGGCGTCCCGCCGCGGCACGGGCCGGCAGGGCGGCGGCGCGGCGGCGCCTTGCGCCCTGGCAACGGCCCCGCTCGGCGCACGCGGTGCGACCGACCCCGCCACGGGGCGGCGGCGCCTGGGGGCCGGTTTCGGTCATGCGGGTGTTCCGCCGATGCCGGTGCCGCCCGGCAGGCCCGGCGCGGCGGGGCGGCGACGAGCCCGCCCCGGGCCGCTACCCGCCCATGGCGTGCGCCGCGCGCAGGGCGCGGCGCAGCTTGGCGATGCCGGTCCGCACATGGCCTTCGCGGCAGAGCTGCGCGCCCTCATCCGCCAGGCTCCGCACGGCGCGGGTCTCGGTCGCCGGCAGCAGCGCCAGCCGGGCGGAGAGCTCGTCGCAATAGGCCGCGCTGTCGGTGGTGACACGCACCGCCCCCTCGAGCGAGGCCCGCACCGGCTGCCCGGCGACCGCCGGGCCCGCGAGCAGCAGGCAGCAGAGGAAGAAACGGAACGGCGTCATGCGCGAATATTGCGCTGGGCCCCCGATCTCCGCGATGGCGCTGTCGTGAAAGCGGGGTCATGCGGAAGGCAGCCGCAGCGCCACGCGCAAGCCGGGCCGCTCGGCGCCCGGATGGGTGTCCGACAGCGCCACCTCCCCGCCATGCAGCACCGCGACCGCCCGCACCAGCGACAGGCCGAGCCCCGAGCCCGGCGTGCTGCGCGCCGCATCGGCACGGAAGAAGCGCTCGCCCGCCCGGCCGCGATCGGCATCCGGCATCCCCGGCCCGTCATCGGCGACCGAGAGGACGAGCCCGCCGGGCACCGCCGCGGCTTCCAGCCGCACCGTCCCGCCTTCCGGCGTGAATTTCAGCGCGTTGTCCAGCAGGTTCGCCACCGCCTGCAGCAGCAGGTCGCGGTCGCCGACCATCGGCAGGCTGTCCGGCAGGTCGGCCGCGAGCAGCTGGCCATGCGCCTCGGCCGCCGCGCCGTAGAGCTCCGCCGCATCGGCCAGCATCGGCACCAGGTCGAAGGCGGCGAAGGCGGCGCGGCGGGCGCCGGCCTCCACCTCCGCGATGCGCAGCACCGCCTTGAAGACGCGCGCGATGTTGTCGAGGTCGGCGATCCCCTGCTCGACCGCGTGGTGCAGCGCCGCCTCGTCCGCGGCGCCGACCAGCGCCTCCTCCAGCTTGGCGCGGGCGCGGGCGATCGGGGTGCGGAGATCATGCGCGATGGCATCCGAGACGCCGCGCACGCCCTCCATCAGCGTGCCGATGCGGTCCAGCATGGCGTTCATCGTCTCGCCCAGCCGGTCGAATTCGTCGGCGCGGTCGGACAGCGGCACGCGGCGCGTCAGGTCGCCGGCGGCGATGGCGGCGGCGGTGGAATAGACCGGGCTCAGGCGCCGCTCCAGCGCGCGGCGCAGCATCCAGGCGCCGAGCAGCGCGATGGTGGCCGAGGCCGCGGCCGCCCAGGCGATGCCCTCCGACAGCAGGCCGCGCAGGCGCAGCTTCTCCGCGACGTCGCGGCCGACCAGCAGCCGCAGGCCGCCATCCAGCTCGACGCGCAGCAGCCGCGCCTCGCTCACCGTGCCCTCGCGCTCCAGCGGGATGCGGATCCAGGGCGATTCGCCGTTCGCCTCGGACGGCCAGCCGCTGAGGTTGCCGGCCAGCCGCCCGCCCTGCCCGTCGAGGAGCAGGTAGAGCGCCTCGTTCACCACGTCGAGCGCGAGCCGGTCCTCAATGGAGACGACGAGCGCGCCGGGATTGCCGTCGCGCTGCCGCTCGATCAGCGCGGTGGCATCCGCCCGGATCGCCGCATCCACCTGGCGGTCGAGCGCGCCGGCGGTGTTCCACCACAGCACCACCGCGGCGGCCGCGGCGGCGGCGGCGAAGAGCGCGGTGAACAGCAGCGCGAAGCGGCCGGAGGTGCTGCGCAGCAGGCCGATCAGCGGCGTGTCGACGCCGGACGGCGCGCTGGCCAAGGGCGGGCTCATCGCCGGGTCGGCCGCCCGGGCGGCCTCAATCCGCGCGGATCATGTAGCCGGCGTTGCGCACCGTGTGGATCAGCGGCTTGTCGAAGCCCTTGTCGAGCTTCTGGCGCAGGCGGCTGACATGCACGTCGATGACGTTGGTCTGCGGGTCGAAATGGTAGTCCCACACCTTTTCGAGCAGCATGGTGCGGGTGACCACCTGGCCGGCATGGCGCATCAGGTGTTCGAGCAGGCGGAATTCCCGCGGCTGGACGTCGATCTTGCGCCCGGCGCGCGTCACGGTGCGGGACAGCAGGTCGAGCTCCAGGTCGGCGACCTTGAGCCGCGTGGTGGGGGCTTCCTGGGCGGGGCGGCGGCCCAGCGCCTCGACGCGGGCCAGCAGCTCGGCGAAGGCGAAGGGCTTGGTGAGGTAGTCGTCGCCGCCGGCCTTCAGGCCCTTCACGCGTTCGTCCACGGCGTTCAGCGCCGAGAGGAACAGCACGGGCGTGCGGTTGCCCTGGCCGCGCAGGGTTTCCACCAGGCGCACGCCGTCCACGCCGCCGGGCAGCATGCGGTCCAGCACCAGCACGTCGAAGGCTTCGGACGCCGCCATGAACAGGCCGTCGCGGCCGTTCGGCGCGTGTTCCACCGTGTGCCCGGCTTCCTGGAGGCCCTTCCGCACGAAGCGGGCCACCTCGGCGTCGTCCTCGACCAGCAGGATGCGCATCATTCTTCGAGTCCGCTGCGGCGTTTGGGCGAGTCTAGGCGGCGGCCCGGCCAGCGGCAATCTCGCCGTCACGCCCCCGCCATGCCGGGCGGGGCGGCGCCATCCCCGGGCCGGCGGGCCGCGCCGGTCGCGCGCCCGCGGTCAGCCCTGCGGCTGCGCCGGGCGGCGGCCGACCTGCACGCTGATCTCGGCCGGGCGGTTCTCCCGCAGGATCGAAAGCCGGACCGTCTGGCCGGGGGGGATGGCGGCGATGCCGCGGACCAGGGCGCGGGAGGTCTCCACCCGCTCGCCGTTGATCGCCAGCACCTGGTCGCCCTGCCGCAGCCCGGCGCGGGAGGCGGGGCTGCCGCGCTCGACGCCGGCCACCAGCACGCCGCGGCCCGGCGCGGCCTGGGCGGAGCGGCGGGGCATCGGGCCCTCCTCCGGCGTCAGGTCCTGCACGGCGACGCCGAGCCAGCCGCGTTCGACGCGGCCGGCGGTGCGCAGTGCCTCGATCACCGGCCGCGCCAGATCCGACGGCACCGCGAAGCCGATGCCCGCGCTGGCGCCGGAGGGTGAGTAGATGGCGGTGTTGATGCCGATCACCTCGCCGGCCGTGTTGAACAGCGGGCCGCCGGAATTGCCGGGGTTGATCGGCGCGTCGGTCTGGATGAAGTCGTCGAAGGGGCCGGCGCCGATGTCGCGCCCGCGCGCCGAGACGATGCCGGAGGTGACGCTGCCGCCGAGGCCGAAGGGGTTGCCGGCCGCCAGCACCCACTGCCCGACGCGCATGGCCGAGGAGCTGCCCCATTCCACATGCGGCAGCGGCGCGCGCGGTTCGACGCGCAGCAAGGCGAGGTCGGTCAGGTCGTCGAAGCCGAGCAGGCGGGCCTGGTATTCCGTGCCGTCCTGCAGCGAGACGACGATGCGGCTGGCATTGCCGATCACGTGGTTGTTGGTGACGACGATGCCGGAGGGGTCGATGACGAAGCCCGATCCGGCGCCCTGCACCTGCTGGCCGCGGCCGCGGCGGTCGCGGAAGTAGCGCTCGAAGGGGGTGCCGCGGAGTTCCTGCGGGACCTCGGTGCGCTGTTCGGAGGTGACGGCGATGTTGACCACCGCCGGCAGGACGCGCTCGGCGAGGTCGGCGAAGTCCGGCAGGCCGCGCTGGGCCAGGGCGGGGGGCGGGGCGGCGCAGCCGAAGGCGGGCAGGGTGGCGAGGGCGAGGAGGGCTCGGCGGGAGATCGGGCGGAGGGTGCGGGGGGGCGGGGTGGGGGTCACGGGGCGGGGTCCCGGCGTGGTTTGGCGGCGGGGGGCACCATGCGGCGGGGCGCGGGCGGGGGCAACGGGCGGGGGTGGCCGAAGTGGTCCTCGCCCCAGCAAGCCACCTGCTTTGCCGCCCAGCTCGGTGAAACGTCGAGCATTCAGTCGTTGCGGCGGCGGTCGGTTCGGGAGACAGTGCCCTTATGGCCACCCGAGACGGCGACACACGCGCGCAAGAGTTCGGCGGCGCGCATACGGAACTCAAGCTGTCCGTCGTCGTGGACTACCTGCGCAGCTATGCAACAGCCCTGAAAAACAAAGGCTTTGAGATAACCTGCGTGGACGCATTTGCCGGCTCAGGCTGGCGACGGGTCCAGGGCGGTGACGAGAGACCGGAGGAAGACCTGTTCGCAGTTCTATACTCCGCATCACCGCCAGAACTCCCTGGTTCCGCCGTGCGGCTCATGCGGAGCGGCGCGCCTATCGAGCGCTACGTGTTCAACGACCGAAATCGAGCGAACTCCCGGTCGCTTCGCCAAACCGTGGCGGCCGAACGCGACCGTAATCCGTCTCTGCCGCAGGCTGAGGTCTTCAACCTGGATGCTGCTGCGCTGATCCGCCAGGAGTGCCAGCGGCTCCGGCAGGAATCCTCCCGACGCGCCCTCATGTTCCTCGATCCGTTCGGTCTCCAACTCTCGCACACCGACATGCGCGAGATAGCAGCGACCAGGGCAGCCGACGTCTGGCTGCTTGTCCCGACCGGCATGGCGCTGTCGCGGCTCGCACCGCGCAGGAAGGAACCGTCTGACAAGTTCAAGAGCGCGCTGACCCGCTTCTTCGGCTCGGAAGACTGGCGGGAGCGGTTCTACTCCGCGACGCGCGAGGACATGTTCGGCCGGAGCGCCGTCGAACGGCATGTGTCAATCGACGCCATCTCAGCATACGTCCTGGAGTGGATGCAGGCGATATTCGGGCCGGGCGCTTACTCGCGCGGACTGTCTCTCAGGCCGACGCGCAGGAAGGCCGAGCAATATCTCCTAGTGTTCGCCTGCGCGAACCGCCGTCCGGGAGCCTTCGAGCTCGCCCACCGCATCGCCGGCCGCCTGATCGACAACGCGGAAGGCAGAAACCCGGCGCGCGGCTCACGCCAAGCCTAGGGTACCTGGCAACTGGTCCCACGTGCGGCCGTCGAGCGTGCGGCCAGCCTTCTTCTTGCCCACGCGCGCCATGTCGGTGCTGCCGTCGCCGGTCCAGCCCGTCGAAGGTGCCCAATCGCCCCATTGCTTGAAATGGAAGGGCACGCGTGACTCCAAGCACTGGTCGCGCAGCGTTCTGAACCACTCGGGGTCGGGCGCACGGGCGCGCGGACCGCTCTCGCCGCCAGCGATCACCCATTGGATCGTTGTCCGCAGCCAGGGCCGCAAATCAAGCTCCCCGAGCAGTGGCTCGCACGAGACGAAGCGGACGCGCGCGGGGATGGCTGCGAGGAAAGGCAGACGCTTTTCCGCCCATGCCTGGCTCTCGACCGTCGTTCCGAGCCACACGTTGGCGGGCCACGTCGCGCGCCAGGGCGCGAGGCTGGCCACCTTGTTCGGCCGCTTCGTGAGGAGCAGCCAATCGAGATTGGGGGTGGCATGAATCAACTCCGCCAAGCGATCACGCCACGCGTCTAACTCACGGCGATCCTCAAACACATCCGCCATGCTGGCACAAAAAACCCGGTGCCTGTCGCCTGTCGATGCGGCATCGAGGTTCCAGCGCAGCGGTTCGCGCCAATGGTTGACCCCGAAGAAGCGGCGCCCAGTCTTCGCGCCCCAAACCTTCGCGCCGACCCGCTTTGCCCAAGCCTCCGCGTAGCAGTTGGTGCAGGCGGCCGAAACCTTGGTGCAGCCCCACCAGGGATTGAACGTGTGATCCGTCCACTCGATCCGGCTGTCCCTGCCCATCGTCCCTTCGCCCCCGGTGGTGCGTCGTATCGCACTGAGAGGGTGTTTCGCTAGGCACATCGGGAGCTTGTGGCGCGACGCTACCTCGACGTGTCTGGACAAGGGCCGAGCGTCCGCTCCCCGCCCTTCCGCGCCATCCCAGCCGCCGCCCGCGCAATCCCGGAAAGGCCGCGGCCATCCCCCTCACCCCACCCAAGGCTCCTCCGGCCAAGCATGCTTCGGATACCGCCCGCGCATTTCCTTGCGCACCTCCACCCACCCGCCCCGCCAGAAGGCGCCCAGATCGCCGGTGATGGCGATGGGGCGGCCGGCGGGGGATAGCAGGGCCACCTGCAGGGGCACGCGGCCCTCGGCCAGCTTCGGCAGGCCGGGCAGGCCGAACAGGTGCTGGGCGCGGGCTTCCAGGGTCGGCACCTCCCGGTCGTAGTCGATCGCGGCGCTGTGTCCTGCGGGCAGGTCGATCCGCGCGGGCAGGGCGGCGTCCAGGCGCTTCTGCGCCTCCCACGGCAGCATCCCACGCAGCACCGCCACCACATCCAGCGCCTTCGCCTCGGCCAGCTTCGTCGCACCCAGCAGATGGGGCGCGAGCCAGGCGCGCGCCGTCGCGGCCAGGGCGGCATCCGACAGGTCCGGCCAGGGCGCGCCCTCCGCCCGGCGCATCCAGCCGATGCGGGCGCGAAGCTGCTTCGCGGCCTCGGTCCAATTCAGGTCGCGGAAGCCGCGCTCGGCCACCGCCTCGGCCAGGGCGGCGGCGACGGTCGCGGGGTCGGGGCCGGGCAGCGCCTGTTCCTCCAGCACCAGCGGGCCGAAGCGGCGGCGGCGGCGGGCCAGCACGGCGCCGGCGCGGGGGTCGAAGGCGGCCGTCTCCTCCCAGCGCAGGCGGTCGGGGAAGCGGGCCTCGAGCGTCGCGAGGTCCAGCGGCGCGGCCATGCGGATGCGCGCCTCCGTCCCCTGCAATTCCAGCTCCGCCACCGCCAGCAGCGGCGCCTTGGCCAGCGGGTCGTTGGCGGCCAGCCGCGCCCCCTGCCCGCCGGCGCCGCCCATGCCGGCCAGGCGGAAGGCGCCATCCATGCTGCCGCGTTTTGCGGCGATGCGATCGGGAAACCCCGCCGCCAGCAGCGGCCCCGCCTCGCCGAAGCCTGCGTGTCCCGCTCCGCGGGGGGGCAGCGCCGAGCCATGCAGCCGCAACCGCCGCCGGTGCATCGCGGCGGCGCGGCGGATGCGCTGGATCGTCGCGCGGTCGGCATCCGGATGGTCGCCGCCGTGCAGCAATTCCAGGCGCAGGTTGACGTCGCAGGGCGCGTCGCGGTCGCGGATCGGGTCGCGTTCCTCCAGCAGCGCGGCGAGGTCGGCGGCCAATGCCTTTTCCCCGTCGGTCTCCGCCGCCAGCAGCATGCGCGCCAGCCGCGGATGCGTGCCCATCCGCGCCATGGCGCGGCCGGTCGGCGTGATGCGGCCGGCCTCGTCCAGCGCGTCCAGCTCCCGCAGCAGGGCACGGCCGGCGGCCAGCGTGCCGGCGGGCGGGGGGTCCAGGAAGGCGAGGTCGGACGGGTCGGCGCCCCAGGCGGCGCAATCCAGCGCCAGGCCGGACAGCTCGGCCTCCAGGATCTCCGGCCGGTCGGCGGCGGGCAGGCCGCGATGCAGCGCCTCGGTCCAGAGCCGGATCGCAACCCCGGGCGCGGTGCGGCCGGCACGGCCGGCGCGCTGCTCGGCGGCGGCCTTGCTGATCCGCACGGTGACCAGGCGCGTCAAGCCCGAGGCGGGGTCGAGGCGCGGCGCGCGCCGGAACCCGCCATCCACCACGATGCGCACGCCGGGCACGGTCAGCGAGGTCTCGGCGATGGAGGTGGCCAGCACCACCTTGCGGCGAAGCCCGGGCGCCAGCGCGCGGTCCTGCTCGGCGGGGGGGAGTTCGCCATGCAGGGGCAGCACCTCGGCCTCGATCCCGCCCAGGCGTTCCGCGGTGCGGCGGATCTCGCCCCAGCCGGGCAGGAAGGCCAGCACGTCGCCCGGGTGCCGCGGCAGCGCGGCCCGGATCGCGGCGGCCATCGCCTCCGGCAGGTCGCGCGGATCGGCCAGTTCGCGCGCCCGGTGCTCGATGGCGACGGGGAAGGCGCGGCCCAGGCTCTCCACCACCGGCGCATCGCCGAGCGCGGCGGCGAAGCGCGCGATATCCAGCGTGGCGGACATCGCCAGCAGCCGGAGTTCGGGCCGCAAGGCGCGCTGCAGGTCGAGGCAGAGCGCCAGCGCCAGGTCGGTGTCGAGGTTGCGCTCATGCGCCTCGTCGAACAGCACGGCGGCGACGCCATCGAGGCCCGGGTCGGATTGCAGGCGGCGGACCAGCAGGCCTTCGGTGACCACCTCGACCCGCGTGCGGTCGGACACCGCGCGATCCAGCCGCGTGGCGAGGCCGATGGTGCCGCCCGGCGCCCCCTCCCCCAGCAATTCGGCCATGCGGCGGGCGGCGGCGCGGGCGGCGACGCGGCGGGGTTCCAGCACCAGGATGCGGCCGGCGGCGGCCCATTGCTGCTCCATCAGCCGCAGCGGCGCCAGCGTGGTCTTGCCGGCGCCGGGGGGTGCGACCAGCACGGCGTTGCTGCCCTGCGACAGCGCGGCCGCGAGGCGCGGCAGGGCCTCGGCGACGGGAAGGTCGGGCAGGTCGGGCATGGCGGGGTGCATAGCGCCCGGGCGCGTCCCCGCCCACCGGACGTCGCGCAATGCGCGCAACGATTCCCACCGCCACGTGAAACGCTTTCCTGACGGCTGCGTGCGAAAGTGTGCGCCAGCCCGACCGGCGGGAGACCTTTCGATGCGCCTCTGCCTTGCCATTGCCCTCTGCCTGCTGGCGGCGCCGCCGGCCCGCGCCGACCAGCGGCTGGCGTCGCTGGCCGGGCCGGTCGCCGCGCTGGCGGCGGAGGCCGCGCCGCGCGTCGCCCGCGCGCCGGGCGGGGCGCTGCCGGTCGCCGCCGGCGCGCCGGGGCATGGCGTGCTCTACGCGGCGCGCGGCGGCTCCGGCGCCTTCGGCCTGGCGATCGGCGCGCCGGACCGGATGACGGCGCATCGCGAGGCCGAGCGCGCCTGCGCGGCGCAGGCGCCCGGCTGCCGGCCGGTGGCGGAATTCGACGCCGCCTGCGGCGCGGCCGCGCAATCCATCCGCCGCAGCCATGCCGCGCTGTTCGGCGGCGGCGGGACGGCGCCCTTCGTCATCGGCGCCACCCATGCCGGCGGCGGTGCGACCCAGCCCCAGGCGGAGCGCGCCGCGCTGGCCGAATGCCAGGCGCGCGAACCGCAGGGCGCGTGCCGCATCGCCGCCTCGGGCTGCGCCGGGCGGGGGTAGGCGGCGCGGCGGCGCTTACCCGCGCTCCGCCTCCCCTTCCTTCGGCAGCGCGCGCACCGCATCGAGCAGCGCGTCGAGGTCCTTGCCGTCCAGCACCGGCTTCGGCAGCAGCGCGCCCTGGTCGGCCGCCCAGTCCTGGCGCAGCGCGGTCGCGGCGCTCTGCAGGGGGGCGAGGCCGGCTTCCTGGACGGTGCGCGCCACTTCCCGCATTTCCTCGGCGCGGCGGCGGCCATGGATCAGCGCGCGGCTCATCATGTAGCGCGCCTGGCCGCGCCAATCGGCATGCGGCAGCGTGTCGCCGAGGCTCGCCAACACCTCGCGCTCCACGCCGTAGTGGCGGGCGGTCAGCATGCACTCGGTCAGCAGCGCCTCCATGCCCTTGATCATGATGCTGCGGCACATCTTGACCGAGGAGGCGCCGCCGACGGTGT
>JAIYDD010000049.1 GCA_027487675.1 Acetobacteraceae bacterium | reverse complement strand
TCGGTGCATGAGCCGATGCAGACGGGCATCAAGGCGATCGACGCGCTGATCCCGATCGGCCGCGGCCAGCGCGAGCTGATCATCGGCGACCGCCAGACCGGCAAGACCGCCGTCATCCTGGACACCATCATCAACCAGAAGCCGATCAACGCCGGCGACGACGAGAGCAAGAAGCTCTACTGCATCTATGTCGCGGTCGGCCAGAAGCGCTCCACCGTCGCCCAGCTGGTGAAGACGCTAGAGGAGAACGGCGCGCTGGAATATTCCATCGTCGTCGCCGCCACCGCGTCCGACCCGGCGCCGATGCAGTTCCTCGCGCCCTATTCCGGCTGCGCCATGGGCGAGTATTTCCGCGACAACGGCATGCATGCGGTGATCTTCTACGACGATCTTTCCAAGCAGGCCGTCGCCTATCGCCAGATGTCGCTGCTGCTGCGCCGCCCGCCGGGCCGCGAGGCGTATCCGGGCGACGTGTTCTACCTGCATTCGCGCCTGCTGGAGCGGGCGGCGAAGATGAATGATGATTTCGGCGCGGGTTCGCTGACCGCGCTGCCGGTGATCGAGACGCAGGCGGGCGACGTCTCCGCCTACATCCCGACCAACGTGATCTCGATCACCGACGGGCAGATCTTCCTGGAGACGGAGCTGTTCTTCAAGGGCATCCGCCCGGCGGTGAACGTTGGCCTTTCCGTGTCGCGCGTGGGTTCGGCGGCGCAGATCAAGGCGATGAAGCAGGTCGCCGGCAAGATCAAGCTGGAGCTGGCGCAGTACCGCGAGATGGCGGCCTTCGCGCAGTTCGCCTCCGACCTCGATGCGACGACGCAGGCGCTGCTGGCGCGCGGCGCGCGGCTGACGGAGCTGCTGAAGCAGCCGCAGTACAAGCCGGTGCCGGTCGAGGAGCAGGTGGCGGCGATTTTTGCGGGCACGCGCGGCTATCTCGACAAGATCCCCGTCGGCAAGGTGGGCGAGTTCGAGCGGCGCATGCTGTCCGAGATGAAGACGCGCGCGCCGGAGCTGCTGACCTCGATCCGCACCGACCGCGAGATCAAGAAGGACACCGAGACGAAGCTCGTCGCCTTCCTCGACGACTTCGCCAAGACCTTCGCCTGATCCTGGCCTGACCCGGGAGCCGGAAGCGAGCAGATGCCGAGCTTGAAGGACCTGCGCGGGCGGATCAACAGCGTGAAGTCCACGCGGAAGATCACGCAGGCGATGAAGATGGTGGCCGCGGCGAAGCTGCGCCGCGCCCAGAGCCAGGCCGAGCAGGCCCGCCCCTATGCCGAGCGGATGGAGCGCATGCTCGCCTCCCTCGGCAGTGCGGTCGCCGGCAGCCCGGACGCGCCGAAGCTGCTGGTCGGCACCGGCGCCGACAAGGTGCACCTGCTGGTGGTGGTCACCGCCGATCGTGGCCTGGCCGGGCCGTTCAACACCAATGTCGGCCGCTTCGCCCGCAGCCGCATCCGCGCGCTGGAAGCGGAAGGCAAGACGGTCAAGGTGCTGTCCGTCGGCCGCAAGGGCGCGGCCTTCCTGAAGCGCGAATTCCCTCGCCACATCGTCGGCGAGGTGACCTTCATGGGCAAGAAGCGCATCGGCTTCGAGGATGCGTCGGCGGTCGCCGCCCGCATGACGGAGATGCTGGAGGCCGGCGAGTTCGACGTCTGCAGCCTGGTCTACAACCGCTTCCGCAGCGTGATCACCCAGATCCCGACGGACCAGCGCCTGATCCCGGCGCCGCTGCCCGAGGCCACGGCGGAAGCCGCGTCCGGGCCGCAGGCGCTGTACGAATACGAGCCGGCGGAGGAGGAGATCCTCTCCACCCTGCTGCCGCGCAACCTGGCGATCCAGGTCTACCGCGCGCTGCTGGAGAACAATGCCGGCTTCTACGGCAGCCAGATGAACGCGATGGACAACGCCACGCGCAACGCCGGCGAGATGATCAAGAAGCTAACGCTCAACTACAACCGCACGCGACAGGCCAACATCACCAAGGAGCTGATCGAGATCATCTCCGGTGCCGAGGCGGTCTGATGCCGTCCGATCGTGGAGCGGCGCAGCCGCGGAACGTGAATCGGCCGGCCAACCTTTGGAGCGCACAGCCATGAAGAACAACGTCGGCAAGGTCACGCAGGTGCTCGGCGCCGTGGTGGACGTGCAGTTCCCCGCGGAGCTGCCCTCCATCCTCAACGCGCTGACCGTGAAGATCGAGGACCGCACGCTGGTCCTGGAAGTCGCGCAGCACCTGGGCGAGCGCACGGTGCGCACCATCGCCATGGACACCACGGACGGCCTGGTCCGCGGCTCCGAGGTGGTGGACACCGGCGCCGGCATCGCCGTGCCGGTCGGCAACGGCACGCTCGGCCGCATCCTGAACGTGATCGGCGAGCCGATCGACGAGCGCGGCCCGGTCTCCGCCGAGAAGTCCTACACCATCCACCGCGAGGCCCCGGCCTTCGAGGAACAGGCGACCTCCGCCGAGATCCTCGTCACCGGCATCAAGGTGATCGACCTGCTCGCGCCCTACCTGAAGGGCGGCAAGATCGGCCTGTTCGGCGGCGCCGGCGTCGGCAAGACCGTCACCATCCAGGAGCTGATCAACAACGTCGCCAAGGCGCATGGCGGCGTGTCCGTCTTCGCCGGCGTCGGCGAGCGCACGCGCGAGGGCAACGACCTCTACCACGAGATGGTGGATGCCGGCGTCATCAAGCTGAACGACGGCAACACCGACGGTTCCAAGGTGGCGCTGGTCTATGGCCAGATGAACGAGCCGCCGGGCGCCCGCGCGCGCGTGGCGCTGTCCGGCCTGTCGATGGCGGAATACTTCCGCGACGAGCAGGGCCAGGACGTGCTGTTCTTCATCGACAACATCTTCCGCTTCACCCAGGCAGGCGCGGAAGTCTCCGCGCTGCTGGGCCGCATCCCCTCCGCGGTGGGCTACCAGCCGACTCTGGCCACCGACATGGGCGCGCTGCAGGAACGCATCACCTCGACCAAGAAGGGCTCGATCACCTCGGTGCAGGCCATCTACGTGCCCGCCGACGACCTGACCGACCCGGCGCCGGCGACGTCCTTCGCGCACCTCGACGCCACCACCGTGCTGTCGCGCTCCATCGCGGAGATGGCGATCTTCCCGGCGGTGGACCCGCTGGACAGCACCAGCCGCGCGCTCGATCCGCGCGTGGTGGGCGAGGAGCACTACCGCGTGGCGCGCGAGACGCAGCGCATCCTGCAGACCTACAAGTCGCTGCAGGACATCATCGCCATCCTTGGCATGGACGAGCTGTCGGAAGAGGACAAGCTGATCGTGGCGCGCGCGCGCAAGATCCAGCGCTTCCTGTCCCAGCCCTTCCACGTCGCCGAGGTCTTCACCGGCTCCCCGGGCGTCTTCGTGAAGCTCGAGGACACGATCCGCAGCTTCGCGGCGATCATCTCCGGCGAATACGACCACCTGCCGGAAGCCGCCTTCTACATGGTCGGCACGATCGAGGATGCCGTGAAGAAGGGAGAATCGTTGAAGGCGGCCGCGTAACGGCGGCAGCTTTCTTCGGCCCTCCGACGCCGGGCGCGCGCATTCGCGCGCTTGGCTTCGCCGCGCCACTGATGCGCCCGGCGGATAGGTCAGGTGGGCGGCGCCGGCCGCGTTGCGGCCGGATCCTGCGTTGTGGGTTCCGGCATCCGCCGGCACCGCTGGATGCGAACTCTTAGGAATCGACCATGGCGACCTTCCAGCTCGAACTGGTCAGCCCGGAAAAGCTGCTGCTCAGCCGCCCGGTCGAGATGGCGGTGATCCCCGCCCTCGAAGGCGAGATGGGCGTGCTGCCCGGCCACTCGCCGATGATCGTGATGCTGCGCGGCGGCGTCATCCAGGTGACGGAGGGCGGCCAGGTCACCGACCGGCTCTTCGTCGGCGGCGGCTTCGCCGAGATCACGCCGGAACGCTGCACCGTGCTGGCCGACGAGGCCACGCCGGTCGCCGAGCTCTCCCGCGCCGCCGCCGGCGCGCGCGTGACGGAAGCCGAGGCCGCCTATGCCGAGGCGACCTCCGCGCCGCCTGAGAAGCGCGACGCCGCCATGCAGCGCCTGCTCTCCGCCCGCGCCATGCTGCAGGCCGCCGAAGCCGCCTGAACGCCGCCGGACAGGCGCCCGGCATTCGGCGCTTGAAACGCGAAGCCGCCCGCAAAACATAGAGCCAAGGGCGGTTTTCGTTGGTGCCGGGCGCCGTCCGGCACGTCGCCCGGCTTGGTCGGGGTGACACATGAAGCATTGGCGCGTCGAACAGATTGCCTGGGACCGCTTCGACCCGACAAAGGTCGATCCCGGCATCATTCCGCTCGTCAAGGCTGCCGCCATGGTCGAGCGCAACGGCGACGACTACGCGCGCTACCTCAACTCCGTCTTCCATGACGACCCGGACTTCCAGCGCGCCGCCGACAACTGGGCGGTGGAGGAGGTCCAGCACGGGGAAGCGCTGGGCCGCTGGGCCGCGCTCGCCGATCCGGGCTGGGACTTCCCCGCCGCCTTCGCGCGCTATCGCGGCGGCTACAGCATCAACATCACCGCCGATGCCTCCGTCCGCGGCTCCCGCACGGGCGAGCTGATCGCACGCTGCATGGTGGAGACGGGCACCAGCAGCTACTACACCGCGCTCGGCGAAGGCTCGGAAGAGCCGGTGCTGAAGGAGGTCTGCCGGCTGATCGCGGCCGACGAATACCGGCACTTCAAGCTGTTCTACGACCACATGCGCCGCTACCTGGCGCGCGAGAACCTGTCCTTCCTGCAGCGCCTGAAGGTCGCCGCCGGCCGCATCGGCGAAAGCGAGGATGACGAGCTCGCCTTCGCCTTCCACTGCGCCAACGACCCGCCCGGCCTGCCCTACGACCATGACCGCTGCATCGCCGGCTACATGGGCCGCGCCATGGGCTACTACCGCTTCCGCCACATCGAGCGCGGGACGGGCATGATCTTCAAGGCGATCGGGCTCGATCCGCGCGGGCGACTGGCGGATCTCGCCGCGCGCGGCGGCTGGCGCCTGGTGCAATGGCGGCGGGACCGCTTCCGCGCCGCGCTGGACCGCGCGGCGAACGAGAACGCGCTGGCCGCGGCGCGCCCCGCCGCCGCCTGACAGGATGCGAAGCGGGGTGACGGCGGCCGCGCGGCGCGGCACCATGACGGCACCGCAACCCGAGGGACCCTCCGCCCGATGAAGCTCCGCCGCCGCGCCTTCCTCGCCGCCCCGCTGGCGCTCGCCGCGCCCGCACGGGCCCAGACCTGGCCCTCCCGCCCCATCCGCCTGGTGGTGCCGATCGCCGCCGGCGGCGCGCTCGACATCACCGCGCGCATGCTGGGGGAGCGGCTGCAGCCGATCCTGGGCGCGACGGTGGTGGTGGAGAACCGCGCCGGCGCCGGCGGCAACATCGGCGCGCAGCATGTCGCGCAATCGCCGGCGGATGGCCACACCATCATGCTGGCGGCGGCGAACACGCTGGCGGCCAACAAGTTCCTCTACGGCGCGCGCATGCCGATCGAGCCGCTGCGCGACCTCGGGCCCGTCACGCGCGTCTCGACCGGCACGATCCTGATGGTGGTGAACGCATCCCGCCCCTGGCGCAGCTTCCAGGAGCTGATCGCCTTCGCCCGCGCCAATCCCGGCCGCGTGACGATGGGCAGTTCCGGCACCGGCACCACCAGCCACCTGTTCATCGAACGCGTGAAGCGCGCGGCGGGCGTCGACATCACCCATGTGCCGTATCGCGGCGGCGGCCCGGCCATCCAGGATCTGGTGGCGGGCAACATCGACATGATGTTCGACGTGATGCCGGCGCTGATGCCGCATGTGCGCGAAGGCCGCTTCCGCGCGCTGGCCGTCGGCGCCGCCCAGCGCGTGACCTATGTGCCGGGGATCGAGAACATCCCCGGCATGGACGAATTGCTGCCCGGCCAGGGCATCGACGCCCAGGCCTGGTATGCCGTGACCTCGCCGGCCGGCCTGCCGCGGCCGATCCTGGACCGGCTGCACGCCGCGCTGGTGCAGGTGGTGCGCGCGCCGGAATTCGGGGAGCGCCTGTCGCCGCTCGGCTTCCAGCCGGTGGCGGACGCGACGCCGGAGGCCTTCCTGGAATTCTGGCGCGGCCAGGAAGCCGTGTGGCGCCAGCTGGTCGAGATCAGCGGCGCGACGGCGGAGTAGCCCGTCCCCAAACCCAAGGGGCCCAAGGGCCTTTCGGCGCTTGGGGGGGGGGGGGGGCGGCAGGGGCAGCGCCCGTCCCGGGCCACCACGCGCTTCTATCCCTCCACCCGCCCGGCGGCCTGGGTTGCGCCGAGCCCCACCGGCTCCTCGTCCTTCAGCCCCACACCCGTCTCGCCCAGCCGCCGCGCCGCCGCCGCCAGCCACAGCAGCTTGCGCGCGGCGGCCGGGACCTCCAGCCCGCCGGGGCGGATGTTGCTGACGCAGTTGCGCTCGGCGTCGGTGCGGCCGCGGCGGGGCGCCCAGGTGAGATAGATCCCCACGCTGTCGAGCGAGGACAGCCCCGGCCGCTCGCCGATCAGCACGGCGATGGCGGCCGCGCCCAGCGCCTCCCCCACCTCGTCGCCGAGCGCGACGCGGGCCTGGCACGCGACCACCACCGGCGCCTCGGCCCAGCCGGCCCCGGCGAGCCCCGCGCGCAGCGCCGCGACCAGCGCGGGCGCCTGCGCCTGCACGCCCGTCGCGCAGAGCCCGTCGGCGACCAGGATGGCGAAGCTGCCGGGCGCGGGGGCGGCGACCAGCGCCGCGCGGTCCTCCGCCCGCAGGCGGCGGCCGAGATCGGGGCGCAGCAGGTAGGTCCGCCGGTCGGCGGCACGGCTGGCGACGCGGCGCGTGCCGGGACCGATGGCGGCGGCCAGCGCCGGCGCGTCGAGTTCCGACCACACCGCGTCGCGCGCCCGCGCATGGGCTTCCTGGAAATCCAGATGCGCGGCGGTGGGCAGCGCATGCCCGGCGCGGCCCAGCGCCACGCGCGCGCCGGTGAAGCGGCGCAGGTCGGTCCAGCGCGTCGGCGCCGTCATGCCAGCGCGCCCCGCATCGGCGCCGGCAGCAGCTCCGGCGTGCGCTCCGCCAGCCCCATGCGGTCCAGCCAGGCGGCGAATTCCGGCGCCGGCCGCCGCCCCAGCACGGCGCGCGCATAGAGCCCGTCATGGAACGAGGTGGACTGGTAGGCCAGCATCGTGTCGTCCGCGCCCGGCACGCCCATCACATAGGTCACGCCCGCCACGCCGAGCAGCGTCAGCAGCGCGTCCATGTCGTCCTGGTCGGCCTCGGCATGGTTGGTGTAGCAGACATCCACCCCCATCGGCAGGCCGAGCAGCTTGCCGCACATGTGGTCCTCGAGGCCCGCGCGGGTGATCTGCTTGCCGTCGAACAGGTATTCGGGGCCGATGAAGCCGACGACGCTGTTGACCAGCAGCGGGGAGAATTCGCGCGCCACGGCATAGGCGCGGGCTTCCAGCGTCTGCTGGTCGCAGCCGTGATGCGCGTCCGCCGACAGCGCGCTGCCCTGGCCCGTCTCGAAATACATGCAGTCCGTGCCGACGCTGCCGCGACGCAGCGCCAGCGCCGCGTCATGCGCTTCCCGCAGCAGGGCGAGCGAGACGCCGAAGCTGCGGTTCACGCCCTCCGTCCCGCCGATCGACTGGAACACCAGGTCGACGGGCGCGCCGCGCCCGATCGCCAGCAGCGTCGTCGTCACATGCGCCAGCACGCAGGATTGCGTGGGGATCGCGAAGCGCTCGCGCACGCCGTCCAGCATCGCCAGCAGGCGGCAGATGTTGTCGACATTGTCGGTGGCGGGGTTCACGCCGATCACCGCATCCCCCGCGCCGAGCAGCAGCCCGTCCAGGATCTGCGCCGCGACGCCCTTCGGGTCGTCCACCGGGTCGTTCGGCTGGAGCCGGATCGAGAGCGTCCCCGGCAGGCCGAGCGTGTTGCGGAAGCGCGTGACGACGCGGCATTTCGCGGCGATCGCCACCAAATCCTGCAGCCGGCAGATCTTGGAGACGGCGGCGACCATCTCCGGCGTCAGACCCGGGGCGAGGGCGGCCAGCGCGGCGCCGTCGGCCTCGCCCAGCAGCCAGTCGCGGAAGCCGCCGACGGTGAGGTGCGAGATGCGCGCGAAGGCCGCCGCGTCGTGGCGGTCGACGATCAGCCGCGTGACCTCGTCGGCCTCGTAGGGGATGACGGCCTCGTCCAGGAAATGCCGCAGCGGCAGGTCGGCCAGCGCGCGCTGCGCCGCGACGCGCTCCGCCGCGCTTTCCGCCGCCAGCCCCGCCAGCATGTCGCCCGACCGCGGCGGAGAGGCGCGGGCCATCAGCATGCGCAAATCGTCGAAGACGTGGCGGGTGCCGCCGATGGTCTGGGCGAAGGACATCCCTGGAAAGGTGCCTGGAAGCGCCCCGTCGGGCCAAGCGATTTCGGCGAGCCCTAGCAGGCTGCGGAAATTAGCCTTGGGAAGCAAAGGGAAAGGTCGAGGCGCTCCGCCCCTCGAGCACCCCGGCAGGAACCTGATGTTCCTGCATCTCCCCTTTGTTATTGATATATCCCGTTAAATTTTGGGAAGGTCCAGGAAACTCAATTTCCTGGCGGGTGGGTGCGGGAGGGCAGCGCCCTCCCGCTGCATTCTTCCGCCGCCGAAGTTCCGCAGCCTGCTACGCCGCCAGCCGCCGCGCCCAGGCCAGGAATACCAGGAACCCCGCGATGCCCACCATCACATGCGCCGCCAGCACCAGCCCCGGCGCGGCCCGACTGCCCCAGCGCAGCCGGAAGGCGCCATAGCCGCCGGCCAGCGCAAGCCCCAGCAGCCCAAGCGGCCAGAGCCCCGCCGGGCCCTCCGCGCTGAGCGGCGTCGCGGTGACGACCAGCATCGCCACCAGCGCCACGCCGAGGATCGCGGCCATCAGGTGCGCGCGCACCAGCAGCGGCCGGCGCAGCCTCTGCAGGTAGAAGACGCCCGACGCCGCGCCGAGCGCGAGCGTCGCCAGCAGCACCACGATCGCCGGCACCGTGCCCATCGCCGCCCCCCGCTCCGCCTGTCCCGCCCTCAGCGCGCCAGATGCGCGAAGGCGCGCGCCAGTTCGACATAGATCGGGCGCTTGAAATGCACGGCAAGGCCGGGCAGTTCGTCCAGCCGCGCCCAGCGCCAGGCGTCGAATTCCGGATGCGGGTCGGCGTCCAGCCGGATGTCGGAATCCGTGCCGGTGAAGCGCAGCGCGAACCAGCGCTGCCGCTGGCCTCGGTAGTTGCGCGCGATCCGCATGCCCGACAGCTCGGGCGGGAAGTCGTAGCTCAGCCAGTCCGGGTGCTCGGCGATGATCTCGGCCCGGTCGGTGCCGATCTCCTCGGCGAGTTCGCGGATCACCGCGGCGCGCAGATCCTCGCCGGGATCGACGCCGCCCTGCGGCAGTTGCCAGCCGCCCGCCGCGCCCTCGGCATTCGGCATGTCCGCGCGGCGCGCCACCAGCACCAGGCCGGCTTCGTTGAACAGCACCGCGCCGACATTGTCGCGATACGGCTTGTCGGTCATGTCCACAGCGCCCGCAGCTCGGCGATCATCGCCGCCGTCGCGGCATCGGGCGCGGCGGCGCTGCCCTCCAGCGCCGGCAGGATGCGGCCGGCCAGCACCTTGCCCAGCTCCACGCCGAACTGGTCGAAGGGGTTGATGCCCCAGAAGGCGCCGAGGCACGCCACCTTGTGCTCATAGAGCGCGACCAGCGCGCCAAGCGCCCGCGGCGTCAGCGCAGGCAGCAGGATGGTCACGCTCGGCCGGTCGCCGGGGAAGACGCGGTGCGGCGCCAGCCGGTCCACCTCGGCCGCGCTCATGCCGGCGGCCTGCATCTCCGCCCGCGCCTCGGCCTCGGTGCGGCCAAAGGCCAGCGCCTTGGCCTGCGCCAGCCCGTTCGCCAGCAGGATGCGGTGGCTTTCGGCATGCGCATGGTCGGGGCGCGCGACCAGCACGAAATCCACCGGCACCGGCGTGGTGCCCTGGTGGATCAGCTGGAAGAAGGAATGCTGGGAATTCGTCCCCGGCTCGCCGAACACCACCGGCCCCGTCGCGCGGCCGACCGGCGCGCCCTCCATGGTCACGCGCTTGCCGAGCGATTCCATCTCCAGCTGCTGGAAATGCGCGGCCAGCCGAGAGAGGCGCTCGTCATAGGCCAGCACGGCGCGCGTCGGGTAGCCGAGGCCGTTGACGTGCCAGATTTCGGTGGCGGCCAGCAGCAGCGGCAGGTTCCCGGCTTCGGGCGCCGAGAGGAAATGCTCGTCCATCTCCCGCGCCCCCGCATGCAGCCCGGCGAAGGCGTCCCAGCCGCAGGCCAGCGCGATCGAAAGCCCGATCGCCGACCACAGCGAGAAGCGCCCGCCCACCCAGTCGCGGAAGCCGAAGACGCGGTCGGGCGCGATGCCGAAGGCCGCGGTGGCCTTCAGGTTGGTGGACAGCGCCGCCAGATGCGCGCCGCTGCCGGCGCCGAGCGCCGCGTCCAGCCAGGCCTTCACCAGCCGGGCATTGGCCATCGTCTCCTGCGTGGTGAAGGTCTTGGACGCGACCAGCACCAGCGTGCGCGCGGGATCGAGGCGCGGGCGGATCTCCTCCCACGCATGGGCGTCGACATTGGCCAGGTAGTGCGCGCGCATCGGCGCGCCGTGGCGCCACAGCGCGCGCGTAACCATCGCCGGGCCGAGGTCGGAGCCGCCGATGCCGATGTTGACCACGTCGGTGAAGGTCTCCCCGGTCGCGCCGCGGATGCGCCCGTCATGCACCGCGGCGACGAAGCCGCGCATGGCGCCGAGCGTCGCCTGCACATCGGCCGAGGCGTCCTCATCCCCCGTGCGGAAGCTGCCGGGCGGGGCGCGCAGCGCCAAGTGCAGCGCGGCGCGGCCTTCCGTGTCGTTCACCGCCGCGCCGGCCGCCATCGCGTCGCGGAAGGCCAGCACACCCTGGGCGCGGGCCAGGTCCAGCAGCGCGTCCAGGACCTCGGCGGTCAGCGAAGTGCGGGAGAAATCCGCCACCAGCCCGGCCGCGCGCCGCGTCAGCGCCGCGGGGCGGCCGGGATCGGCCTCGATGCGTGCGCGGATCGCGGCTGCGCCGGGCCGCCCCGCCAGCGCCATCACCGCCGCCCAGGCCGCCGATCCGTCCTGCCGCATCCGGGCCTCCATCCAGCTGATTGCCGCTGCCGCTGCCGCCCGGGTAATCTGCGGCCGGCGCCTGCCCGGCCGTTGATACCTGCGCCGCGAGCGGGCCGGAAGAGAGGCTGGAGGCGCTGGTGACGCTTGGCGGAAGGCCGGACCGGTCGGGACGCTGGCTGCTGCTGTCGGTGCTCGCCTTCGCGCTGATCGCGGCGCTGCTGTTCGTGCACGCCACGCTGGCCGACCACGAGGCGACGCTGCGGCAGGGCTGGACGGACGCCGACAACACCGCCGCGCTGGTTGCCGAACATGCCGACCGCGCGCTGCGGGTCGCCGAGATCACGACGGCGCGCGTCGTGGCGCTGGCGGAGCAGGACGGCGTGGCGGCGCTCGCCGGCCCGCGGCGGCCGGGCTTCCTCGCGCTGGCCGCCTCGGCGCCCGAGATCGGCTCCTTCTGGGTGCTCGACGCGGAGGGCGGGCTGCTCACGGCCAGCCACCTGGCGGAGGTGCCGCCGCTGACCCTGGCCGGTCGCGCCTCGATGCTCGCGCTGCGGCAGGGCGCGCCGGCGCAGCTGTCGGATATGTTCCGCGGCCGGCTGGGCAAGAGCTGGGGCTTCGGCTGGACCCAGGCGATCCGCGTCGATGGCCGCCTCCAGGGCGCCGTGCAGGCGGTGATCCATGGCGAGGACTATGCCCGGATGGCGGAGCGGCTGGACCTCGGCCCCGATGCGCGGCTCTGCCTGCGCCGCGCCGACGGCGCGCTGCTGATGGCCTGGCCGCTGCCCGAGACGGATGGCCCGCACCCCGTCCTTGCCCCGGTGGGCCGCGCCGGGCGGCGGGAGGAGACCGGCGCCGACGGCATCGCCCGCCTGGTCGCCTGGCGCAGCGCGCCGAGCGTGCCGGTGGTGGCCGAGGCCGCGCTGTCGCGCGCCCACGTGCTGCGGCCGTTCCACGCCCGGCTGTGGCGCAACGGCGCGATCTTCGCCCTGTCGGTCCTGCTGGCCGGCGGGCTCGCGGCGCTCGCGGTCTTCGCGCGCCGGCGGGAGGCGCAGGCGCGCCATGCGGCGGAGGAGCGCGGCCTCGCGCTGACCGAGGCGCTGGCCGAGCGCGTCGGGCTGCTCGCCTCGCTGGCCGAGGGCGAGGCGCGGCTGCGGCTGGCGGAGCAGGCGGGCGGGCTCGGCCTCTGGGACTGGGACCTGCGCGACCGCCGCCTGGCGGTGGCCGGCGAGGTGTTCACCGCCTTCGGCAGTCCCGGCGCCGGCCCGCGCGGCTTCCGCACGCTGCCCGTGCGGGCGGCGCTGCGCGCCATCCACCCGGAGGACCGCGGCGCGCTGGCCGGCGCGCTGGCCGCGGCGCTGCGCCGCGGCACCCCTTTCGAGGCGGAGTTCCGCCTCGCCCCGCCCGCGCCCGGCCGCTGGCTTTCGGTGCGCGCCGAGGCGCGCCTCGGCGTCGACGGCCGCCCGCTGCGGCTGTTCGGCATCGCCTACGACGTCACCGCACGCCGGCGGGAGGCGCAGGCGCTGGCCGAGGCCAAGGCGGCGCTCGAGGTCCGGGTGGCCGAGCGCACCGGCGCGCTGGCCGAGGCCAATGCCCGGCTGCGGGAAGGCGAGGCGCGCTTCCGCGGCATCTTCAACGCCACCTTCCAGTTCATCGGCCTGCTCTCCCCCGACGGCACCATCCTGGAGGCGAACGAGGCGATGCTGCGGCTGGGCGGCGCCACCGCGGGGCAGGTGATCGGCCGGCCCTATTGGGACGCGCCCTGGTGGCCGGACGATCCCGCCACCCGCGCCCTGGTGCGCGAGGCGGTGGCCGAAGCCGCCGCCGGCCGCTTCTTCCGGCGGGAGGCGCGGATGCGCGACGCCGAGGGGCGCGCCATCGCCATCGACTTCTCGGTCAAGCCGGTGCGCGACGAGGAGGGCCTCGTCTCCCTGCTGGTGCCGGAAGCGCGCGACGTCTCCGACCTGAAGTCCGCCCAGGCGCTGCTGCTGGAGGCGCAGAAGATGGACACGCTCGGCCAGCTGACCGGCGGCGTGGCGCACGACTTCAACAACCTGCTGATGGCCGTGCTGGGCAACCTGGCGGTGGCGCGCCGGCGGCTGGATGGCCGCGTGCCCGAGGTGCTGCGCCACCTGGATGCCGCCACCCAGGCCGGCGAACGCGGCGCGCTGCTCACCCAGCGGCTGCTGGCCTTCGCGCGCCGGCAGGATCTGCGGCCCTCGGCGGTCGACCTGCGCGCGCTGCTGGGGGGCATGGATGCGCTGCTGCGCCGCTCCGCCGGGCCGCTGGTCACGGTGGAGGTGGAGGCGCCGGAGGGCCTGCCCGCCGCCGACGTGGACCCGCATGCGCTGGAACTCGCGGTGATGAACCTGGCGGTGAACGCCCGCGACGCGATGCCGGAAGGTGGCCGGCTTTCGGTGACGCTGTCGCTGGCCGAGGGCGCGGCGCCGGCGGGGCTGCCGCCCGGGCGATGGCTTGTGCTGGCGATGTCCGACACCGGCCATGGCATGGACGAGGCGACGCTGCGGCGCGCGGTGGAGCCCTTCTTCTCCACCAAGGGGCCGGGCCAGGGCACCGGGCTCGGGCTCTCGATGGTGCATGGGCTGGCGGCGCAGTCGGGCGGCGCGCTGCTGCTGGACAGCGCGCCCGGCGCCGGCACCAGGGCGGCGATCTGGCTGCCGGCCTCCGCCCGCCTGCCCGCCCCCGCCCGGCCGGCGGAGGCCGAGCCGCCGCGCATGCCCGGCGCGGGGGCCGTGCTGCTGGTGGACGACGAGGCGCTGGTGCTGGACAGCACCGCCGCGCTCCTCCAGGAGCTGGGCTTCGAGGTGGTGCCCGCCGCCTCGGCCGAGGCGGCGCTGGAGACGCTGGCGGCACGGCGGGACTTCGCCGCGGTGGTGACCGACCATGCCATGCCGGGGATGACAGGCGAGGCGCTGGCCGAGCGCATCGCGGAGCGCTGGCCCGGCCTGCCGGTGGTGCTGGCCACCGGCCATGCCGTGGCCGGGCGCAAGGGCGCCGGGGGGCCGGTGCGGCTGGCCAAGCCCTATGGGCTGGCGCAGCTCGATGCCGCGCTGAAGGCCGCACAGGCGAAGGCCCGGGCGGCCTGACGGGCGGCGCGCGCCGCCGACGGCCGCGCCCGCCCGCCCGGCGCCGCGGCCGGCTCATACTGACCGGCGGAAATGCTGACGCATTTCCCCTCAGGCGCCGGCGCTGCGCTTGGCTCGCCGCACTTGCGGCGGGCGCCATTCGGCGCCTCAGCCGCCGGCGGCGGCTGCAAGTCAG
>JAIYDD010000189.1 GCA_027487675.1 Acetobacteraceae bacterium | reverse complement strand
GCCGAGATGCGTCGTCGGGTCGAAGCGCAGCATCAGCCCGCCGAAGCGCTGCGCCGGATATTTCTCGTCGAGCACCGAGGGCAGGCGCAGATAGGCGACCACGCTGCCCGGCGCGATCCGCGCCTCCGCCGCCGCGAGCGCCGCGCCCAGCCGGTCCGCCACCGCGACATGCGCGGCGGCGCGCGACAGGGTGGTGACCAGCGCGGCGGCCGCGGCGCAGGCCAGCACGGCGCGCCGCCATCCCGCCGGCAGCGGGGTCGCGGCGAACCACAGCGCCAGCAGCAGCTGCGCGAAGGGCAGCAGCCGCTGCGGCACCTGCGGCACCGCCGCCGTCTCCAGCGGCAGCACCAGCGCCGCGGCGGCGATGGCGGCGGCGCCGCCGAGCAGCACGGGCGGCGCCAGATCCCCCGCCGCGCCGCCCGCCGCGCGCGGCCCCCGCCAGGCCCAGGCGAGCGCGGCGAGCGCCAGCACCAGCCCGGCCAGCGCCAGCACCGCCGGATCGGCCAGCGAGAACCAGGCGACCTCGCCGCGCAGCCCGAGCAGCGCCGCCTGGCGCAGCGGCTCCCAGCGCGGCGACTGCCCGGCATGGCCGGGCGGCATCAGCAGCCCATAGGCCAGCGCCGCCGCCGCCACCGGCAGCGCCGCCAGGCACAGCCCGACCAGCCGCCCCGGCGGCCACCACCCCGCCCCCGCCAAGCCGCGCCAGCCCCAGCCCGCCAGCGCACCGCCGCCGACCGCGGCCAGCAGCGGCACCGCCACCTGGATCTGCAGCGCGCAGGCCAGCAGGCCGAGCGCCCCGAACCCCGCCAGCGCCGCGCCGCCGCCGCCGCCGCCGCGCAGCCAGCGCGCCGCGCAGCCCAGCGCCAGGAAGGCCGGCGCCATCGCCAGCACCAGCGCGAAGGAGCCCATGTGGAGCATGATCGGCGCGGCCAGCGGCAGCGCCGGCAGCAGCGAAGCCGCGCCGCCGCCGGCCAGCCGCACCGCGCCGGCCAGCGATGCCAGCAGCAGCAGGGACAGCAGCAGCGCCATCGCCCATTCGGCGCGCGCCGGCGCCAAGGCCTCCATCAGCCGCGACAGCAGCCAATAGGCGGCGAGGTTGGTGGGCCCCGGCGAGACCTCCTCCAGGAACACCGCCGCGACCGGCGCGGTGCCGTCGCGCAGGCCGGCCAGCAGCCCCGCCGTGTGCAGATGCGCCGGCCCGTCCTGGCTGGGGAAGCTGCCGCTCGCCAGGAAGGGCAGCAGCACCACGGCCAGCGCGAAGGCCGGCACGGCCCAGGCGAACCCGCTGCGCGGCGCGGCCTGCGCGCGCAGCCGGGCAGGCGGCTCCGCCAGCGTCACGCGGCGCGCCCGGCTGGCGCGGCGGCCTCGTCCTGCCAGCGTTCCACCGGCCAGCCGCGCGCGGCCGCCAGCCGCGCCAGCGCCGGCGTCGGGTCCACCGCGACGGCGCGCCGGGCGGCTTCCAGCAGCGGCGCGTCGCTCTCATGGTCGGAATAGGCGATGATCGGCGGCGGCAGGCCGGGCCCGCGCGCGACGAGCCAGGCGTGCACCGCGGCGAGCTTCGCCGCACCCTTGAGGTTCGGCCCGTCGAGCCGGCCGTCCACCCGCCCCTCGGCGGTCCAGGCCAGCCGCGTCGCGACGAAGCCGTGGAAGCCGAGGCCGCGTGCGATGGGCGCGACATAGAGGTCGAGGCTGGCCGAGGCGAGCAGCAGCACGTCGCCGCGCGCGCGATGCGCGGCGATGGCGGCCAGCGCGGCCGGCTTGACCTGCGTCGCCAGCGCGGTGGCGGAGAAGTCCTCTGCCAGCCGCTCCAGCGTCACGCGGCTGCGCCCGCCCAGCACCACGGCGCAGAGCGCGGCCTTCACCTCGCCGCGCCCGGCGCCCCCGGCGGCCAGGCGCGCGGCCAGCAGCGGCAGCCCCGCCACCCGCCAGGGCCGCCCCGGCCCATGCGCGCGCAGCGCCGCGCGCAGGAAGGCCCGGAACATGTCCTGCCGCGTCAGCGTGCCGTCCAGGTCGAAGACCGCCGCCTGCATCCCCGTCGCCACGCCCACGCTACCGCCCGATGCCG
The DNA here is from genome assembly GCA_027487675.1 of Acetobacteraceae bacterium. GTDB lineage: Bacteria > Pseudomonadota > Alphaproteobacteria > Acetobacterales > Acetobacteraceae > Falsiroseomonas. The sequence goes on along the minus strand of JAIYDD010000189.1, from coordinate 83,848 downwards.
ATCAGCCAGGGCTCCATCAGCACGTGCAGCACCGGCAGGTCGAGGAAGGTCAGCACCGCGACCGCCACCGACAGCACGCCGACGAAGGCCATGAAGCGGCCTTCCCTGTGCAGCTTCTCCGGTGCCTGCGCCGCGCTGTCGGCGCGCAGGGCGATCGCCAGGTACCAGGTGAACAGCGCGGCGAACAGCGGCAGGCTCAGCAGGTATTCGATGCGGTACTTCACCAGGAAGACGCCGAGCAGGAAGCTCGCCAGCAGCGCATAGAAGAACGACGACAGCAGCAGCGTCTCCTCCGTGTAGTGGCGGAAGCTGCGGCGGTAGAGCCCGGCGCGGGCCGGATCGCCGATGCGGCGGAATTCGCTGTAGCGCTTCATCGCCATCAGGAAGGCGCCGCCCATCCAGTAGGCCATCAGCAGGGAGGCCGGCGGCAGCGCCTCCGGCAGCACCACGAACCAGCCCATCAGCAGGCGCAGCGGGTTGTTGATGCTCTCCGACAGCACGTCGAGATAGGCGCGGTCCTTGGTGCGCACGGGCGGCACGTTGTAGGCGACGCCCATCGCCAGCAGCGCCGCCGCCGTCAGCGCGAAGGGCGCGCCGAGCAGCTGCGCGATGCCGAGCCCGGCGGCCGCCAGCACGAAATACTGCAGCAGCACCCAGCGCGCCTGCAGCCGCCCCTGCGCGCCCGGCCGCGACTGCTTCAGCGGATGGTGCCGGTCGAAGCGCGCATCGAGATATTCGTTGATCGTGTAGTTCGCGCTGGCGATGAGGCACAGCGCGACCAGCGCCGCCGCGACCATGCCGATCGTGCCCGCATCGGCCCGCCCGCTGAGCGCCATCGCCACCGCCGCGCCCGGCAGCATGAAGACGTTCTTGACCCAGTGGTCGGGCCGCGCGATGCGGATATGGTCGTCCAGGCGCGGCATGGTCGCGACGGCGCGATCTTGGGCTGCCATCTCGCTGCTCTCCGGCGGGGGGGTGCGCCGGACCCTATGGGCGGGCCCCGCCGCGCGAGACCGACAAGCCCGTGTGCGCGCTGAGAAGCGCGTGAGGCCGCGCCGCGCCGAAACCGGCGCGCGCAGCAGCCCTGCCCCGCACGCGCCACGCGCGGGGCGGCTTCCCAGCCCGGCCCGGACGGGGCACAAGCCAGCCCGCATGACCCCCAGACTCGCCTCCGTCCTCATGCCGCTGATGCGCGGCATGGACCCCGAACGCGCGCATGACGTCGCGCTGCGCGCGCTGCGCTTCGGCCTGGCCGGCGCCGACCGCAGCCCGGACGACCCGATCCTGGCGACCGCCGCGCTCGGCCTGGCGTTCCGCAACCCGGTCGGGCTGGCCGCCGGCTTCGACAAATCGGCCGTCGCGGTCGGCGCGCTGATGCGCCTCGGCTTCGGCTTCGTGGAGGCGGGGTCCGTCACGCCGCGGCCGCAGATCGGCAACCCGAAGCCGCGGCTGTTCCGCCTGGTGGAGGACCGCGCCGTCATCAACCGGATGGGGATGAACAATGGCGGCATCGAGGTCTTCCGCGCACGGCTGGCGAAGCTTCCGCAGCCGCGGCCGGCCGTGCTCGGCGCCAACATCGCCATCAACAAGGAACGCGCCGATCCGCTGAAGGACTACCCGTCGCTCTACGCCGCGGTGGCGCCGCTGGCGGATTACGTCGCGATCAACGTCTCCTCCCCCAACACGCCGGGGCTGCGCGACCTGCAGGGCGAACGCCACCTGCGGGAGATCCTGGCGGCACTCGCCGCCACGCGCGCCGCGCTGCCGGGGCCCCGCCCGCCGGTGCTGGTGAAGATCGCGCCCGACCTGTCGCCGGCGGCGCTCGAGCCCATCGTGCAGGCGGTGGCGGAGAACGGGCTGGAAGGGCTGATCGTCTCCAACACCACCATTGCGCGGCCCGGGCTGCGTTCCGCCCATCGGGCCCAGGCCGGTGGTCTTTCGGGCCCGCCGCTGCGCGCGGCGTCCACCGAGATGCTGAGGCGCGTCGCCGTGCTGGCGCACGGGCGGGGGCTCACGCTGATCGGCTGCGGCGGCGTCGGCTCGGGCGCGGACGCGCATGAGAAGCTGCGCGCCGGCGCCGCGCTGGTGCAGCTCTACGCCGCCTTCGCCTATGAAGGCCCGGCGCTGGTGCCGCGCATCAAGCGCGAACTCGCCGCGCTGCTGCGGCGCGACGGCGTGCGGAACGTGGCGGAGATCGTCGGGGTGGATGCGCGATGAGGATCCTGGACAGCATCGCCGGGCTCGCGGAGCGCTACGAGGGCTTCGTCCTCGACCTCTGGGGCGTGGTGCATGACGGCAAGCGCCCCTATCCGGGCGTGGCGGAGGCGCTGGCGGCGCTGAAGGCACGCGGGCGGCGCGTGGTGTTCCTCTCCAACGCGCCGCGCCGGTCGCGCGTGGTGGACGACATGCTGGCGGGCATGGGCCTCGACCGCGGGCTGTGGCACGCCACCGTCACCAGCGGGGAACTCGCCTGGCGGATGCTGGCGGCGCCGGAAGCGGCCGGGCTCGGCGGACGGCGGGCGGTGTTCATCGGCCTCGCCGACCGCGACCTCAACGTCATCGAGCAGCGCGACATCGTGCTGGTGGACGACCCGGCGCAGGCCGACTTCGTGCTCAACACCGGCCCCGAGCCGGTGCGCGGCCGCGACAGCATCGAGCCCTATCGCGCCCTGCTGGCGGATTGCGCGGCGCGCGGCCTGCCGATGCTCTGCGCCAACCCCGACCGGCACGTGATGGTGGGCGACCAGCGCATCCTGTGTGCCGGCGCGCTGGCCGATGTGTACCTGGAACTCGGCGGCCCGCGCGCCATCGAGGTCGGCAAGCCCGATCCCGCCGTCTACGCCCCGGTGCTGGAGGCGCTTGGCATCGCCGACCGCGGCCGGGTGGTCGCCATCGGCGACAGCCCGCGCACCGACCTGGCCGGCGCGCAGGCCGCCGGGATCGACGCGGTCTGGGCGCTGACCGGCCTGGCGGCCGAGGCGCATGGCGCGGCGCCCGACCCGGCGCTGCTGGCCGAGGCGGCGCGGGCGGAAGGCGTCGCGCCGGTCGCGGCGCTGCGCGGGCTGCGCTGGTAGCGCGGCCCGGGCCATCCGCTGCCCGCCGCGGCGGGCAGCGGATGGGCGGGTGCCGGGCGCCGCCATGCGCGGCCCGGCACCGCCCGCCCCGCTCACGCCGATGGAGCGGCCGACGGGGCGGCGGCCGCCAGCAGCGCGACCAGGCTCGGCGTGCCGGGCGGCAGCGCGGCGGGGCCGGCGCGGCGCACCGCCTCCAGCGCCGCGGCGAGCGCCCGGCAGAAGCGGTCGGCGTGCCGGCCGGTGCCGAGCGGATACTGCACCAGCCGCCAGGCATTGCCCGCCGAGGCCTCATAGCGCAGCGAGCCGGCATTGTAGGCGCAGGCGACCAGCGGCGGGTCGAGCCGCGTCGCCGGCGCCTGGCGCCAGATCACCGCCATGCCGGCACGGATCGAAAGGCTCGGGTTGCACAGCGCATCCAGCGTGATGGCGGGATCGCCCAGCGCCTCCCGCGCGGTGGAGAGCAGGGTCTGCATCAGCCCCGCCGAGACGCGGTGCGGCGTGCGCGCCGGGTCGGCGGCGTCGCAGCCGGGCTCGGCGCGGAAGGCGCGGGCATCGCCGGCCGATTCGGTGCCGATGGTGGCCAGCACCAGCTCGACCGGCACGGGGAAGCGCGTGGCGGCGGTGGCGATCGCCTCGGCGTGGCGGGCGAGCAGCGTGGCCGCGAGCCGCGCCTCGGCGGCGTCGGGGCGGTGGTCGCGGCCCTGCTGGGCGATGCCGTCTTCCGCCAGCCACCAGGGCGCGGCATCGGGGTAGCGGGCATGCGGGCGGCGCAGCGCGGCCAGCGCCGGCGCGTCCAGGATCGCCTCCAGCCCGCGCGGCAGGCCGGCCTGGGCCAGGGGCACGCCATGCAGCGCCGCCCAGCTGACCGGGCCGAGCACGCCGTCCTCGACCAGGCCGCGGCGGCGCTGGAAGCCGCGCAGCGCCGCCGCCGTGGCCGCGCCATAGAGGCCATCGGCGGCGAGGCCCGCGCCGGCGCGGGCATTGAGCAGAAGCTGCGCCTGCCAGACCTGCTCGCCGCGCATCATCGGGCGGGCGAGCCAGTAGCTGGCCTCGAGCGGCGCGAAGCCGGGGATGGCGGCGGTCATGGCGGGCAATCCTGGCGGGCGGCGGCGAGGGCGGCGCGGCGGGCGGCGATGCGGGGGAGCAGCGCCGCCGCGGGCACGGCGATGGCGGCCGGGTCCGGGACGGGCGCGGCGTCGAAGCCGGCGGCGGCCTCGGCCAGGGCGGCGCAGCGCGCGGCGGCGGGGATGTCGCCGGCGAGGGCGCGCACCAGCACGACGCCGGCGGCGTGGTGGGCGGCGAAGGGCGCGCCGGCGGTCAGGCCGCGCAAGCTCGCGGCGACGCCGAGGATCGCGGCATCGTCGGCGCGGCGGGCGGCGCCGATGGCGCGGTCGCGCCGGCGTTCCAGCGCATCGGCCAGGCGCAGCGCGGCCTCCAGCCGCTCCTCCGGCGGGGCCTCGGCGGGGGTGAGGTCGAGGGCTCGGGCGAAGGCGGCGACCGCGCAGTCGCGGCGGGCCGGCGCCGCGGCCGGGTCGCGCTCGGCCAGCCGCGCGCAGGCCGCGCCGCGGTGCAGCCAGAGCGTGGCGCAGGCCAGGTCGCGCAGCGTGCAATCGGGCGGCTGGTCGGCCAGGCGGTCCGCGGCGGCGCCGGGCGGCGCGCCGCGCATCGCGCCGGCGAGCTCCACCGCCTGGCGGGAGGGCTGGGCGCAGCCGGCGAGGGCCAGCAGCAGCACCGCCGGCAGCACCGCGGCGAGGCGCCGCCGCGGCGGGCCGGAAGCTGCCGGGGCGGCGGGTCGTGCCGGGCCCCGAGCCCGCGCGGGGAGAAGGCCGCGGGGAGCCGCGCCCGCCGATGCCGCCGTCGTCGTTCCGGTCATGCCGGGGCGGTCGGGTGCCGGTCCGGCGGCGCGCTGGCCCTGGCCGGCCTTGGCGGCCGGCGGGGGGAAGGGCCGCGGCACGGGCGGCGGGACCGGTCGCGCGGCGGCGCGGGGAGCGGTGGCTGGGGTGCGCATGCCTCAGGCCCCCGTGGCGGCGCGGCGGCGCGCGGGGTCGGCCAGGATGGCCGCGGGAGGAGCTGCCAGGATGGCCGCGGGAGGAGCTGCCAGGATGGCCGCGGGGGAAGTTGCCAGGATGGCCGCGGGGGGAGCTGCCGGGATGGCCGCGGCGGGAGGTGCCGGGCTGGCGGCGGGGGGAGCTGCCAGGATGGCGGCGGAGAGCGCGGCCGGGATGGCGGCGGCAGGGTCGGCCAGCAGGGCGGTGGCGGGGCCGGCCCCGGCGGCAGCCTCGACGATCTGCACGACCGTCTCGATCGCCGCCGCGGCGCGGGGATCCTCGCGCAGCGCCTGCGCGGCCTCCGCGGCGCGGCGGGCGGCAGGGGGCAGGTCCAGGCCCTGCAGGGCGACCAGCGCGGCCATGGCGGCACGCAGCGCGGCGATCGCCTCGGCCAGCGCCTCCGGGTGGCCGGCGAAGGCGGCGCGCAGCGCCTCGGCGCCGGCGCCCGGCGCGGCGGACAGCAGGCGGGCGGCACGGGTGGCGGAAGGCTCGGCGGGCGCGGCGGGATCGGGGGCGGCGGCCTCCCACACCGCCAGCGCCAGAGCGGGCTCGATCCGGCCTTCGGGCGCCAGGCGCTGGGCGAGCAGCGGCACGCCCAACAGCGCCGTCGCGGCCAGCGCGCCATCGGGTGCGGCGGGCAGCAGGCCGAGGTCGAGCGGGCGGGCCAGCAGCGCGGCCTTCCAGCGGTCGAAGCGCTCCCTCTCCTGCGCCAGGGCGAGGCCGCCGGAGACCAGCGCGGCGACGATACCCGCCGGGCCGGCCAGCGCCGCGCCGCCGGCGCCCAGCAGGCCGGAGCCCAGCAGGCCGGACAGGGCGCGGCCGATCGGGGCGCTTTCGCCGGCGGCGCGGCCGAAGCTGGCCGCGGCCTCGGCCAGCGCGGCGCCGACCGGGCCGAGGCCCTCGAACTCCCGCAGCGCGGCGCCGGCCTCCTCGGCCAGCGCGCCGATCGCGGCGGCATCGGCGCGGCCTTCCAGCACGGGGGAGAGGCGGCCGAGCAGGCCATCGATCCGCGCCAGCGCCTCCGCCGCGCCCGCCAGCGGCCCGGCCCCGCGCGCCAGCCCGCCGGCCGCGGCGAACAGGGCCCGCAGCGCGCCGAGCCGGCCGGCGGCGTCGCGCAGCGGGGCGAGGTCGGGCGGCGGCGGGGCGGCGGGCAGGGCGGTGGCCGGGGCGGTGGCGGCGCGGGTGGCCTCGGCCGCGCCGCGGAGCGCCTCGGCCGCGCCTTCGACCAGGCGGCGCGACTGCTCCGCGCCGCGGGCGGCGAAGTAGAAGCTGATGACGGCGCCGACGAAGCCGGTCAGCGCCTCCCCGGCCTGCAGGCCGAGCGGCGCCTGGAGCGCCAGCAGCAGGAAGCCGAAGACGACGATGAAGGCCGAGAGCAGCGCCCGCACCGAGCCTTCCGGCACGCCGAGGGGCTGGTCGGATGGCTGGGCGGCGGCCAGGCGCCGCAGCAGCAGCCAGGCGCCGCCCAGGAAGACCAGCAGCACCAGCAGCACGACGGCGCCGGCGGCGAGCGCGGGGCCGGCGGCCTGGCTCTCGGCGGCGGCGGGGGTGGCGAGGAGGAGCAGCGGCAGTGCGGCGGCGCCGGCTCTGGCGGGGGGCCTGGCCCGGGGCGGGGCGGGGCGGAGGGTGGTCGGCATGGGCTTCGTTCCCCTGTCACGGGGCTGTGAAGCTATGCCGGGGACAGGACTAAAAGCAAGAACAAAATAGGAACATTATCCAGACGGTTCCAGCCGGCCTTGCCGGCCGCCCGGAGCGGATCGCCGGCCGGCGCCGCAGCGGGCGGGCGCCGGGGGGGCGGGCGCGGGGAGCGGTCGCGAAGGCCTGGGCCGGGCACGCGGCTGGCTTCTCCGCGCCCCGGGCGCATGCGGCGCCGGCCTTCCGCAGCTCGCTGGCGGTCCCGTCGCGGGTCGCTGCGTGCCGCGCCTGTGGGGAGGTGCCCGGCCCTGCCGGGCGCGGGGCAGCATCCCCGCCGAAGATGTCAGCCGCTGCCCGGACCGCCCGACCGCCGGGCATGCGACGAGCGGAGGGGTTCGCGGATCATCATCGTCCCCGGCAGGGCCCCGCACCTGCCGCCCGGTTCCCGGCTAGGCGCGGGCCAGCAGCGCCTCGATCCGCTCGGCATCGGCGGGCGGCACCCGCAGGCGGAGCGTGCCGGCGGCCTCGCCGCCGATCTCGGCCGCGCGGCGGTCCACCGGGCCGTCGCGGACCAGGCCCTCGAGGGCGAGCTTGGCGGCCTCGGCGTCGGCGAAGTCGCGGCGCAGCGTCACGGCGCCGGGCAGCGGCTCCGGCGGGCTGCCTTGCATCGCGGCTGGCGGCACGGCGCGGGCCCCGGTGCCAGCGGCGCTGGCGAGGGGGTCGCTGGCGGGAAAGGTCTCGATGACCTCTTCCTGCTGGCGGGCGTCTGCCGCCTTGCTGGGCGTCGGGTCGGGCATGGCGTCGGGTCCCCCGGTGGCGGCGTGCGTGGCGGGGTTGCGAACGCGCCGGGTCGTGGCGGGGTTGCGGGACGCGGAAGCACCGCGCCCGGGCCCGCCCATGGCGCGGGACGCCTGGGCTGCGCGGGCGGCTGGCAGCGCAAAGGCAGCGGGCGCCGGCGTGTCGGGCGGGCGCCGGAAGCGACCGTCCGGCCGGTGGCTCAGCGGCCGAAGAGACGCCCGAGGAAGCCGCCCTGCTCCGGCTGGACGATCGGTGTATCGCCCTCGGTCGGGTCGCGGCCGAGCGCCGCGTTCTCCCGCAGGCGCTGGGTCTCGCGCTGCGGGTCGACGGCGATGCCGGGCTGCGGCGCGGGCGTGTCGCGCCAGAACATCAGCCGGTCCACCACGCCGCGGTCGGGGCGGTCGAGGCGCAGGCTCTCCGCGTCCACCCGGCGGCGGATGTCGCCTTCGGCGCGGGCGCCGGCGGCCGCGACCAGGGCGCGTTCCGCGGCGCTGGGGGCAGCGGTGCCGGCGGGGGCGGCGCCGAGCACATTGGCCGCGGCGCGCGCTTCCTGCGGGCGCGGGGCGCCGGGCGTGGGCGGCGGCAGGTCCCCGAGGCGCGGCGGGACGGAGAGCGGCGCGCGGGTGGTCACCTGGAACTCGTCCGGCGGGTCGCGGGTGAAGCCGAGCGTGCGGGCGGTGTCCTGGCCGCAGCCGGCCAGCGCGAGCAGCAGCGGGATGGCGAGCAGGGCGGGGCGCGGCGTGGTCATGACCCGGAAGCCTTAGCCTTGGGCGATGGCCGGAACAAGGCATCGGCCACCAGCGCGACGACCCCGAGCACGATGGCGGCGTCGGCGACGTTGAACACGTACCAGTGCCAGCCCCAGGCATGGGCGTCGAAGAAATCCGCGACCGCGCCGAAGCGGGCGCGGTCGATCACGTTGCCGACCGCGCCGCCGACCACCGAGCCCAGCGCCAGCGCGGTGGCGCGGTTCTCGGCGCGCGCCATCCAGCGGAGCAGCACGGCGGCGATCACCAGCGCGAGGCCGCCGAGGACCGCCTGGGTCCAGGGTTCGTCGCCCGCCAGCATCCCGAAGGTGACGCCGCGGTTCCAGACCATGGTCAGGTCGAAGCCGAAGGGGCCGAGGGAGAGGAGCGGGATGTGGCGGACCGTGGGGAGGTCCAGCACGAACAGCATGTAGTGCTTGGACGCCTGGTCCGCGACGAGGATGGCGGCGGCCAGGGCGAGGCCGAGGCGGAGCATGTCAGGCGGCACCGTCAGACCCCCTCCCCCGCGCGCGGGGGAGGGTTGGGGTGGGGGCGGGGGAAGATCTGGTGGGGGCGAGGGGGCGCGGGCGCGCCGGGCCGGCGGCCCCCACCCCGGCCCTCCCCCGTGAACGGGGGAGGGAGACGGCCGGGGCGTGCGGCATCAGGCGGCCTGGCCTTCGACCACCGCCTCGCAGCGGCGGCAGAGGGTGGGGTGGGCGGCCGACTGGCCGACCTCTGGCAGGACGCGCCAGCAGCGGTCGCATTTGGTGCCGGGGGCGGGCTCGATCGTCGCGCCGGGCTCGGCGGCGGCCTCCGTCGTCACCTGGGAGGCGATCAGCACCTCCTCCCACAGCGCCGGGTCCAGCGCCTCGAAGCCCTGGCCGCGCAGCGTGACGCGGGCCTGCAGCGAGGCGCCGATCAGGCCGTTGCGGCGCGCCACTTCCAGCTCCGCCGTCGCGATGCCGCGGGCGTCGCGGATGGCGGCCCATCTTTGGGCCAGCGCCTCGTCCCGCCACTGGTCGGGCAGCACCGGCCAGTCCTGCAGATGGATGCTCTCGTCCTCGCCGGGGAAGCGGGCGAGCCAGGCTTCCTCGGCCGTGAAGGGCAGCACCGGGGCGAGCCAGGCGGTCAGGCAGCGGTGCAGCTGGTCGATCACCGTGCGCGCGCTGCGGCGGCGGTGCGAGCCGACCGCGTCGCAGTAGAGGCTGTCCTTGCGGATGTCGAAGTAGAAGGCCGAGAGGTCCGCCGAGCAGAAGGCGTGGATCTCGGGATAGACGCCGGTCCAGTCATGCCTGCGCTGCGCGTGGCGCAGCTTGGCATCCAGCTCCGCCAGGCGATGCAGCACCCAGCGTTCGAGTTCCGGCAGCTCCGCGTAGGGCACGATCTCCGTCGCCGCGTCGAAGCCGTCGAGGTTGCCGAGCAGCCAGCGCAGCGTGTTGCGGATGCGGCGGTAGAGCTCGGCCTGCTGGTCGAGGATGTTCTTGCCGATCCGCTGGTCCTCGGTGACGTCGGTGTTCATCACCCAGAGCCGCAGGATGTCGGCGCCGGTCTTGCCCACCACGTCCTGCGGCGCCGTGACGTTGCCGAGCGACTTCGACATCTTCCGGCCCTGCTCGTCGAGCACGAAGCCATGCGTCAGGATCGCCTTGAAGGGTGCCACGCCGCGCGTGCCGACCGATTCCAGCAGCGAGGAATGAAACCAGCCGCGATGCTGGTCGGAGCCTTCCAGGTAGAGATCGGCCGGATAGGGCAGGCCGCGGCCGCCGGTCTCGCCGAGGACGAAGGCGTGGGTGGAGCCGGATTCGAACCAGACATCGACGATGTCCATCACCTGCTCGTAGTCCTCGGCGTTGCGGTCCGCGCCGAGGAAGCGCTGCGCGGCGCCCGGCTTGTACCAGGCATCCGCCCCCTCGGTGCGGAAGGCGTCCACCACGCGGTCGATGATGGCCTGGTCGCGCAGCGGCTCGCCCGACTGCTTGCTGACGAAGACCGGGATCGGCACGCCCCAGGCGCGCTGGCGGCTGATGCACCAGTCGGGGCGCGCGGCGATCATGCTGCCGATGCGGTTGCGGCCCATGTCGGGGACGAAGTGCGTCTTCGCGATGGCATCGAGCGCCTTGCCTCGGATGTTCCGCTCGTCATCCATCGCGATGAACCATTGCGGCGTCGCGCGGAAGATCACCGGCTTCTTGGACCGCCAGCTGTGCGGGTAGCTGTGGGTGAGCTTCGACTTCGCCACCAGCGTGCCGGCGGCCTCGCAGGCGGCGTAGACGGCGTCATGCGCCTTGAAGACGTGCAGGCCGGTGAAGCCGGGCGCGTGGATGGTGAAGGTGCCGTCGTCGCCCACCGTCTCGGGGATCGGCAGGCCATGCGCGCGGCCGAGATTGAAGTCGTCCTCGCCATGGCCAGGGGCGATGTGGACGAAGCCGGTGCCGGCCTCGGTGGTGACGAAGTCGCCGGGCAGCAGGGGGACGGGGAAGTCGTAGTGGCCCTTTGCGTCGGCCCAGCCGGCGAGGGGGTGTCGCGCAAGCGCGCCGAGGAGTTCTTCGCCCTTGAGGACGCGCTTGATAGTGTGCGCGCCGAGGCCGGCATCCTTCTCGAACTGCGGTAGCAGCGGCAGCGCAACGAGCAGGAACTCGCCTACCGCGAGATGGCTGCCTTCGGCGACGCCCTCCACATACACCAGCGCGTAGTCGATCTCCTCGCCAAAGGCGACCGCGCGGTTGCCGGGGATGGTCCAAGGCGTCGTGGTCCAGATTACCACACTCGCGCGAAGAAGGTCGGACTTGGCGTCGACGTCTTCGCCCGAAACGGTGAAAATCCGGAACCGCGCCCACAGCGTGGCCGAGACATGATCGTGGTACTCGATCTCGGCTTCCGCCAGCGCCGTCTTTTCGACCGGGCTCCACATGACGGGGCGCAGGCCGCGGTAGAGCGAGCCGTTCATCAGGAAGCGCCCGATCTCCTCGGCGATCACGGCTTCGGAAGGGAAGTCCATCGTCGCATAGCGGCCGGCCCAGTCGCCGAGCACGCCGAGGCGCTTGAATTCCTCGCGCTGCACGCCGAGCCAGTGTTCCGCATAGGCGCGGCACTCGGCGCGGAAATCCAGGATGGGGACGGCGTCCTTGTCGCGGCCCTTGGCGCGGTACTGTTCCTCGATCTTCCACTCGATCGGCAGGCCGTGGCAGTCCCAGCCGGGGACGTAGTCGGCGTCGAACCCTGCCATCTGCGCGGCGCGGTTCAGCACGTCCTTCAGGATCTTGTTCAGCGCCGTGCCGATGTGCAGCGGGCCGTTGGCATAGGGCGGGCCGTCATGCAGGACGAATTTCGGCCGGCCGGCCGACTTCGCGCGCAGCTTGCCCTGCAGGTCCATCGCCTCCCACCGCGCCAGCCAGGCGGGCTCGCGCTTCGGCAGGTCGCCGCGCATCGGGAAGTCGGTCTTCGGCAGGATGACGGTGCCGCGGTAGTCGCGGGCGGCGGGCGCTTCGGGGGCCCCAAGGGGGGTGTCGTTCATGGGTGCTGTCTCTGGCGGCCCGGCCCCTGGCGGGGCGGGGAGGATGGCGTCGGCGCGAAAACCCGGTCCCGGCCCTCAGGGGAGGGCCGGGCGGATAATTCGGTGGCCGAGGATGCGCCCGCGCATGGCGTCGTCATGGGCAGCCGGGCGGGCGGGTGTCAAGCGCGCGGCGCGAGGCCGAGGGTGGCGGCGAAGGCCGTGATCTCGGCGCGCAGGCGCGGGATGGCGGTGGCGGCGAGGGCGAGGTTGGGGGCCGCCTTCCCGTAGTCGAACTCTTCGTAGACGTGCCGGAACACGTGGCGGAAGCCGAGCAGGGCTTCCAGCGCGACCTCGGTCTCGGCGCCGATGATGGCCGGCCGCAACCCTTCGACGGGCCGGGCGGCGCGGCGCAGCAGGTCACGGTGGTAGCTCCGCCCGACGGGCAGGCTCCCATCCACCATGTCCACCACGCGCTCCAGAGCGCGCTCCGCGGCGCAGTAGGCGTCGTGCAGGTGCTTGCCGATCGCGAGTTCATGCGCCTCCCGGTCCAGGCCGGACCGGGCGTCCAGCAAGGCGGCGCCGGCGAAAGCTCGTTCCGACTGGCGCTGCGCCATGTCGAGGTCCGCGACGACGTCAGTCCAGCTCGGCGGGGTCACGGCCAGTCTCCCGAATGCGTTGCTGGAGGCGCGGCGGGGCGCTGCCGAGCCACACGATATCCGGTTCGAAGCCCTCTCCGGCCGCGGCGCCGAACACCGCGCCGGCGGCCGGGAAAAGCACCTCCGCCGGCCCCTCCAGCGCCAGGTCCAGGTCCGACCGCCGGTGGAACCGCCCCGTCGCCAGCGAGCCGAACACGATCACCCGCACCCCGAAGGGCGCCGCGGCGGCAGCGGCGGCACGCGCGGCCTTCACCGCCTGCGCGCGGTGCGCGGCGACGTGGCGGGCGTTGATGGTCGCCCAGTCGGGATAGGTCGCGCCCATGCGCGCAGCATAGCACGGATCAGCCGGCCAGCGCCTGCGCCCCCCACACCGCCGCCACCCCGGCGCAGATCGCAACCCCGAGGTTGCGCGTGCCGAGCTGCACCCCCACCACAGCCAGCGCGCCGATCCAGGCCGGCCAGGACCCCGCCACCAGCGGCGGCGCCACATAGGCGGCGAACAGCGCGCCCGGCAGGTGGCGCAGCATGGCGTCCACGAAGGGCGGCGGGCGCACCGCCCGCAGCACGGCATAGCCCCCGGCCCGGCAGGCATATGTCACCACCGTCATCGCCAGGATGGCCAGCAGCACGTCGAGGCGGAGTTCCATCAGCCGCGATCCCCTGGTGCCGGGCCCTGCGGTGCCGAAGCGGCGCTCCCGGCCGCCGGTGGCGGGCGCCGCGCCTGGTCGCGCAGCTCGATCCAGGCGCCGAGCGCCGCCCCGGCCAGCGTGCCCCCCAGCAGCGGCACCGGCGCCGGCAGCCCCGCCCGGTGCGCCGCCACCGCCAGCAGCCCCGCCACCACCCAGGGCCCGAGATCGACCCTCGGCCCCCGCCACAGCCCCACCATGATCGACAGGAAGGCCGCGACAGAGGCGAAGTACAGCGGATGCCCCGGCGGCACCCGCACCGCGCTGCCCGCCAGGTGCCCGATGGCGGTGCACAGCAGCCAGGCCACCCAGAGCCCAAGCCCCACCCCCAGCAGGTAGCCGGCATCGCGCCCGCCGGCGCGCTGTTCCCGCACCGCCATGGCGAAGGAATGGTCCACCATGGTGGCCAGCGTCCCCCACAGCCGCCAGCCGCGCAGCCGGTCCAGCCAGCCGGCCAGCGCCGCGCCCATCGGCGCCATGCGGATGTTCACCACCAGCGCCGCCAGCGCCGCGGCGCCGATCGGGGCGGGATCGGTCCAGAGCTCGAGCGCCAGCAGCTGCGCCGCGCCGGCATAGACGATGGCGCTCATCAGCACCGTCTCGAGGAAGGTGAGCCCCTTGGCATCGGCGATGATGCCGACCACCAGGCCGAAGGGCAGCATGCCGAGCCAGAGCGGCAGCGTGTCCCGCGCGCCGCGCAGGATGCCGGCGCGGGTGAAGATCACGCGCCGGTCGGGCGCGTGCGGGGCGGGGCCTTCCATCAGCCGGGGCCGCGCCCGGCCGCCCGGTCCGCGGCGGGCCCGGCGCCGCGGAGGCGGAGGCCCGGGGAGCGGGGGACGCGAGGCTCCGGCCGGGGCGCTGCGCCATGGGCGCCAGGTCTGGCTCGGCGACCCTGGGGCAGAGCGCCGGTGGCAGGTGCGAGGCTCCGCCTCGCGCTCCGCCAGGGGCCCTGCCTCTGGACCCCGCCAAGGGGCAGCGGCCCCTTGGAACCCCCTTCATTTGCTTGCTCTTGCTGCCGATGTCGGTCCAGGGCGGCTGCCCTGGTGGTGGGTGGGGCGAACGCCGAAGGCGCTTGTTGGGGCAGGCGGTGCCTCCACCCGGGCCACCTCGCCCACCGTTGGGCGATACGTCGGCGCCCATGGGGCGCTGCCCCGGCGCCCCGGTCAGGGGCAGCTTCCCCCGATACCGGCCCCCCGCCGCCGGTGCGGCGAGCCAAGCGGCCGGGGGCCGCGCCCGCCGCCCGGGGGGCCGGGAACGCATGCCGACGGGTCGGGGGAAGCGGCCCTCGGCATGACAGCCGCTTGCCGTCCCGGTCGTCCCGGCCGGGGCGGAGGCGGGGCGGCCACGACGCGGCACGGCCCGCAGGGACATTCGCCGCGCCCATCAGCCGCGCCGCGCGGCGACCAGCCGCGTCTCCGCCTCATCGGGGTCCATGGCCAGCGCGGCGGAGGCGACGGCGCGGGGAAAGCCGCCGCGGGCCAGCGCGGCCAGCGCCTTCTGCCGGGCCGCCGGGTCGGGCTCGGCCGCGGCGAACGGCCCGATCCGCCGGCGCCGGCAGAAGGCCAGCGCGGCGGCGAGTTCCGCCCCCTCCTCCTCGGGCAGGGCGGCGCCGGCGGTCTCGGCGGCAACGCCCTTCGCGGCGAGATGCGCCAGCGCGGCGCGACGGGACCGGCCGGTGCGGAGCAGCCGGCGGGCGCGGCTCTCGGCGAAGGCGGCATCGTCCACTGCGCCGCGCGCGACCATCCGCCGCGCCACCTCGGCCGCGGCGGCGCGGGCGGCGGCGGCGGCGGCGGCAATCGCCTCCCGCGTCTCGGCATCGGCAGGGGCCTCGGCCGTCGCGGCGCGGGCCCAGCGATCGACCCGGCGCGCGAGCACGCGCCGCAGCCCAACCTCGGTCGCCGCGAAGCGGGCGAGATGCGCGAGCGCGGCCGCCTCGAGCCGGGCGGCGTCGGGCGGGGGGCCGGCGGGGCGCGGGGCGGGCTTGCGCCTCTCTTGTGCCATCGTGCCAACCTGCCATGGTCCGGCCCCGCATGACGACCCTCCGCCTCTTGCCGCCGCCGGCCACCGGCCATGCGCGCGGCGCGCGCCTCGATCGCCCCGCGCGCAGCACGCGCACCGATGGCCCCGCGCGCGGCACGCGCGCCGATGGCCCCGCGCGCGGCACGCGCGACGACCATGTCGTGCGCGATGCGCGCCGGGATGGCCTCGTGCCCGGCGCGCGCATCGGCCGGCGGCACGCCCCGCCGCGACCGGCCGCGCGATGCGCCGGCAGCCCGGCATGACCCCGGCCGACGCCCGCCCCGGCCCGCAGGAGCCGCCCTCCCACGCCCCGGGCGCGCAGGAAGGGCAGGCGCGCCCCGCACCGGGCCCGTCGATTCCCGGCCCGGGCCCGCGCGACCTGGCCGCGGCGGGGCCTGCGCATCCGCCGGGCCTCGGCCCGCGCCCCGCCGGCGACGAAGCCTCCGCCCGCAGGCTCGCCTGGCGCGGCGCCATGGCGCTGGCCGGGCGGGAAAGCCGGCGCTTCCTCAAGGTCTGGGCGCAGACGCTCGGCGCGCCGGTGGTGACCACGCTGCTCTTCCTGGCGGTCTTCGTGCTCGCGCTCGGCGACGCGAAGCAGGAGGTGGGCGGCATCCCCTACCTGCAGTTCCTCGGCGCCGGGCTGGTGATGATGGCGCTCGCCCAGAACGCCTTCGCCAACACCGCCTCCTCCCTCGTCATCATGAAGGTCCAGGGCAACATCGTGGATCTGCTGATGGCTCCCCTGCCCGCCTGGGCGCTGCTCGGCGGGCTGGTCGCGGGCGGCGTGCTGCGCGGGCTGGCGGTGGCGGCGGTGGTGCTGGCGGCGATGTGGCCGATTGTCGGCTTCCCCGTCCCCGCCCCGCTGACGGCGCTGGCCTTCGCCACGCTGGGCGCGGCGCTGATGGCGATCCTTGGCGTGCTGGCCGGGCTGTGGGCGCAGAAATTCGACCAGCTGGCGACGGTGACGAACTTCGTGGTGACGCCGCTCGCCTTCCTGTCGGGCACCTTCTACGCGGTGGAACGCCTGCCCGAGCCCTTCCGCGGCATCGCCCATGCCGACCCGCTGTTCTGGATGATCGACGGCTTCCGCGCCGGCCTGGCGGGCCATGCCGAGGGCCGGACCGCGCTCGGCCTGCTGGCGCTGGCCGCGGTGACGGCCGGGCTGTGGTGGCTGGCGCTGGCGCGGCTGCGGCAGGGGTGGCGCCTGCGCGCCTAGCGTGATCGCCAAAGGGCGGACCGGCTGATGGCGTGAATCACGCGGCAGAACAACGGGCCAGACCATGATCGGCGCTTCACGCCTCGCCGATCACGGTCTGGCCCGCGCCCCCGCGCGTCCCTGCAACGCGAACGGCATCGGCGCCGCGGGCAACCCGCCCGTCGCGACCTGCGTTGTCCCGGCCGGAGAAGGAAACCGGAGGACCAGCGCAGATGCACACGCGAACGAAGCTGTTGACGGCCACCGCCGCCCTGGCGCTGCTGGCGGCGCCCGGCTTGGCGCAGCAGAACACCGGCGGCAGCAGCCAGATGCAGGGCACCACCCAGACCACGCCGCAGCAAGGCGCCACCGGCGGCCTGCCGGCCGCGCGCGACTCGGCGACCACCGGGCGCGACGTCGGCGGCTCCGCCCCCGCAGGCCAGGCCAGCGGGACCCCGGGCGGCTCGCCGGGGCGCGCCCCGAACCCATCCGGCGCCGCGACCGGCCCGGCGCAGCCGGGCGATGGCGGCCGCGGCGCGGCTTCCGGCGTGCCGGGCATGCCCGGCGCCGGCGGCCAGGCCACCGGCAATGACGCGCGGGGCGGCGTGACGGCACAGGGTGGCGGGGCGCCGCGCGACGGCGCGCCGGGCAACCCGCCCTCCACCGCGACGCAGCGCGCGGCCGACGGCGTGACGGGCAACCGCACCGATGCCGACGGCACCGGCAACAACCCGCCTGGCACCGCCGCCGGCCGCGCGCTGGACAACGCCGCCGGCGGCACCGCGGCGACCGGCGGCGCGGCGACCGGTTCCACCGGCGGCGCTGCCGCCGTGGACAGCGCCCGCCTGCGCGAAGGCCGCCGCGCCAGCCGCGTCATCGGCTCGACCGTCTACAACGAGCAGAACGAGAGCGTGGGCTCGGTCGACGACCTGATCGTGCCGCAGGCGGGCGGGGCGCCGGTGGCGATCGTCTCGGTGGGCGGCTTCCTCGGCATCGGCGCGAGGCTTGTCGCGGTACCGTATGATCGGCTACAGTATAATTCCGATCGTGATCGCTGGATGCTCCAGGGCGCGACGCGCGACAGCCTGCAAAGCCTGCCGGCCTTCGAATACGCCGACCGCGAACGTCGCGGCTGACCCCCTCCCACAATCCGGCGCAGTTGGCGGCTCTCCGGCCGCCTCCGTGCCGCAGCAGGACACCCAGGATGCGCACCCTCCTCATCGCCCTCGCCGTCGCGGCCTTGCCGCTCGCCGCCTGTTCCAGCCCGGGCACCGACGGCCGGCCGGGCGATCCGCCCTCCACCGCGACGCAGCGCGCCTATGACCGCGCCACGGGCAGCCCGCCGACCAGCGCGGACGGCACCGGCAACAACCCGACCGGCACGGCGGCCGGGCGCGCGCTGGACCGCGCGGCGGGCAGCAACACCTCCGGCGCCTACCCCTCGCAGAGCGACGGCACGCGCGCCAACCCGCCAGGCACTGCGGCGGAACGCGCCTATGACCGGGCAACGGGGTCGAACACCTCGGGCGCCTACCCGTCGAACAGCGGGGGCGTGCCGCAGCGCTAGAAGGCTGCGGAGTTCCGCCTCGGGAAGCAAAGGGAAAGGTCGAGGGGCTCCGCCCCTCGAGCACCCCGGCAGGAACCTGATGTTCCTGCACCTCCCCTTAATTATTGATATATCTCGTTAAATTTCGGGAAGGTCCAGGAAATTCAGTTTCCTGGCGGGTGGGTGCGGGAGGGCAGCGCCCTCCCGCTGCCTTCTTCAACCGGCGAATTTCCGCAGCCTGCTAGAGTGTCCTGCCCCCTTGGCTCGTCGGCCTTGCCGACGAACCAAGCGGGCAGCAGGCCACCGGAGCCAAAGGCTGGTGGTCCGGGCGCGAAGCCGAGGGACTTCGCGCCCGGGCCGCTCGCTTGCGTGTCCAGTGGCCGGCCTGTCCCTGCCATGCGCCAGCCCGGCCGGCGAACGGAAGCGGCAGGGGACGGGACGGCGGAGAGGCGGCCGGGTGCCAGGCCGTGCCTCGCGCGCCGACCGGGACGGCGATCGTCAGCGGCCCCCGTTCGTCGTTGCGTCCCGGGCGGCTCGGGCGTGCCGGCGGCGACGGATGCTCCCCGCGGCGGAGGTGTCCAGACGCTCCCCCCCTCCGCGGGCGCCGGCGCAGGCCGGGCTTCGCCGCGCCAGGGCCATGGTCTCAGCGGGCCGGCACGATCATCGCGGTGCCGATCAGGTCGAAGGCGGTGACACCGGAACGCGGCATGCGCAGCGCGGCGCTCCGGGCGGCCTCGCCGGGCCTGCGCTGCGTGCGCTGGATCCGCGCCGCCAGCACCGCGACGGGGGCGCCGTTCTGCACCTCCTCCTGCTCCGCCTCGACCTCCACCTGCACGGCGGCGGACCCGATGGCCGCCAGCACCGCCAGGAAGTGTCGCCGCGCGGCGGCCTGGTCGACCTCCTGGGCGATGACATGGCATTCGCGGCCGTCGCGCGCATGGGTCATTGCGAGGTTGGTCCCCGGCAGGTCGGCGATCCAGACCAGGGCGCCCTCCTCGGTGGTGAACATCCGCGCGAGCTCGGGGGGGGCGGCGACGAAGCCGTTGCGGCGAGCCCAGGCTTCCATCGCCGCGGGATCGCCGAGCAGGGGCGCGCAGCCATCCATCAGGATGTGCACCGCGGCCATGGCGCTCGCGGCCGGGTTGGCGGCAGGCGCGGCAGGCGCCGTCTGGGCGGCGGCGGCCAGGGGCAGGCAGGCGGCGGCCCCGAGGGCTGCCCCGAGGGCTGCCCAGAGGGCTGCCAGGCCGCCCAGCAGCCGGTGTCGCATGGCCGCGGCGGGACGGGGCATGGGGCGCTTCCTTGTCCGATGGTGCCGGCCGCGCATATCGCCGCCGCGGCCGCCGGCCAACCGCCGAGGCGGCGCCCGAGGCTCTTGTCACGGTTGTTTCGCAAGGCTGCGCCGCCCGCGGCGGGCAAGGCGGTCTTTGACCGTGGCCGCCGCTTCGGCCTAACTATCAGGCCCGCCCATCGCTGTCGGCGGGAAGGAGGAACCCGTGATCCCCGCCCTGATGCCGAACTACGCCCGTGCCGACCTCGCCTTCGAGCGGGGCGAGGCTGCGCGCCTGTGGACGGTGGACGGGCGACGATTTCTGGATTTCGGCGCCGGCATCGCCACCAGCAGCCTCGGGCACGGCCACCCGCACCTGGTGAAGGCGATCGCGGAGCAGGCGGCGCGCGTCATGCACGTGTCGAACCTCTACCGCGTGCCGCAGGCCGAGGAGCTGGCGGCGCGCCATGTCGCCCATTCCTTCGCGGACAGCGTGTTCTTCTGCAATTCGGGCGCCGAGGCCAACGAGGGCATGGTGAAGGCGGTGCGCAAGTACCATGCCGAGACCGGGCACCCGGAGCGCTTCCGCATGCTGTGCTTCGAAGGCGCCTTCCACGGCCGCACGCTGGCGATGATCGCGGCGACCGGCAATGCCAAGTACCTCGCCGGCTTCGGCCCGCCGGTCGAGGGCTTCGAGCACCTGCCGTTCGGCAACATGAACGCGGTGCGCGACGCCATCACGGCGGAGACCGCCGGCATTCTGATCGAGCCCGTGCAGGGCGAGGGCGGCGTGCGCCCGGCGACCCTGCAGTTCCTGCGCGACCTGCGCGCCGCCTGCGACGAATACGGCCTGCTGCTGGCGCTCGACGAGGTGCAGATCGGCATGGGCCGGTCCGGCAAGCTCTGGGCGCATGAATGGGCGGGGATCGAGCCGGACGTGATGTCCTCCGCCAAGGGCATCGGCGGCGGCTTCCCGCTCGGCGCCGTCTTCGCGAAGGAGAAGGTGGCGAAGCACCTGAAGCCCGGCACCCATGGCACGACCTATGGCGGCAACCCGCTGGCCTGCGCGGCGGGCAACGCCGTGCTGGACGTGGTGCTGGCGCCGGGCTTCCTCGATGGCGTCGACCGCGTGGCGCGCAGCCTGTGGCGCAGGCTGCTGGACCTCGCGGCGCGCCACCCCGCGGTGATCGAGGATGTCCGCGGCGCCGGCCTGCTGCTCGGCCTCAAGCTCCGCGAGGGCCTGGCCAACACCGAGATGCAGGAGGCCGCGGTGAAGGAGGGCCTGCTGACGGTCGCCGCCGGTCAGAACGTGCTGCGCCTGGCGCCGCCGCTGATCATCGGCGAGGCCGAGGTGGAGGAGGCGGTGGAGCTGCTGGACCGCGCCTGCCGCCGCATGGCGCCGCCTGCGCAGGTCGCGGCGAAGTGAGGCTGGCCGGCCGGGCGGGGGGCTGAGGCGGATGCGCGACCGCCCGGCCCCGCGCCACTTCCTGGAGATCATGGACCACGACGCGGCGACGCTGCGGCGGATGCTGGACCTCGGCGCCGCGGCCAAGCGCGGCGCCATCCCCGGCCGGCCGCTGGCGGGCAGGACCGTGGCGCTGATCTTCGAGAAGCCCTCCACCCGCACCCGCGTCTCCTTCGAGGTGGGCATCCGCCAGCTGGGCGGCGACGTCGTTGTGCTGTCGTCGCGCGACATGCAGCTCGGCCGCGGCGAGACGCCGGCCGACACGGCGCGGGTGCTCAGCCGCTACGTGGACGCGATCATGCTGCGCACCGACAGCGTGGCGAAGATCCGGGAGCTGGCGGCGCATGCGACGGTGCCGGTGATCAACGGCCTGACCGACGTGTCGCATCCCTGCCAGATCATGGCCGACGTCATGACCTTCGAGGAGCATCGCGGCCCGATCGCGGGCCAGGCGGTGGCCTGGACCGGCGATGGCAACAACGTCGCGCAGAGCTTCCTCCAGGCCGCGGCGCGCTTCGGCTTCCGGCTGCGGCTCGCGACGCCGCCCGAGCTCGCCCCGCCCGCGCAGCTTGTGGACTGGGCGCGGCGCGAGGGCGCCGACATCACGCTGACCGCCGACCCGGCCGAGGCGGTGCGCGGCGCGCGCTGCGTGGTCACCGACACCTGGGTCAGCATGTCGGACGAGAAGCCGGACGCGGCGACCGTCAACCGGCACAACATGCTGGCGCCCTACCAGCTGAACGCGGCGCTGCTGCGCCAGGCCGCGCCGGACGCCATCGTCATGCACTGCCTGCCGGCGCATCGCGGGGAGGAGATCACCGACGAGGTGATGGACGGCCCGCAATCGGTGGTGTTCGACGAGGCGGAGAACCGGCTGCACGCGCAGAAGGGCGTGCTGCTGTGGGCGCTGGGGGCGGGATGAGCGACGGGCGCGGATGACGGCCGGTCGTTCTCCCCCGCGGGAAGATCGAGGACCGGCCTCGGCCGTCGCGGCTGCTCTCGGCGCGCCAGGCCCAGGCGGCTTCCGGCATCGCCGGGCTCTCGTGGCGCGTCGACGCCGATGCCCGCCTGCGGGTCGCGGACCGGGAGGGCGCCGCGGCTTCCAGGCACCGTCGCCGCACGGACCGCGCGCGCTGATCCCCGGTCCGGCCGCTTCACGCCGCGTTAATCGCACCGCTGCATAGCTGGCGGCCGCAACGCTTCCGGGACGCCCCATGGCCACGCTCGTCCGACGCCTCGCGTCGCTGTCCACCGGCATCGGCGTGCGCGCGCGCATCCTGGCCGCGGCGCTCGGCGCGCTGGTGCTGGCCCTCGGCGCCGCGACCGCCCTCCAGACCTTCTCGGCGCGCGAGGCGGAGCGGGAGCGCGCGATGGAGCAGCTGGATCGCAACCTGCTGCTGATGACGACGCTGCTCGACGACTATGGTCGCGGGTGGCGGCTGGAGGAGGGCGGCAAGCTCTTCCTCGGCAGCCTGGCGCTGAACGACTTCAACGAGCTGCCCGACCGCATCCGCGCCATCGGCGGCGGCGTCGCCACCATCTTCGCCGGCGAGACGCGGGTGGCCACCAACATCCAGCGCCCGGACGGCACGCGGGCGGTGGGCACCGTGCTCGGCCCCGGCCCGGCGCGGGAGGCGCTGCGCCGCGGCGAGACGTATCGCGGCCCGGCGACCATCCTGGACCGCGAGCACCTGACCGTCTACCAGCCGCTGCGCGACGCGACCGGCCGCCAGGTGGGCATCCTGTTCGTGGGCGTGGACCTGGCCCGCGTGGACGCCGCCGCCTGGGCCCGGGCGCAGGAAGGGCTGCTGGCCGGCGGCGCGCTGCTGGTGGTGGCGGGCCTCCTCCTGTGGTCGCTGCTGCGGACCCTGCTGCGGCCGCTGTCGGGCCTCGCGCATGCGCTGGGCGAGATCGGCGCGGGCCGGCTGGACGCGGCGGTGCCCTGCACGGACCGCCGCGACGAGCTCGGCGACATCGGCCGCGCCGTGGCCGCGCTGCGCGACACGACGCGGGCGGCGCGTGCCGCGCAGGACGCGGCGGAGCGCGAGCGTGCCGAAGCCCGGCAGGCCCGCGACGCCGCCCGCCGCGCCACCGCCGAGCAGCTGGAGGAAGCAATCGGCGGGATCGCCGCGCGCCTCGCCAGCTCCGCGGAGGAGCTGACCCGCGCCGCCGATGCGGTGGGCGAGGCCGGCCGCCGCACCACGGCGCGCGCCGAAGGCAGCGCTGGGCGCATCGGCCAGGCGACCGGCAACGTTCAGGCCGTCGCCGCGGCGGCGGAGGAACTCGCCGCCTCGGTCAGCGAGATCACCCGCCAGGTCGGCGAAAGCGCCCGCCGCGCGCAGGATGCCGTGGAGGCCGCCCGCGCCTCCGACGCCACCGTCACCAGCCTTTCGGAAGCCGCCGGGCGGATCGGCGAGGTGGTGCGGCTGATCAGCGACATCGCCGGCCAGACCAACCTGCTGGCGCTGAACGCGACGATCGAGGCGGCGCGGGCCGGCGAGGCCGGCAAGGGCTTCGCCGTGGTGGCCGGGGAGGTGAAGTCGCTCGCCGCGCAGACCGCCAAGGCGACCGAGGAGATCGGCGCGCAGATCGGCGCGATGCGCGGCGCGACCGACCAGGCGGTGGTCGCGGTGCGCGGGATCGCCGAGGCGGTCGGCCGGATGGAGGAAGTCACCGCCGCCATCGCCGCCGCCGTCGAGCAGCAGGGCGCGGCGACGCAGGAGATCGCGCGCAACGCCGCCGCCGCCGCCGCCGGCACGCAGGAGGCGGCGGAGGATATCCACACCCTGACCGGGGAAGTCGCGGCCAGCGCCGGCGGCATCGACACGCTGCGCCGCACCGGCACCGAGGTGGGCAGCCAGGGCGCGGCACTGCGGGCCGAGGTCTCGGGCCTCGCCGCAAGGCTGCGCGCGGCCTGAGACCCCGCGGCAGGGGGCCGGGGCCGGGCAAAGCCCGGTCGCGGCATGCCGCGCAGGCGGGTGGGCATCGAAGCGCCGGCCCGGGCCTTTCCCGCCCCCTGGCGGGCAGCGCCGGCCGCCCCGCGGCGGGGCTGGCGCGCATCGCGTGCCGATGCCCCGCTTGGCCCAGGCGCGCGGCGCCTTATCTTCCGGGACATGCCCATCCTGACCCGCCGCACCGCCATCCAGGCCGCCGCCGCCGTCGCGGCCGCGGGCGGCCTGCCCGCCAAAGCCCTCGCGCAGGCGGCCTCCGCCGCCCAGGACAGCCGCCCGGCATCGCCGCCCCTGGAAGACCGCCCGCTGTTCGGCGCCACGCTGCGCACCCTGCCCAACGGGCTGCGCGTGGCGCATGTGGAACAGCGCCGCGCGCCGGTGGTCGCGCACTACGCCTTCGTCGCCGCCGGGGCGGGGGAGGATCCGCCCGGGCTGTCGGGGATCGCGCATTTCCTGGAACACATGATGTTCAAGGGCAGCCCGCGCGTCGCCTCGGGCGAGTTCTCCCGCCGCGTGGCGCGCGAAGGCGGCGTGGACAACGCCTTCACCTCCCGCGACGTCACCGCCTATTTCCAGCATGTCGAGGCGTCCCGCCTGCCCCTGGTGGCGATGATGGAGGCCGACCGCTTCGCCGGCGCGGCCATCCCCGCCGCCGAGGTGGAGGCGGAGCGCCAGGTGGTGCTGGAGGAACGCGCCCAGCGCACCGGCTCCTCCCCCCGCGCGCTGTTCTTCGAAAGCTTCGATGCCGCGATGTGGGGCCCGCAGCATTGGCGCGGCCGCCCGATCATCGGCTGGGAGGAGGAGATCCGCGCGATCTCCCGCGACGACATGGCGGCCTTTTACCGGGCCCGCTACGCGCCGGCGAACACGGTGCTGGTGGTGGCCGGCGCCGTCCCGGCCGACGAATTCTGGCGCGTGGCGGAAGCCGAATGGGGCGCGGTGCCGGCCGGGCCCGCCGTGCCGCGCGACCGCGCGCCGCCGCCCGCCGCCATCGCGGAGCCGCGCCACAGCCGCAACGATCCCCGGCTGCGCGGGGAGGCGACCTTCGTGCGGTCCTGGCAGGCGCCCTCCGCCACCGCCGGCGCGCGCGAGCACGCCGAGCCGCTGGAGGTGCTGCGGCACGTGCTGGGCGGCGGCCAGGGGTCGCGGCTGCACCGGGCGCTGGTGGAAAGCGGCCTCGCGGTCGGGGCGAGTGCCTCCTATGACGGCGACACCGCGTCCTGGACGGATTTCGACGTCTCCGCCACGCCGCGGCGCGACGTGCCGCCGGCGCGGGTGGAGGAGACGACGGCCGCCGTGGTGAGGCGCCTGCTGGACGAGGGCGGGCCGACCGAGGCCGAGGTGCGGCGCTCGATCCGCCAGATGACGGCCGGCGCGCTGCTGGCGCTGGACGGGCTGGGCGCCGCGCCGCGGATGATCGGCCAGGCGCTGTCCGTGGGCCTGCCGATCGAGGCGGTCGAACACTGGCCGCGCCGCCTGCGCGCCGTGACGCGCGACCAGGTGGCGGCGGCGGCGGAGGCGGTGCTGGGCCGCATGCCCTCGGCCAGCGGCTGGCTGCTGCCCGAAGGCGTCGCGGCACCGGCGGAGGTGCGGCTGTGACCGCCCCCTTCCGGCTGGATATCCAGGAAGTCTCGGCCGGCGGCGTCAGCGCCTGGCTGATCGAGGACCATTCGGTGCCCGTCGTCTCGCTGGCATGGGCCTGGGGCGGCGGCGCGGCGCTCGATCCTGCGGAGCATGCGGGCGCGCTCTCGCTCGGCGCGGCGCTGCTGACGGAAGGCGCGGGCGACCTCGACAGCGTGGCCTTCGCGGATGCGCTGCGCGACGAGGCGATCGGCATCTCCTTCGACACGCAGCGCGACGGCTTCGAAGGCAGCCTGCGCGCCCTGCGCCCTGCCCTGCCGGAAGCGATCCGCCTGGCCAACCTGGCGATGGCGCGACCGCAACTTGATCCCGCCGCCGTCGCGCGGGTGCGCGCCCGTGCCCTTGCGGGCGCCCGCGGCGCGCTGGAATCGCCGCGCGTTCAGGCCGGCCGCGCCTTCTGGGCCGCCGCCTTCCCCGGCCACCCGGCCGGGCGGCCGACCGGCGGCACGGTGGAGACGCTGACCGCCCTGCCCGAGGCCGCGATCACCGCCGCCCTGGCGCGCCAGCTGCGGGCCGAGGGCGTGCTGGTGGCCGCGTCCGGCGCGATCTCGGCGGCCGAGCTGGCAGCGCTGCTGCCGGCCCTGCTGGCGGGCCTGCCCGCCGGCGCGCCGCCCGCACCCCCCGCCCTGCCCGGCTTCGCCCGCTTCGGACAGCGGGTGGTGGAGATGCCGGGCCCGCAATCGGCCATCCTGTTCGGCCAGCCGGGCCTGGCGGTGACCGACCCGGATTGGGAAGCCTTCCAGGTGGTGCTGCGGGTGCTCGGCGGGGGCGGCTTCTCCTCGCGCCTGATGGAGGCGGTGCGGGTGCAGCGCGGGCTGACCTATGGGATCGGCGCCGGGCTCGACACGCTGTTCGGGCAGGGGGTGGTGGTCGGGTCCTCCTCCACCGACAATGCGCGCGTGGCGGAGACCCTGGCGGTGACGCGCGCCGAATGGGCGGCCATGGCCGAGCGCGGGCCGAGGGCGGAGGAGCTGGCGGATGCGGTGGCCTTCCTGACCGGCAACCTGCCGCTGCAATTCACCGACAGCCGGCGCATCGCGGGCACGCTGCTGGCGCTGCGGCGCAACGGCAGGCCGCGCGAATGGCTGAACGAGCGCGCCGCGCGCCTGGCGGCGCTGACGCCGGACCGCACGGCGGCGGTGGCGCGGCGGCTGCTGTCGGCGGATGCCTTGTCGGTGGCGATCGCCGGGCGGCCGGAAGGGGTGTAGCGCGGGTGGCCCGGGGGAGGCGTCGCCTCCCCCGTACCCCCACCACCAGGGCTGCCGCCCTGGACCGGCCTCAGGAACGAAAAACCAGGGTGCCAAGGGCCTTTCGGCCCTTGGCGGGGAGGGTACGGAAGGGGTGGAATCCCTCCCGGGCCACTCGGGGCTTCCTGCCCATCGCCCCCCCGCGTAGCCTCTCTCCCCAATGACCGCCCCGATTCTCGAGCTGCGCGGCCTGACCCGCCGTTTCGGCGGCGTCGTGGCGCTGGACGGGCTGGACCTGGTGGTCCGGCGCGGCACCGTCACCGCGCTGATCGGGCCCAACGGCGCCGGCAAGTCCACCGCCTTCCAGTGCATCTCCGGCGTCATCCGCCCCGATGCCGGGAAGGTCCTGCTGGACGGCCAGGACATCACCGGCGCGCGGCCGGACCGCATCACCGCGGCGGGGCTGGTGCGCAGCTTCCAGATCGCGCGCGGGATCCCGCGCCTGACTGTGCTGGAGAACCTGCTGCTCTACGGCCAGCACCAGCCGGGCGAGGCGGTGCTGGGCGCGATCTTCTCCCCCGCCGCGACGCGCCGGCGGGAAGGCGCGCTGCGCGAACGCGCCGTCGCGGTCGCCGCGCGGCTGAACCTGGCGCGCGTGCTGGACAACCAGGCCGCCGCGCTGTCGGGCGGGCAGAAGAAGCTGCTGGAGATCGGCCGCGCGCTGATGGCCGAGCCGCGGCTGCTGCTGCTGGACGAGCCGGTGGCCGGCGTGAACCCGACGCTGGCCGCCGAGATCGCCGGCCACATCGCGCATCTGCGCGACGAGGGCATGACGGTGCTGGTGGTGGAGCACCACATGGATTTCGTGGCGTCGCTCTGCGATCCCGTCATCGTCATGGCGGAGGGCAGGCACCTGGCGGAAGGCGATTTCCGCGCCATCGCCGGCGATGCGCGCGTGCAGGAAGCCTATATGGGCCGGCGCGCGCATGCCTGACGCCCCGCTGCTTCAGGTGGAGGGCGTGGTCGGCGGCTATGGCGCGGCCGACGAGATCCTGAAGGGCATCTCGGCGACGCTGATGCCGGGCCGCATGGCCGCGATCGTCGGGCCGAACGGCGCGGGCAAGTCCACGCTGCTGAAGGCCATCGCCGGCCTCCTCAAGCCCAAGGCAGGCCGCATCCTGCTGGAGGGTGCGCCGCTGACCGGCCTGCCGCCGCGGGCCATTGCCGCGCGCGGCGTAGCCTTCGTGCCGCAGGAGGCGAACATCTTCCCCTCCCTGACCGTGCGCGAGAACCTGGAGATGGGCGGCTACCTGGAACCCCGCCCGCGCGTGGTGGCGAAGGTGGAGGCGCTGATGGCCCGCTTCCCGGTGCTGGCGGAGAAGCGCCGGCGCGCGGCGCGCACGCTCTCGGGCGGGCAGCGGCAGATCCTGGCCATGGCGATGGCGCTGATGGTGGAGCCGCGGCTGCTGCTGCTGGACGAGCCCTCGGCCGGCCTGTCGCCCAAGGCCGCCGAGGCGCTGTTCGACGGCATCGCCGCCATCCATGCCGAGGGCACCGCGATCCTGATGGTCGAGCAGAACGCGCTGGAAGCGCTTTCCATCGCCGAGGAAGGCATCGTGCTGGTGGATGGCCGCGTCGCCCGCACCGGCGCCGCGGCGGAGCTGGCGGGGGATGCCGAGGTGCGGCGGCTGTTCCTCGGCGGCTGAGCGGGGATAGAGTTTCGGGGACCGGAAAGGTCTCGGGGGAGAGCATCGGATGACCAGGACCATGATCGGGCGCCGCGGCGCCCTGCTCGGCGCCGCGGGTGCCGTGGGCAGCTTCGCCATCGGCGGCAAGGCTTTCGGGCAAGGCGCGCCGGTGGTGTTCGGCGCGCTGCCGCCGCTGACCGGCGCGGGCGGGCCCTATGGCCCGGCGATGCTGCGCGCCATCCAGCAGGTGGTGGACGAGGCGAACGCCGCCGGCGGCATACCGACGCGCCAGGGGGGCCGGCAGATCCGCGTGGTGGCGGAAGACGACCAGACCAACCCGGACGCCGGCGTGCGCGGCGCGCGCAAGCTGATCGACGTGGACCGCGTCTCCGCCATCATGGGCACCTGGGCGAGCAGCGTGACCACCGCCGTCGCGCCGCTGTGCTGGGAGAACCGGCTGCCGCTGTTCACCGTCTCGGGCGCGGATTCCATCACGCTGCTGCCGCACCAGGGCTACATCTTCCGCACCCAGCCCAACAGCCGGCTGCAGATCGCGACGGGGGCGGACTTCCTGATCCGCCAGGGCGCGCGGCGCATCTTCCACCTGGCCGCGCAATCGCCCTTCGCGCAATCGAGCCAGGACGTGCTGGTCGAGAAGATGCGCGGCGTCTCGGGCGGCGCTGTCGCCGGCTACATCGTCTATGAGCGCGACAAGACCGCCTTCCGCACGGAGGTGGACCAGATCATGCGCTCGCGCGCCGACACGGTGTTCCTCAACGGCTACCTGCCCGATGTCACGATCCTGCTGCGCGAGCTGTTCCGCGCCGGCTTCGACGGGCGGCGCTTCACGCCGGCCTATGCCCTGACGCAGCGCAGCTTCGAGACGCTGCCGAACGAGGTGACCAACGGCGTCATGACCTGGCAGCCGAGCCCGGACGTGCAGTCCGGCGCCTTCCGCCGCCTGCAGACGCGCTTCGGCAATGTCGAGGTGGATCCCTACAGCGCGCAGACGCATGACCATGCGACGCTGGCGATCCTGGCCGCGGCGCAGGCGGGCGATGCGACGGGCATCGCGATCCGCGACAACGTCCGCCGCATCGCCGCCGGCGACGGCGCGGTGGTGGACAACGTGACGGACGGGCTGCGGGCCATCGCGGCCGGGCGCGCGGTGAATTTCGACGGCGCCTCCGGCCCCGTGGATTTCGACGAGCGCGGCGACATCCGCGGCACGAAGTTCCGCTACGAGCGCGCCGCCGGCGGGCGCTTCGAGCTGATGGAGCTGACGTGAGCCCGCTCGCCCGACGCAGCGCCATCCGCCAGGCTGGGGCTGGCGGCCCGCACTGCGGGCCGAGCGGCCGAACGGCCGCCGCCGCTTATGCGGCGAGCCAAGGCCGCGGAGCGGCCGCCCGGCGCCTGAGGGCACAGAAAAAGTGATCCAAGACTGGCGCGACGTCGTGCAGATCCTGCTGAACGGCGTGATGGCGGGCAGCCTGCTGATGCTGCCCGCCATCGGCTTCAACTGCATCTTCGCCGTGCTGCGCTACCCGAACTTCGCGGTGGCCGGCTTCGCCACCATCGGCGCCTTCGCCGGCTGGGTCGCCAATGCGCAATGGGGCCTGCCGGCCGGCGTCGCGCTGATGGCGGCCTTCCTCGTCGCCGGCGCGGCGGGGCTGCTGGCCGAGGAGGCCGCGCTGAAGCCGCTGCGCCCCGCCGGCCCGCTGACGGTCGCCATCGCCTCCGTCGCGCTGACCCTGCTGCTCGAGAATGTCGTGCGCTTCTTCTTCGGCAACGAGCTGCGCGGCTACGACCTGCCGGTGCTGCGCGACTGGCGCTTCGACGGCATCCGCATCGGCCCGCAGCAGCTGGCCAACACGCTCTATGCGCTGGCCACCGCCGGCGCGCTGTTCCTGCTGCTGGCCTTCACGCGGCTCGGCCGCGCCATGCGCGCGGTGGCCGACAACCCCACCCTCGCCGACATCAAGGGCGTGGATCCCGACCGCATCGCGCGCGTCGCGGTCTTCATCGGCGCCGGGCTCGCGGGCTTCGGGGGGATGCTGATCGGGCTCGACACCTCGATCGATCCGCTGACCGGCTTCCGCGTCGTGCTGTCGGTCTTCGCGGCCGCGGTGGTGGGCGGGCTGGGGTCGATCCCCGGCGCCGCGCTGGGTGCCATGGTGGTCGGCATCGGCGAGGAGATGTCGTCGGTGCTGCTCGAACCCGCCTACCGCACCGTCACCGCCTTCCTGGCGATCCTGCTGGTGCTGATGCTGCGCCCGCAGGGGCTGCTCGGGGCGCGCGGCTGATGGAAGCCTATCTCGTCGCGATGCTGGTCTTCGCCGGCTTCTACGCGCTGATGGCGCTGGGGCTGAACGTCATCTGGGGCCTCGCCGGCATGGTGAACCTGGGGCTGGTCGGCTTCTTCGCCGTCGGCGCCTATGCCTCGGCGCTGCTGACCACGAAGCTGATGTGGCCGATGCCGCTCGGCTGGGCGGCGGGTGCCGCGCTGGCGGCGGCGGCGGGGGCGGCGATGGCGGTGATCGTGGCGCGGCTGCGCGGCGACTACCTCGCCATCGTCACGCTCGGCTTCGCCGAGGTGATCCGCCTGGTGGCCAGCAACGAGATCTGGCTGACCAACGGCACGGACGGCATCAGCGGCATCCCCGGGCCCTGGCGCGGCGCGGTCACGCCGCAGGAATTCAACCTGGTCTTCCTGGCGATCGTCTGGACCGCGGTCGCCATCGGCTTCCTGCTGCTCGCGCGGCTGTCGCATTCCCCCTTCGGCCGCGTGCTGCGCGCGGTGCGGGAGGACGAGGACGTGGCCGCGGTGGCCGGCAAGCCCGTGCTGTGGTTCAAGGTGCGCGCCTTCTGCCTGGGTGCGGCGATCGTCGGCCTGTCGGGCGCGCTCTACGCCCACTACAACGCCTACATCGCGCCCGACGGCTTCGCGCCGCTGCTGACGATCTACGTCGTGCTCGCGCTGACCGCGGGCGGGGTGGGCTCGATGCGCGGGGCGGTGCTCGGCGCGGTGCTGGTGCTGGTGCTGCTGGAAGGCACGCGCTTCCTGGCCGCCGCGGTGCCCGGCGTCTCGCCGGTGCAGAAGGCGGCGCTGCGGGAGGGGATCATCGCCCTCTCGCTCATCCTGCTGCTGCGGCTCCGGCCGCAGGGGCTGATCCCCGAACGCACCCGCACGCTCCACGCCCCGAAGGCCACGCCATGACCCGCCCCGACCCCGCCCCGCAGATCGCCGCCGTCGCCGCCGCCGCCGCGCTGCCGGGCCAGCCCGCGGCGCTGTTCGCCGCGCTGGACGGGGCGATGGCCGCCGCCATCGGGCACAGGCTGTTCACCATCCTGGTGATCCATCCGGGCGCGGCCGAGAGCCAGCGCTACTACTCCAACATGCCGGAGGCCTATCCGGTCGGCGGCCGCAAGCCGATCAACCCGACCCACTGGTTCCGCCGCGTGCTGGACGAGGGCGAGTGCTACATCGGCCGGACCTATGCCGACATCAGCGATGTCTTCTTCGACCACGAGTTGATCCGCAGCCTGGGCTGCGAAAGCGTGCTGAACGTGCCGGTGCGCTGGAACGGCCGCAGCCTGGGCACCATCAACCTGCTGCACGAAGCCGGCTTCTACGGGGAAGCCGACATCCAGGCCGCCCGCACCTTCGCCGCGCTGGCGGTGCCCGGCCTGCTGGAGGTGATCGCGGCCGGGTAGCCGGTCGCGGCGCACAGGACACTCCACCGACGGGCGAGACGCCCGGGCGCCGCGCCAACCGCCCCTTGATTCCGTCGGCGCGCCGCCCTTTCCTGCCGGACAGGCCAGGACGCGCCCGCACGCCGCTTGCCGCAGAGGAGCCCATGGCCGCGCCGCCGCGCAACCCGCCGCCGAAAGCACCGCCCGGCCCGGCATCGGCCGCGCCCGGCGCGCCGGCGCAGCCGCGGCAGGCGCCGGCGAAGCCGGCATGGCCGGGTGCCGCCACCCCTGCCCCGCCGCCGCCGCCGGACCCGGTGGCGCTCGCGGCCGACATCCAGCGCGCCACGGCGCTGCAGGCCGCCGGCAACCACGCCGCCGCGGAGCCCTTCTGGCTGCGCGTGCTCGCCGCCGATCCCGGCCATGCCGGGGCGATGCACGGCCTCGGCCTTGCTGCAAGGCTGCGCGGGGAACGCGCCGTCGCGCTGCGCTGGCTGAAGCAGGCGGCGGACACCGCGCCCGGCCAGCTGCCCCACCAGGTCGAGCTGGCCAACGAGCTGCGCGCCGATGGCCGCTTCGCGGAGGCCGAGGCCGCCTACCGCCGCGCCCTGCGCCTGGAGGAAGAGAACCCGACGGTGCTGGCGGGGCTCGGCCATTGCGCCCGCGCGCGAGGCGAGGGCGCGGTCGCGCTCGGCTGGTTCCGGCGCGCCGCCGACGCCGCGCCACGCCAGCCCGCGCTGCAGGTCGAATTCGGCACGGAGCTGCGCAATGTCCGCCGGCTGCCCCAGGCCGAGGCGGCCTTCCGCCGCGCCCTGATGGTCGATGCGGACTACCACCCGGCGATCATCGGCCTTGCCCTCTGTGCCCGGGCGGCCGGCGACAGCGGCATGGCGATCGCCCGCTTCCGCCAGGCCGCCGAGGCCGCGCCCTGGCATCTCGGCACGCTGATCGAGCTGGGCACGGAGCTGCGCGGCGCCGGCCGGAACGAGGAGGCGGAGGAGGCCTATCGCCGGGTGCTGGCGACCGATCCGGGCAATCCCGGCGCGTGCATCGGCCTGGGCCTCGTCGCGCGCGCGCGGGGCGACAGCGCGGCCGCGCTGGCGGCCTTCGAGGCGGTGTGCCGCGCCGCGCCGCGCCATGCCGGCGCGCAGATGCAGCTGGGCACGGAGCTGCGGATGCTCGGCCGGCTGGACGAGGCGGAAGCGGCCTTCGGCCGCGCCCTGGCGCTGGAGCCCGCCAATCCGGCGGCGCTGGCCGGCCTCGGCCATTGCGCGCGGGCGCGCGGCAACTCGGGCGGCGCGGCCGAGTGGTTCCGCCGCGCCGTCGCCGCCACCCCCGCCAATCCCCGGCTGCGCTTCGAGCTGGGGACGGAGCTGCGGCTGCTCGGCCGGGTGGCGGAGGCGGAGGTCGAGTTCCGCGCCGGGCTCGAACAGGACCCGCGCAGCGCCGGCTGCATGATCGGCCTCGGCCTCTGCGCCCGGGCGCGCTCCGACCGCGCGGCGGCGCTCGACTGGTTCGAGCGCGCGGCCGCGACCGGCGATGCCGCCTGGCTGCTGCAGGCGGCGGCGGCGTTCCGCCAGGTCAGCGCCCATGCGCGCGCGGCCGAGGTGCTGGCGCCGCTGCTGCGCCCGGGGGCGGAGGAAGCGCGCGCCTGGGCCAGCATCGGCCTGACCGAACGCGCCGCCAGCCGGCCGGAGGCGTCGCTGCAGGCCTTCCGCCGCGCCGTGGAGCTGGCGCCGAACGACCCCGCCACCCTGGTCGAGCTCGGCATCGAGACGCGCAACGCCGCGCGCCCCGGGGAGGCTGCGCGGCTGTTCCGGCAGGCGCTGGAGCATCGTCCGCGCTTCGCCCCCGCTTTGCTGCAACTGGCGCTGCAGGCCCGCCTGGCCGCCGATGGCGACGAGGCGCTGCGCCTGCTGCGCGAGGCCGCCGAGGCGCATCCGCATGACCAGGTCGTCGCCATGGAGCTCGCCCAGCTGCTCGGCGAGGCGGGGGATCTGGAGGCGGCGCTGGCCGTGGTGGACGGGTGGGAGGCCGCGCATGTCTCCACCGCCGAAACGCGCGTCCGCCGCATCGACCTGCTGCGCCGCGCCGGCCTGCTGCCCGAGGCGCTGGCGCTCGCCCGGCGCCACCTGGCGGAGGCGCCGGAGCAGTTCTGGGTCTGGTCGCTGCGCTTCCGCCTGGAGCTGCTGCTGGGCAACATCGCCGAGGCGGAGGCCTGCCTCGATGCCGCGCGGCCGGTGAACGACGCGGAAGCGGGGCATGTCGCGCTGTGCCGCGCGCTGCTGGCCGCCGAGGATTGGCGGCTGGACGAGGCGGCCCCCGCCTGCCGGGAGGCGATCTCGATCCATCCCGCCGACAACGGCGCGCGGCTGCAGCTGGCGCAGCTGCAGATGCTGCGGCTGGAGACGCGGGAGGCGCGGCAGCTGCTGAAGGACGCGCACCGGCGCGACGCGGCGGCGGCGCTGCTGCGTGGCGCCTCCCCGCATTACTCGCAGGGCTTCTACGGCCCGATCCTGGACGATTTCGAGCTGGACGCCGCGGCGCTGGCCGAGTTGCGGGCGCTGCGCGGCACGCCGCAAGCGGCGGCGGTGGCGCCGCTGCTCGACATCGCCCGGCGCTTCCCCGATTCCACCGCCGCGGCGGTGACCACCCTGCTGGCGCTGGCGCGCGCCGGGCTGATCGCCACGCGCGAACCGCCGCCGCCGCGCCCCGACGACGCCACCATCCCGCGCACCATCGCGCAATACTGGAACACGAAGGATCTGCCGCCCGACGTCGCCGCCCTGACCCGGACATGGGCGGAGATGAACCCCGGCTATGTCCACACCGTGCATGACGACGAAAGCGCGCTGGCGCTGATCCGCGAGGAATTCGGCGCGCCGCTGGCCGACCGCTTCGCCCGCATCCGCGTCCCGGCGCAGCGCGCCGACGTCTTCCGCACCGTGCTGCTGCTCAGCCGCGGCGGCTTCTATGCCGATGCCGACGACCGCTGCCTGGCGCCGCTGGACGGCTTCGCGCGCACCGGCACCGGCTTCGTCGGCTTCCACGAGGATCTCGGCAGCCTCGGCAACAACTTCCTCGGCTGCGCGCCGGGCCATCCGCTGCTGCGGCGCGCCTTCGACATGGCGTCGTCGGCGATGCTCCGCCGCGATCCGGACGGGATCTGGCTGGCCACCGGTCCGGGCATGTTCTCCCGCGCCTTCGTGGCGGAACTCGCCGCCGCCCCGCTGCCGCCGGCGGAGTGGCTGGCGGGCGTCACGATCCTGCACCGGTCCGTGCTGCGGCGGCACGTCGCGTTCCATTGCGGCGCCGCCTACAAGCTGAAGGGCGAGCATTGGGTGCAGGCGCGGACGGGGCGCACGCGCAAGCCGGCGGCGGAGGCCCCGCGGCGGGCGCGCGCATTGCGGCGGCCGCCGCCGGCGGGCTGATCCCGGGCGGCGTCCAGGCCGACCCATCCACGCCGCCCGGCATCCGGGGCGGCTGCCTTCGGCCAGGGTCCAGGGCCGGCCGCCCCCGGCGCAGCGTGCAGCGCAGCCCTGCACCGCGACGGGGCGCGATGTCGCGGCAACCCCGCGCATCGCGTCGCGCACGCCGTGCGGTGCCAGCCCGCTTCGGCCCCGGCTTCAATCCGCCTCGGCCAGGAAGCCGCGCGTCGCCTCGATGGCGTCGCGCAGCCCGAGGCGGCGGATCAGCACGCCGTCCGGCAGCCCGGCCAGCAGGCGCGAGGGGCAGGAGCGGTCGAGCAGCACGAAGACGCCCTTGTCGTCGGCCCGCCGGATCAGCCGGCCGAAGGCCTGGCGCAGGCGGTGGCGGGCGATGGCGTCGTCATGCGATTTCGGCCGGCCTTCGCTCAGGTGCAGCCGGCGTTCGCGGTGCAGGATGGTCGGGCGCGGCCAGGGCACGCGGTCGAAGACCAGCAGGCGCAGCGACCGCCCCGGCACGTCCACGCCATCCCGCATCGCATCCGTGCCCAGCAGGCAGGAGGCTTCCTCGGCGCGGAAGACATCCACCAGCGTGGCGTTGTCCATCGCGTCGATGTGCTGGGCGTAGAGCGGGATGCCGGCCTCGGCCAGCGGCGCGGCGATGCGGCCATGCACTTCCCGCAGCCGGCGCACCGCGGTGAACAGGCCGAGCCCGCCGCCGCCGGAGGCCAGGAACAGCGCGCGATAGGCCGCCGCCATCTGCGCCGCGTCGTCCTTCGCGACATCGGTCACCACGAAGGCGCGGGTGCGCGCGCCATAGTCGAAGGGGGAGGCGACGGCGGCGCGGATCGCGGGGTTGGGCAGGTGGATCGCGCCGGTGCGGGCCTCCGCCGCGCGCCAGGCGGCCTCGGGTTCGTCCTCCGCCAGGTCGGCGGCGTCGCGCAGCGTGGCGGAGGTGATCAGCACGCCATGCGCCGGCGCGGCAACGGCCATCGCGAACGGTTCGGTCGGGTCGAGGGCGTGGCGATGGAGGCCGGCATCCACCTCCCGCCCCTCGCGCCGTTCCAGCGCGAACCAGTCCACATGGATGGGGCGCTCGCCTGGGGCGCGCGGGGGTTCGCGCACCGTCTTCAGCATGGCGCCCCAGGCGGCGAGCGGCATCAGGGCGCGGCGTTCCAGGCCCCGGCAGGCGGCCTCGATGCGGATGCGCTCGCCGAGGTCGAGGTCCTCCGCCTCGTCGTCCAGCCGCGCGGCGAGGCGGTCGCGGAGCCGCTGCAGCGGCTCGTGCAGGCGGGCGAGCGCATCCTCCAGCGCGGCGGCCGCGTCGGCGACGCCGGGGTTGAGCGGGTGCAGGTCGCATTCCGCGCCATAGCCGGCGGCATCGGCCGCGCTGCGGGCCAGGACCTGGGCGCGGATCGCGGCCAGGAATGCCTCCGTCGCGCCGCGGCCATCGCCATCGGCGAGCCGCGAGGGCCAGCCGGGGCCGGGGAGCGCCCGGGCGGCCTGCAGGGCTTCCTCAAGCGGCATCAGCAAATCGGGGCGGTCGCCGACCAGCTCCTCCAGCCGGCGCGCCAGGCCGCGGGCGCGGGACCTGCCGCCTTCCGCGCCGAGCAGCCAGCGGCGCAGCTCCGCCGCCTCTCCCCCGCAGAGATCGGCGGAGAAGGCGGCATCCGCCGCGTCGAACAGGTGGTGGCCCTCGTCGAAGACCAGGCGCAGCGGGCGGCCATCCTCGCCGCCGCCCAGCGCCGCCTGCACCATCACCAGCGCATGGTTCGCCACCACCAGCGTCGCGGAACGCGCGCGGCGGATGGAATGCTCCACGAAGCAGCTGCGATAATGCTTGCAGGCGGAGTGGATGCATTCGCCGCGCCGGTCGGCCAGCGGCAGCACCGCGGCCGGGCCGAACAGCTCCGACAGCCATCCCGGAAAATCGCCGCCCTGGAGGTCGCCGTCGCGGGTGAACAGCGCCCAGCGCGCCACCA
This sequence comes from Acetobacteraceae bacterium, assembly GCA_027487675.1. Lineage (GTDB taxonomy): Bacteria > Pseudomonadota > Alphaproteobacteria > Acetobacterales > Acetobacteraceae > Falsiroseomonas. Next base: position 46,656 of record JAIYDD010000189.1, on the reverse strand, counting down.
GCGCCAGCGACAGCAGCGCGCCGGGATGGCCGGCGGCACCCGTCGCCTCCTCCATGTTCAGCAGGCAGAGGTAGTTCTCCCGCCCCTTGCGGACGACGACGCGGCGGCGGCGCTCCTCCGGGTCGGGGTAGAGGCGCGCCGTCTCCTGGTCGATCTGGCGCTGGAGGTTGCGGGTGAAGGTGGCGATCCAGACCGGCGCGCCGTTGCGTTCCGCCCAGAGGCTGGCGGGCGCGACATAGCCGAGCGTCTTGCCGGTGCCGGTGCCGGCCTCGGCCAGCACCAGGTTGGGCGCGCCTTCGGTGGTGCGGGCCTGGAAGGCGGCGGCGGCGGCGGAGGCGTAGTCGGCCTGCTGCGGGCGCTGCTCGGCGCCTTCGCCCAGGATGTCGGCCAGGCGCCTTCGGGCCTCGGCGGCGGTGATGGGCTGGTGGGCGGCCGGCGGGGGGGGTGCTTCCTCCTCCCATTCCGGCAGGCGCTTCCAGACGCGCAGCGCGTCGTTCGTCGGCCGGGCCTCCGGCTCGCCCAGCGCCGCGAGGACGGATTGCGCCCAGGGCCAGTGCAGGTCGGCGCCAAGCCTGGCGGCCAGCCCCGCGGCGTCGCGGTGGCGCGGATCGGCACGGCGGGCGGCGAGCAGCCGCAGGATGGAGGTGGCGAGTTCCGGCAGCAGCGCGGCCGCGGCCTCGTCGCCCGCCGGCATGTCGAGGTCGAGCGCCAGCGCGAGGCCGCGCGGCGTGGGCGCGGCGGGGCGGGCGGGCAGGCAGAAGGCCAGCAGTTCCAGCAGGTCGCAGGCCGGGACGGGGGCGATGTCGAGCCGCCGGAAGGTGGCCGGCGCGTGGACCAGCATCGGCGGCGGCAGGTCGCGCAGGCGGCGGGCGATCTCGGCGGCGGGCAGGGTCAGCAGCTCGCCATCGGGGGTCAGCAGCGCGCCGCGGCCGAAGCCGGCGACCAGCGCCGGGGCCTCGGGCAGCAGCAGGCGTGGCGGGGCAGGCTGGGCGCCGGCCGGCCGGGCGCGCTGCGCCCTGGGGTTGGTGCCGAGCGCGCGCGGGTTGCTGCCGTCGGCACGGGAGCCGGTCATCGCGCGGCGCCGGGGCGGGTGCGGGTCATGGCGACAATCTGGCCCCGGCGGCGCGCGCCGACAAAGGGGGATCGGGGCGAGCAGCGACGATCCGGGCCAAGGCCCTGTCCGGACGGGCTTCCGCCACAGATGGCGGCCGCCATCGCCTTGCCGGGGGCAAGGCGTTGCCGGTGAACGGCTTGAGCGCCGGCCGGACGAGCCGCAGAGGCGGGAGGCTACACCGGCCGCGGGCGGCGCAGCTCCGGCGCCACCAGGCGGTCGAACACCGCCTCCCCCACCGAGGCCAGGCCGTCGGCGCCAACCGCGGCGCGCGGGTCCGGGGCGTTGCGCCAGGCCTTGTAGTCGTCGGCGATGTCCCACCCGGCGGCCTCGGCCAGCAAATGGACCCAGTTCGCCACGCGGAAGGCGCGGCCCTGTTCCAGCCCGACCAGCTCCCGGTGGCAGCTGTGGAAGATGGTGCAGAGCGTGTCGGCGCCGCTCTCCGCCATCGCCGCCAGCGTCGCGCGCTGCGCCTGCGCCAGCCCGCCCGGCACCGCGGCCAGCGCGGAGCACATATGGCCCGGCAGGTCGAGCTCGTGCTCCACCAGTTCCAGCCCCGGCACCAGCGCCAGCAGGTCGGCGACCAGCCGGTTGACGGGCACGCGGCCGTCGAAGCCCAGGTGCCGGTGCAGCAGCACCCGCGCCGGGACGTGGCGCGTCAGCAGCGGGCGCAGCGCGTCGCGGCTTGCGTGCAGCAGCTCCGTCACGTGCAGCGTCTCGAAATTCGTGGGCGTGGCGGGCGCCATCACGTCCTGCATGTTCATGTGGCAGGTGGGGCACCAGGTCACGACATGGCCGGTGCCGCTGGCGTTGAACTGCGCGACGGTGCGCGCGCCCATCGCACCGGCGATGCGGGCATCCGGTTCCTTGGGCGCGCCGCAGCAGCTGGCGGGCCCCCCGGTGGCCTCCGCCGTGATGCCAACGGCCTGCATCAGGCGCAGCGTCGCGCGGATGACCTCGCCATGGCGGGTCATGTTGCAGCCGTACCAGAAGGTCACAGCCATCGCGCCTGCTCCTCCTCGGTCATGGTCAGGCGGCCGAAAGCCTTGACCCGCGCGGCCCAGCCGGTGTCGGCGGAGCCGGCGATGGCGGGCGCCTCGCCCAGCGCGCCGCGCAGGCGCATGCCCGCGAGGCGCATCATGTAGGGCACGTCGAGCGCTTCCGGGCAGGCGGCGGCGCATTGCCCGCTGCGGGTGCAGTCGGCGATCCAGGCGATGCCCTCGGCCGTCGGCGCCTCGCCGCGCAGGGTGGCGCGGAGGCCGGTGGCGGCGGCGACCGGGTCGGTCACGGGGCGGCCCAGGAAGGGCGGCGACGGGCAGGCGGCGGCACAGGCGCCGCAGGCCGTGCAGGCCGCGGCGAGGCGCGCGCCGTCATCCCGGATGGCGGAGGCGAGGGTCATGCCCTGCAGCGTGGCGCGCGGCGGGCCGCGAAGGCAAGCGCGGCCTCCTCCCCCGACCGGGGCAGGAGGCCGCGGCAGGTCAGGCGGCCGCCTTCAGCGCCGGCACCCGCTCCGCGATCTGCACCGCGTTCAGCGCCGCGCCCTTCAGCAGCTGGTCGCCACAGACGAACAGGTCCAGGCCATGGTCGCCGAAGACCAGGCTCTGGCGGATGCGGCCGACCTCGCAATCATCCTGGCCGGTCGCCGTCAGCGGCATCGGGTAGAGTTTTTGCGCAGGGTTATCCACCACGCGGATGCCCGCGGCGCGCGCCAGCACCGCCCGCGCGGCTTCCGGCGTGACCGGGCGCTCGGTCTCGATCGTCACGGCTTCCGCGTGCACGCGCATGGTCGGGATGCGGACGGCGGTGCAGGAGACGGGAAGGTCGGGCAGGCCCATGATCTTCCGGGTTTCCCACACGACCTTCATTTCCTCCCGCGTGTAGCCGTTGGGCTGGAAGCTATCGATGTGCGGGATCAGGTTGAAGGCGATCGGGTGGGCGAAGACCTCGGCCCGGGCGGGCTCGCCCTCGACCAGCACGCGCCGCGTCTCCCGCTCCAGCTCCGCCATGCCCTCGGCGCCGGCGCCGCTGGTCGCCTGATAGGTGGAGACGATGACGCGCTTCAGCCCGAAGGCGGCATGCAGCGGGGCGAGGGCCACGACCAGGATCGCCGTCGTGCAGTTCGGGTTGGCGATCAGCCGCGACGTGCCGAGCGCATGGGCGTTCACCTCCGGCACCACCAGCGGCACGTCGGCGTCCAGCCGGAAGGCGGAGGAATTGTCCACCACCGTCACGCCGGCCGCGACCATCCCCGGCGCATGCGCCTTGGCGAAATCGCCGGAGACGGCGAGCAGCGCCAGGTCCAGGTCCCGCACCTTCTCGGGCGTGAACTCCTCGACCGCCGTCTCGCCGAAAGGTGTCGGCAGGCGCGTGCCCGCGCTGCGGCCCGAGGCGAAGAGGCGGAGTTTCGTCATCGGGAAGCGACGCTTCCCGAGGACCTCCACCAGCTCCTTCCCCACCGCACCGGTGGCGCCGATCACGCCGACACGCATCTGAGGCTGCTCCCATGTTGCAGGCCAGCCTCGCCCATAGCGCAAACCGGGCGCGCGGGCCAAATGCGCGGGCGGGGGGCCAGCCCCGCCCGGGCCGCCGGGCGGGGTCGCGCCGGGCCGGCCGCACACCTATAAGGCCGGTCCACCCCATCCGCCCGGCAGAGAGGCAGCAGACCCGCGCCATGTCCGACCCCGCCGATTTCGCCGCCGTCCGGGCCTGGCCCTTCGAGGAGGCCCGCAAGGTGGCCGCCCGGGTCGCGGCCTCCGGCAAGGGCACGGCGCTGTTCGAGACGGGCTATGGCCCCTCCGGCCTTCCGCACATCGGAACCTTCGGCGAGGTCGCGCGCACGACCTGGGTGCGCAACGCCTTCACGAAGCTGACCGGCCTGCCCTCCCGCCTCATCGCCTTCAGCGACGACATGGACGGGCTGCGCAAGGTGCCCGACAACCTGCCCAACCGGGAGATGCTGGCGACGCATCTCGGCAAGCCGGTCACCGCCATCCCCGACCCCTTCGGCACGCATGAGAGCTTCGGGCACCACAACAACGCAAGGCTGCGCGCCTTCCTGGACCGCTTCGGCTTCGACTACGAATTCGCCTCCGCTTCCGACCACTACCGGTCGGGCAGGTTCGACGCCGCGCTGCTGCGCATGGCGGAGCGGCACGAGGAGGTGAAGGCGGTGATCCTGCCGACGCTGGGCCCCGACCGCCGCGCCACCTATTCCCCCTTCCTGCCGATCCACCCGAAGACCGGCGTCGTCATGCAGGTGCCGATGGAGGAGGTGCGGCCGGCGGACGACCTGCTGGTGTGGGTCGATCCCGCGACCGGGGAACGCTTCGGCACGCGCATCACCGGCGGCCATTGCAAGGCGCAGTGGAAGGCCGACTGGGCGCTGCGCTGGTATGCGCTCGGCGTGGACTACGAGATGTCGGGCAAGGACCTGATCGACAGCGTGCGGCTGTCCTCGCAGATCTGCCGCGTGCTGGGCGGGGAGCCGCCGGTGGGCTTCACCTACGAGCACTTCCTGGACGAGGACGGCGGCAAGATCAGCAAGTCCAAGGGCAACGGCATGACCATCGAGGAATGGCTGCACTACGGCCCGCCGGAATCGCTCTCCCAGTTCATGTACAACCAGCCGGGGCGGGCGAAGCGGCTGTTCTTCGACGTGATCCCGCGCGCGGTGGACGACTTCCTCCAGAACCTCGACCGGCTCAACCGCCACCGCGGCCATCTCGCGCGGTTCGCCGCGGGCCACGACGGCGACATCACCAGCGACGAGCACCGCGAGACGTTCCACGCGGCGGACGAGGTGCGGCGCGCCATGGCGGAGAACCCGGCCTGGCACATCCTGGGCGACGCCACGCACGACCCGGGCTCGCCGGTGTCCTTCACCATGCTGCAGAACCTGGCCAGCGTGATCAACGCGGACAACGCGCAGATGCTGTGGGGCTTCCTGCACCGCTACGCGCCGGGCCTGACGGCCGAGAGCCACCCGATGCTGGCCCGCCTGGTGGACCATGCGGTGGCCTACTACCGCGACCGCGTGCTGCCGCAGAAGCAGCACCGCGCCGCGACGCCGGCCGAGGCCGAGGCGATGCTCGCGCTGGCCGCGTCGCTGCGCGAGCGCCTGCAGGACCTGGAAGCGATGCCGGCGGAAGCCCGCGCCCGCGCCATCCAGGACCTGGTCTACGATGCCGGGCGGCGCGAGCCCTTCCTGACGCCGGCCAAGGATGGCGGCCGCCCCGGCGTGTCGCGCGCCTGGTTCGATGCGCTCTACCAGGTGCTGCTCGGCCAGCCGGAAGGCCCGCGCTTCGGCGGCTTCGTGGCCCTCTACGGCATCGCCGGCACGATCGCGCTGATCGAGGGCGCGCTGGCGCGCGACGCCGCCGCATGATGGCGCCGCGCTGGCGGAGCGAGCCGCGGCCGAAGAAGGCGTCCGCCGGCATGAGCGGCCGCGCGTGAGCGGCGACGCCCCCCCGTCGCTGCGCCAGCGTCTCTGGCCGCTGCTGCGCAGGCACGGCATGACGGTGTTCGGCCTGCTGCTGCTGGTCGCCGCCGTCTTCGTGGTGTTCCGCGAATTCCGCGGCCTGTCGCTGGCCGACATCCAGCGCGCGATGGCCGAGATCCCGTCTTCCGCGCTGTGGATGGCGGCGGGCTGGACGCTGCTCGCCTATGGCGTGCTGACCATCTACGACCGGCTGGGCAGCGTCTATGCGGGCCATCCGGTCAGCTATGCGCGCACCTCGCTGGCGTCCTTCTGCGCCTATACGCTGGCGCACAATTTGGGCTTCGCGGCGGTCTCGGGCGCGGCGGTGCGCTACCGCTTCTACGCCGCCTGGGGGCTGCCGCCGCTGGCGATCGCCAAGGTGGTGGCCTTCACCAGCCTGACCTTCGGGCTGGGCGGCCTGGCGCTCGGCGGCCTGGTGCTGGTGGTGGAGCCGGAAGTGATCCCCGGCCTCGGCAACCACGTGCCGCACTGGCTGATGCGCGGCATCGGTCTCCTCATGTGGGCGCTGGTGATCGCCTACATCACCATGTCGCGCATCCGCAGCCACGTCGTGCTGTTCGGCCACCACATCGACCTGCCGGGCTTCCGCATGGCGCTGGCGCAGACGGCGCTGGCCAGCGTCGATGTCGCGGTGACGGCGGCGATCTTCTACGCGCTGCTGCCGCCGGCCGAGGGGCTGACCTTCCTGCATTTCCTCGGCATCTACATCGCGGCCTATGTCGCCGGCATCGCCGCCAGCCTGCCCGGCGGCATCGGCGTGTTCGACACCGCGATCCTGATCGGGCTGCAGCCCTGGCTACCGGCGGCCGAGGTGGTGGGCGCGCTGCTGCTGTTCCGCCTCTACTACTACATCGTGCCGCTGTTCCTGGCCGGCATGCTGTTCGCCGGCTTCGAGATCGCGCAGCGCCGCCGCGCCGCGGGGCGCTTCCGCGCCGAGCAGGGGGTGGCGGATGCGCTGGAAGTGCCGGCGATCGCCGGGCTGGTCGGGCTGGGCGGCACGGTGCTGCTGTTCCTCGGCGCGCTGCCGCTGCGCAGCAGCACCCTGCCGGACTGGGCGGGGTACGAGGCGGCGGTCGCTTCGGCCTTCGCGGCCTCCATCGTCGGCTCGCTGCTGCTGGTGATGGCCTATGGGCTGATGCGGCGGCTGACGCTCGCCTGGGGAATGGGGATCCTGCTGCTGCTGAACGGCGCGGTGATCTGCGGGCTGCGCGGCGACCCCTGGTGGCTGACCGGGCTGTTCCTGCTGGTGGCGCTGCTGCTGGCGGCGATGCGCCGCGCCTTCTACCGCGACGCGCGGCTGATGCGCGAACCGCTGGCGCCGCAGACGCTGGTGCCGCTGGCGGTGGTGGGCGCCTGCGGGCTGCTGCTGGCGATGGTCTCCTATGGCGGGCGGGTGGCGGAGGAAGGGTGGTACGAGGTGGTCTTCTCCCCCCTCGCCCCGGACAGCCTGCGCTTCGCGGTGGGCCTGGCGGCGGTGTTCCTGCTGGCGGGCATGCTGCGCCTGCTGCGCCCGGCGCGCCTCCGGCCCGAGCCCTGGGGGCCGGAGGTCCGCGCCCGGCTGCGCGCGCTGGGCGCCGCGGCGCCGGAGGCGGCGGACGGCGCGGTGTTCGGGGAGGGCGGCAAGGCGGGCTTCGCCTTCATCCGGCGCGACGGCGTCTGGCTCGGCCTCGGCGATCCGGGCGGGGAGGAGCGGGACCGCGTCTCCGCCATCTGGCGCTTCCGCGACATCTGCGAGCGCGAGGGCGTGGACCCGGCCTTCTGGGGGATCGGGGACGGGCTGCTGCGGGTCTATGGCGACATCGGGCTGATCGCCTTCCCGCTGGGCGCGGCGGGACCGGAGGAGCCGCCGCGCTACCTGGCCTGCCGGGCGGAGAAGGACCTGGAACGGCTGCTGCCGCTGCTGCCGCCGCAGGTGGCGGCGGGGACCAGGGCGGAGGCGCGGGGATAGGGCGTCCGCTCCGGGTTTGAGGCGAGTTTGATCTTGACCACAAACTTGAGTTTGGGGTCAAACTCGGCTCAAACTGCTGCCATGGACAGGACCATCGACGCCGCGCTTGCCCGCATTCTCCAGGGAGGGATTGCGGCCGATTGCGAAAGTGGGGTCCTCGACTTCAAGGAGGACCGGGGCAACGCATCGGAACTCGAGGACGCGCTGGTCAGGGCGGCGGTCTGCTTCGCGAATGCGGCGGGCGGCACCGTGGTGGTCGGGGTCTGCGACAAGCTCGGCGGCCCGGCCGCCTTCACCGGAACGAAGCTGGATGCCGAGGCGGTCCGGCAGCGTATCCACGAACGGACGGATCCCCGCCTGCTGGTCGAGGTCGAGACCCGGACGACGCCCGCCAGGCTGCTGCTCGTGACAATCCGCCCCAGCGCAACCGTTCACGCCGACCGCAGCGGTCGCTCCTGGCAGAGGGTCAACCGGGACTGCAAGCCGCTCACGCCGCCCGAGGTGGCAAGGCTCGCCGATGAGCGCCGCGGCTACGACTGGTCGGCGGAGGCGTCCTCGCGCAACATCGCCGACATCCCGCCCGATGCCTTCGCCGCGGCGCGCGCCCTGCTGCGCAACCAGCGCGACGAACGGCAGCGCCTGGCCGAGCTGAGCGACGAGGACATGCTATCGGCGCTCGGCGTCCTCATCGGGCGCGACGCGCTGACGCGGGCCGGAGAGCTGCTGTTCTGCTCGGCGCCCGGGGCAGCGCCCGACGCGATGCTCTACCAGTATCGCCAGAAACCGGGCGGCGAGCCGCGGACGACCCAGCGTCCCGGCTTTCCCCTGGTCAGCGCCGTGCAGCGGACCCTCGACCTGGTCGCCGCACGCCAGAACACCACCCCGCTCACCCTGCCCAGCGGCCAGCAGATCGTTATCGAGGACTTCCCGCAGGATGCGGTGCGGGAGGCGCTGTCGAATGCCATCTGCCATCGCGACTGGCGCGTCGCGGGCGTCATCACGGTCGACCATGCGCCGGAGATCCTCTCCGTCGTGTCGCCCGGCCCGCTTGTCGCCGGCGTCACGCCGGAGAACATCCTGACCATCACGTCCCATCCGCGGAACCCGGCGCTGGCGAAGGCGGCGCGGCTGCTCGGCCTCGCCGAGGAGACCGGACGCGGCGTCGACCGCATGTACCGCTCCGCGATCCGCAGCGGGAAGCAGGTGCCTGGCATCGAGGGCCATTTCGACGCCGTCCGGGTTGCCTTCGCAGGTGGCGCCCCCGACACCAGCATCGCGCGCTTCGTCGCCCAGCTGCCGGCGGAGGAGCAGGAGGACACCGACACCATGCTGCTGCTGCACCGCTTCTGCACCGCGCGGACGCTAACGGCGGAGCAGGCCGCACCGCTGCTGCAGAAGCCGGTCCGCGAGGCCGCACTCATCCTGCGGCGGCTGGCCGGCGATGCGGTGGGATTGCTGGAGCCCACGCGCTCCACCGCGGCAAGGGCCAGCCCAGCCTTCCGCCTGCGCGGCGGCACGCTGCAGCGCCTTGGCGCCGCGGTCGCCTACAACCGCCGGACCGAGGACGAGACCGACCGGAAGGTCATCGCGCATCTGCGCGAATACGGCCGCATCACCAACAGGACGCTGCAGAACATGTTCGACGTCGGCGTGTTCAAGGCACGCGACATCCTCTCCGACCTGTCCGCCAGGGGTCTCGTTCAGCGGATCTCAGCACAGACCCGTGGGCCGAAGGTCGAATGGGGACCAGGCCCGGGATTTCCCGGCCGGCTTGCCGCCAAGGCACCGCCGCCCACCCCCGTCTCTCAGGCAGAATTGCCGCTTGCGAACTCCGTGAAGGCGCGCGGCTCCCGGAAGCGCCGGTGAATGGCTGATGCAAAGCCGGTCAGCGCATGGCCCGCGCGACCGGCCGGCGGTCGTCCGGACATGGAACTCCGCCCACCCTCACTGGCTCGCCCAGACGATCCTGTGCATGAAGGCCAGCTCGTCCAACCCAAAACTGTAGTTCGGATGCGCCGGGTTCAGGCTCGCCAGCTCCACCCGCCGCGCCGATTGCCGCATCAGCTGCTTCGCCATCACCTCCCCGCGCCGGGTCCGCACCACCACGCGGTCGCCGCGGCGGACGGGGGCGGAAGGCGAGACGATCACCAGGTCCCCGTCGCGGAACACCGGCTCCATCGAATCGCCGCTGATCTCCAGCCCATAGGCATGCGGGTCCGGCACGTCGGGCACCGAGATCTCGTCCCAGCCGCCGCCCACCGGGTAGCCGCCATCATCGAAGAACCCCTCGCCGCCCGCCTGCGCCAGGCCGATCAGCGGGATGCGCCGCGCCACCTGCGCGCGGCCCCGCGGCAAGGCCGGCTGGCCGCTGACCAGGGCCGCGAAGGCATCGATCGCCGTGCCCGTCGCGGTCAGCACCTTCGCCACGCTTTCCGTCGAAGGCCAGCGCGCCCGCCCATCCGGCCCGGTCCGCTTGGAAGGGTTGAAGGCGGTCGCGTCCAGCCCCGCCCGCCGCGCCAGCCCGGAGGGCGACAGCCCGTGCTCCGCCGCCAGCGCGTCGATCGCCCGCCACACATCCTCGTGCCGCATGGGTCTGGTCCTCTGCCGGGCCCCGAATCGGCCGTCCTGTAGCGCATTTGCCTGGGCATGACATCCTAGGTTTCGAGTCGCGATGCAATAGGAACATAACCCTTGCAACCTGGGGTGGAGAGTGGTTCTATTAGGATGTTCCTGTTTTGTTCGGGAACGGAGGAGGAAGGACCGAACCCCCATGCCCACCGCCCGCGCCCCCGCCATCCTCGCCAGCCTCGCCAAGGCCGAGCCGTTCTCCTGCGCCGAGGACGCCTGGTTCTGGACCATGGCCGCGCTGACCGCCCGCCGCGACGGCGCGCGCCTTGCCGCCGCCCGCGGCGGCGCCATCCGCCCCTGCGAGCCCGACGACGTGGTCAAGGTGCTCGATCGCCTCTATCGCCAGCGCCGGATCGAGCTCGCCCATGCCCGCATCCTGCGCATCTGGGGCGAGCGCGCCACCGCCCCCAGCCCGAAGATCCCCGCCGAGCGCGGCGACCTGCGGCTGTGGCGCGAAGCGATGGACCGCCTGGATTTCCCGTTGCGCGCCAAGGGCATCGTCGCCGGCCCGCCGCGCGGCATGACCCTGCCGCCCGAGGGCGCGGAGGTGCTGGCCTTCCCGGGCGCCCGCCCGTGATGCGCCCGGCCCATCGCCGCGCGGCCGACGCCGCCGGCCAGCTGCTATGGCTCGGCTTCGGGGGAGAGGCGGACCAGCCCTGGCTGCGCCTGCTCCGCCCGGGCTTCCGCCATTGCCTGGCGGCGCTGCGCGACGAGGCCGGCTGGACGGTGCTGGAACCGCTCTCCGGCCGGCTGCTGGTGGTGCGCCTGCCGGTGCCGGCGGGCTTCGACCTGCCGGGTTTCTGGGCGCGCGCCGGCATCGCCGTGCTCGGCCCCTTCGTCCCCGGCGCGCCGGCCGCGCGCTGGTTGCCGCCGCTGTCGCCCTTCACCTGCGTCGCCTTCTGCCGCGCCCTGCTCGGCCCGGATGCGCCCTTCGCCGTCACGCCGCATGGACTTTTCCGCGCGCTGGGCGGCGGGGCGGACGACAATCGTGGTGAATTTAGGAAAATGTTCTTGACTCGGCGCTGAGCCCCGGCTATCAAACCCCTGCCACGGGGCGAGGTGCGCCCCGCGGTTGTCTCCCTCCCCGGCCCAACTCGAAGGCCCGCCCGGATCCCCCCGGGCGGGCCTTCGCCTTTTCCGGGCCTGGCCCGCGATCGTCCCGAGTGTGCACGCCGAAGGCGGGCACGACGAAGGGCGTCGATCGCCGGCCCAGCGGGAGGCACCCCGTTCCGATCGCCTGCCCCGCGCCATGCCGGCCGCGGCACGCAAAGCCCTGGGAGGAGCCTGCATGGGTGGCCTGTTCTCGGCGCCGAAGCCGGACCCGGTCGTGGCCCCGCCCGCCACGCCTGCCGCCGCGCCGCAGGCGGCGGAGGAAGCCGCCCGCCAGCGCGCGCTCGACCGCGCGCGGCGGGGGCTCTCCGGCACCATCGCCACCCAGGCGCGCGGCGTGCTGGACCCGGTGCCGGGCTTCGCGCTGCGCAAGACGCTGCTCGGGGAGTGACAGGCGCGATGACCCCCGAGGAAATCCTGGCCCGCCAGGCCCGCGCCGCCGAACGCCGCCGGCCGCTGGAGGCCACCTGGCAGGATTGCTACGACCACGCCCTGCCCGCGCCGCATGCCGCGCCGCTGTTCGACGCCACCGCGGCGGACGCGGCCGAACAGCTCGCCGCTTCCCTGCTGGCGGAGCTGGCGCCGCCCTGGTCGCGCTGGTTCGGCCTGGCCCCCACCCGCGCCGCCGCCGAGGGCGCGGAGGCCGAGGCGCTGGTCCGCGCGCTGGACGACGCCGCCGAGACCCTGCAGGGCCACCTGGACCGCAGCAACTTCACCCTGGAACTGCACCAGGCCTTCCTGGACCTGGTGGTCGCCGGCACCGGCGTGCTGCTGGTGGAGGAAGCGCCGGCGGGCGAGCCCTCCGCGCTCACCTTCCGCGCCATCCCGCTGCGCGAGGCGGTGCTGGAGGAAGGTGCGACCGGCCGGCTCGACACCGTCTTCCGCGTCCTGCGCCCGACGCCGGCGGAGCTGCGCGCCCGCTGGCCCGGCGCGCCTGTGCCCAAGGGGCAGGACGAGACGCGGCGCCTGCGGGTGGTGGAGGCCGCCTGGCCCGACCGCCGCGCCGGCCACCGCCACGCCGCCGTGCTGGACGGCGAGGGCGCCGCGCCCGAGCTGCTCTCCTCCGGCGTCTTCGCCGAGAACCCCTTCGTCGCCTTCCGCTGGCTGAAGCTGCCCGGCGAGACCTATGGCCGCAGCCCCGTCCAGAAGGCCCTGCCGGACATCCGCACCGCCAACAAGGTGGTCGAGCTGATCCTGAAGAACGCCTCCATCGCCGCGACGGGGATCTGGCAGGCCGAGGATGACGGCGTGCTGAACCCGGCGACCATCCGCCTGGTGCCGGGTGCGATCATCCCGAAGGCCGCCGGCTCCTCCGGCCTCACGCCGCTGGCGGCGCCGGGGAATTTCGACGTCTCGCAGATCGTGCTGCAGGATTTGCGCGCGCGCATCCGCGGCGCGCTGCTGGCTGACCGCATCGCCGCGTCCGACAAGGCGGCGATGACGGCGACCGAGGTGCTGGAACGCAGCGCCGCCGCCGCCCGGCTGCTCGGCGCCGCCTATGGCCGGCTGCAGGCCGAGCTGCTGACGCCGCTGGTCGCGCGGTGCCTGTCCATCCTGCGCCGGCGCGGCGAGATCCCGCCGCTGGTGCTGGATGGGCGGGAGGCGCGGCTGGTCTACGCCTCGCCGCTGGCGCGCGTGCAGGCGCGCGCGGATGCCGCCGACACGCTGCTGTTCCTGCAGGCGGCCGGCAGCCTGGGCGGAGAGGCGGCGGCGACACTGGATGCCGGCGCGGCCGCGCGCTGGCTGGCCCGCACGCTGGGCGCGCCGCCCGAGATCCTGCGCCCCCTCACGACAACCCCGAACCAGGAGTGAGCTTCGGCATGCCCGAGGATCTTCTCGCCCCCGACACCGACGCGATCACCCCCGCGACCGCGACCCGCCCGCCGCATGTCCCCGAAAAATTCTGGGACCCGGCGACGAATGCGCTGCGCGTCGACGCGCTGCTGAAATCCTACCTGGAGCTGGAACGCGCCCTCTCGCGCCGCGCCGCGCCGCCGGCCGAGGACGCGCCGGAGGAGGATCGCCAGCGCTGGCGCCGCATGCTCGGCATCCCCGACGGCCCCGACGGCTACGAGATCTGCCCGAAGCACGAGATGTGCGCGCCCGACCCGGAGGTGAACCAGCGCCTGCACGAGGCCGGCTTCACGCCGCGCCAGGCGCAGCTGGTCTACGACTTGGCGGCCGAGCGCCTGCTGCCGCTGGTCGCGGAAGCCGCCGCCGAGTTCGAGGCGGACCGCCAGCGCGAGAAGCTGGCGCAGCATTTCGGCGGCCCCGACCGCTACCGCCGCATCGCGCAGCAGCTCTCCGCCTGGGGCCGCGCCAGTCTGCCGGACGCGGTGTTCGCCGCGCTGTCGACCACCGCCGAGGGCGTGCTCGCCATGCACCGGATGATGGAGGCGAAGGAGCCCGCCATCGCCCGCGACGCCGAGCAGGACGGCACGCCGGACGAGGCGGAGCTGCGCCGGATGATGCGCGACCCGCGCTACTGGCGCGCGCGGGAGCCCGAATTCGTCCGCCGCGTGACCGAGGGTTTCCGGCGCCTCGTCGGCGGCTGACCCGAGACACCGGCCGGGCTGCCCCGGGGCTTCGGCCCCGCCGCGGCGCCCGGCCGGCCCCGCCGCGCGCCTCCTCCCCCGCGCGCGGCGGATGCGGGGCGGGTGGCGCAGGCCGCGCATGCGGCCCCCACCCGCCCCGCCCCCCCCTTTCCACCGATCGCCGCCGGCAACCCGCACGCCCCGGGCCCGCGCGGCCGCCCGCCCGCACCGGCCCCCGAGGGGCAACCGGATGCGGCGGCCATCCCGACGCAACCCGACACCACAGAGAGGAGGGCCACGATGCCCGCCAGCACCCAGATCGATGCCGTCTTCGTCAAGCAGTTCCAGGCCGAGGTGCACGAGGCCTACCAGCGCCAGGGCTCCAAGCTGCGCCCGACGGTGCGCAGCAAGACCGGCGTCGCCGGCAGCAGCACCTTCTTCCCCAAGGTCGGCAAGGGCATGGCCGCGGCGAAGAGCCGCCACGGCTCCGTCCCCGTGATGAACCTCGAGCACGCGCAGGTGGAATGCGTGCTGCAGGACTACTATGCCGGCGACTGGATCGACCGGCTCGACGAGCTGAAGGCGAGCCTCGACGAGCGCCAGGTCGTCGCCAATGCCGGCGCCTATGCGCTGGGCCGCAAGACCGATGAGCTGATCATCGCCGCCCTCGACACCGCGACGCGGGAAGCGCTGGGCACGGCGGCCGGCACCACGGACAGCGACCGCCTGACCAAGGCCAAGGTGCTGCTCGCCTTCGAGATGATGGGCGCCGCCGACGTGCCGGATGACGGCAACCGCTTCGCCGTCGTCGGCTGGAAGCAGTGGAGCGACCTGCTGGCGATCGACGAGTTCGCCAACAGCGACTATGTCGGCTCCGACGAGCTGCCCTGGAAGGGCACGCAGGCGAAGCGCTGGCTCGGCGCGCTGTGGATGCCGCATTCCGGCCTGACCAAGACCGGCAACCTGCGCTTCTGCTACTTCTACCACCGCACCGCGATCGGCCACGCCGCGGCGGCGGAGGTGGAGACCGACGTCACCTGGCACGGCGACCGCGCGGCGCATTTCGTCGCGAACATGATGAGCCAGGGCGCGGTGCTGGTGGACGACACCGGCGTCGTGCGCATGCGCGCGTTCGAATAGCGTGCGCATGCGCGCGTTCGAATAGCGTGCGCATGCGCGCGTTCGAATAGCTTGCGCATGCGCGCGTTCGAATAGCGTGCGGATGCGCGCGTTCGAATAGCGCGCGGATGCGCGCCTTCGAATAGGTGCGGATGCGCGCATTCGAATAGCGCGCACCACTTCCCCCTCTCCCGCAGTTGCGGGGGAGGGTCGGGGTGGGGGCCTTCGCGTCTCCCCCACCCCACGCTCCCTCAACGTCGCCCGTCAGCGGAACCCCCCCACCATGTCCCTCACCCCGCTTGCGCTCTGCTCGCGCGCGCTGCTGCGCATCGGCGCGCAGCCGATCGCCTCGCTGCAGGAAGGCACCGCGGAGGCCGAGGTCGCGGCCAACCTCTACCCCGCGACGCGCGACGCCCTGCTCTCCGCCCATCCCTGGACCTTCGCCACCGGCCAGTCCGCGCTGCCGCGCCTCTCCGCCGTGCCGCATGCCGAATACGCGCATGCCTTCCAGCTGCCGCCGGGGTTCCTCCGCGTGCTGTCGGCCGGCACGCAGGGCCGCGGCCGCGGCACGCCCTATCGCATCCAGGACGGCCGCCTGCTGGCCGATGCCGAGGCCGTCACCATCACCTACGTCTTCCGCCCGGAGGAGAGCGCCTTCCCGCCCTTCTTCGCCGCCTGCCTGGTCGCGCGGCTCGCCGCGGAGTTCTGCCTGCCGCTGACCGAAAGCGCGTCGCGCGCCGAGGTGCTGTTCCGCCTCGCCGAATCCGAGCTGCGCCAGGCCCGGCTGATCGACAGCCAGCAGGCCACGCCGATGGCGCTCGAAGGTTTCCCGCTGGTCGACGTGCGGGGCTGAGCCGATGTCCGTCGCGAACCGCCGCATCAAGACCAGCTTCGCCGCCGGCGAGCTGGCGCCGGAGCTGCACGGCCGCATCGACCTCCGCGCCTTCGAGAACGGCGCGCGGCGCCTGCGCAACGTGGTGATCCAGCCGACCGGCGGCGTGACGCGCCGCCCGGGCCTGCGCCACGTCGCGACGCTCTCCGGCCCCGCCCGCCTGCTGCCCTTCGAGTTCAACACCGAGCAGACCTACCTTCTGGCGCTGACCGCGGGCCGGCTGCAGGTCTTCCTCGGCGATGCCGAGGTCGCCTCGCTCGCCGCGCCCTGGACGGCGGCGATGCTGCCGCAGATCGCCTTCACGCAGAGCGCCGACACGCTGCTGCTGTTCCACCCGGAGATGGCGCCGAAGCGCGTCACGCGCACCGGCCATGCCGACTGGACGCTGTCGGACTTCGTCTTCCTGCGGGAACCCTTCCACGGCTTCGCGCGCGGCGTCGCGGTGACGCCCTCCGCCACCACCGGCACCATCACGCTCTCCGCCAGCGCGGACCTGTTCGTGCCGGGCCATGTCGGCGCGCGCTTCCTGCTCGGCGCGAAGCGCGTGCGCGTCACCGCGGTGGCCGGCCCGCGTAGCGCGACCGCGACGGTCGAGGACACGCTGGGCGGCACGACCGCCGTGCAGGACCCGGAGGAGAGCGCCTTCGGCGGTGCCCGCGGCTGGCCGGTCTCCGCCTGCTTCCACCAGGACCGGCTGGTGCTCGGCGGCTCGCGCGACCTGCCGAACCGGCTCTGGCTGTCGCGCACCGGCGACTTCGCGGATTTCGATCCGGGCACCGGCCTCGACGACGAAGGCATCGAGTTCGCGCTGATGTCGGACCAGGTGAACGCCATCCGCGCCGTCTTCTCGGGCCGCCACCTGCAGGTCTTCACCTCGGGCGCCGAATGGATGGTCACCGGCGATCCGCTGACGCCCGCCTCGATCCAGCTGCACCGCCAGACCCGCGTCGGCAGCCAGGTGGACCGCATGGTGCCGCCCGTCGATGTCGATGGCGCCACCGTCTTCGTCGCGCGCAGCGGCCGCGCCGTGCACGAATTCGCCTATACCGACGTCGCCGATGCCTACCAGGCCAACGACCTAGCGCTGGTCGCGCGCCACCTGGTCGCGACCCCCGTGGCCATGGCCTACGACCAGGTGCAGCGGCTGCTGCATGTGGTGATGGCGGATGGCGCGCTGGCGACGCTGACGCTCTACCGCGCCGAGCAGGTGATCGCCTGGACGCGGCAGGAGACGCAGGGCGCCTTCCGCGCCGTGGCCGAGACCGAGGGCCGCGTCTTCGCCGTGGTGGAACGCGACGGCACGCACCGGCTGGAACGCTTCGACGCCACGCTCGGCCTGGATGCCGCGCTGTCCGGCACCGCGGCCGAGCCGCGCGACGACTGGACCGGGCTCGACCACCTGCAGGGCGAGACGGTGGGCGTGCTGGCCGATGGCGCGCCGCGTGCCGCGGCGCTGGTCGCCGATGGCCGCATCGCGGTGGATCCGCCGGCGCGCGAGGTGCAGGCGGGGCTCGCCTTCCGCCACGTGATCGAGCCGCTGCCGCCCATCCTCGGCACCGCGCAGGGCATGCTGGCGGCGCCGCTGCGCCTCGTCTCCGCCACCTTCCGCCTGCTGGCGACGCCGGCCTTCGAGGTGGATCTCGGCCGCGGCGTGCAGCCGGTGGCCTTCCGCCGCCTCGACACCGCGCTGCTCGATGCGCCGCCCGCGCCCTTCACCGGCGACGTGATGCTGCGCGGCCTCGGCTGGCGGCGCGACGCGATGGCGCCGCTCTGGCGCGTGGAGGGCGAGGTGCCGCTGCCGCTGACGCTGCTCTCCGTCACCACGGACACAAGGACGACCGCGTGATGGCCCAACTCGCCCCCATCGTCAGCCTGATCGGCACCGGCGCGACGCTCGTCGCCTCCCAGCGGCAGAACGCGGCCGCCCGCGCCCAGGACGCGGCGCGCGCGCAGCAGCTGGCCGTGCAGCAGGCGGCCGAGAAGCGCGCGCGCGATGCGCGGCTGGCCGGCACCATCGCCTCCACACGCGCGCGGCTGGCCGCCGGCGGCGTCGCGCCGGACGAAGGCTCGGCCGCCGCGCTGGCCAGCGGCATCCGCCGCGATGCGGAAGCCGCGCAATCGGACAGCGACGCGGTCTTCGCCGCGCGTCTTTCCGCCGGCCGCCGCAGCCTGCTGAACCAGGACGGCACGCTGTCCGCCTGGCTGCGCGCCGGGCGCAGCTTCGATGGCGCGCTGCGCAACCTTCTGGACTGATCCGCGCGCGTCGCGGAGCGTCGCGAAAGCGAAGAGAGGGTCCGAGGGGCTCTGCCCCTCGGGCACCCCGGCAGGAAGCTGAGGTTCCTGCACCTCCCCGATTTCGTTGCGCCGAATGTCTTGGGAAGGTCCAGGAAACTCGTCCGCCGCCCTCGGCGACCGACCCTGGCGGGTGGGTGCGGGAGGGCAGCCCCCCCCCGCGACACCTTCAGCCGCCGCGCACCCGATCCGGCGCGATCGCCACGCGACGCGCCATCCTCGACAGAAAACCCACCCCACCGGAGGCCCCGATGGCCGAGCACATCCGCATCGGCGATGTCGCGCCGCGCGTGCAATACGTGGCCGACGGCGCCCGCACCGACTTCCCCTTCCCCTTCCCCGTCTTCGACGCCCAGGACATCGAGCTGCGCATCGATGGCGTCACCGTCGCCGGCGGCTTCGCCGTGGCCGGCGCCGGGCAGAGCGAAGGCGGCAGCGTCACCCTCTCCGCGCCCCCCGCCACCGGCAGCCGCGTCACGCTGCGCCGGCGGCTGCGCGTGGAGCGCAACAGCGACTTCCAGGACAACGGCGTGCTGCGCGCGCGCACGCTGAACGACGAGCTCGATCGCCTGGTCGCGGTGCTGCAGGAACAGCGCGACGAGATCGGCTCGGCCATCCGCCAGGATCCCGGCGAGCTCGGCGGCAGCCTGGTGCTGCCCGCGCGCGGCGTGCGCGCCAACCGGCTGCTCGGCTTCGACAGCGCCGGCGACGTCACCGCCTTCCCGCGCGACAGCGGCCTGCTGACCTCCCCCTTCCCCGGCGCCGTGCCGCGCACGGTCGAGGACAAGATGGCAGAGCGCCTCTCCGCGCGGGATTTCGGCGCGCGCGGCGATGCCACCACGGATGACGGCCCCGCGCTGCAGGCCGCGATGAACGCCGCCGCCGCCTCCGGCAAGACGCTGTTCATCGGCGAGGGCAGCTTCCGCACCACACAGCCGCTGACGCTGCCGGGCGCGGCTGCCGGCCTCGTCATGCGCGGCGCCATCGTCTATGCGGGCCCGGCGGGGCAGACGGCGCTGACCATCGGCGATGGCGGCACCGCGCGCAACGCGCGCAAGCTGCTCACCGGCCTGACCGTGCTGCGCGCCACCCAGTCGGACTGGGAGAACGAGGCCGATCTCGGCCTGCTGCTCCGCAACCTCGACGCCAGCGTGGTCGAGCTGCGCGAGATCGCCGGCTTCACCATCGGCATCCGCACCATGGGCGACGGCCGCGGCTTCGAGGACACGACGCTGATCCTCAACCGCATCGTGAACAACCGCATCGGCCTCGACGTGCATGCGGCCACCGCGGCGGCGTGGAACACCTCGATCCGCTACTATGGCGGCCACTTCGCGGTGGGCAGCACGCTGCACCCCACCAAGGACCGCTTCGGCATCCGTCTCTCCGCCGCCCCCGGCGCCTATGTCGCGCACAACCGCCACGTCTTCGACGGCCCGAACTTCGAGCTGAACGCGCGCGACAAGCCCGGCATCGTCGGCATCCCCTTCCTCTGCGAGGTGAACAGCCGCGCCATCCTCGGCCGAGCGCTGCGCATGGAAGGCTGCACCGGCCCCGTCGCGCGCCACACCGCCGGCGCGCAGGACCATCTCTACGAGGTCGCCTGGGCCAGCCAGGCCTACCAGGTGGAGATCGAGCACACCGCCACCGCCACGCGCCTCGGCGGCGTGGTGCGCGCGCTGCACCAGGCCGCGCCGCATGTGGAGGCGACGCGGGAAGTCGCCTCCGTCCCCAGCCTGCGCGCCGCCGCGATCCGCTGGAACGCGAGCGAGACCGGCTTCGACCGGCTCGCGGTGCTGTCCTCCAACGTCATGGGCGACCCGACCACCCTGCAGCAATTCTGCTTCCCCGCGCTCGATGCGCTGCTGCTGACCGATCGCGGCGTGACGCTGACCGGCGGCCGCGCGCTCGGTTTCGTGGTTGATGCGCGGCAGTGCAAGGACTTCGCCATCGCGCTGGATGCCGAAGCGCCGCGGCTGATGGTGATGACCTTCGACCACCAGATGAACCTGCTGACCGACGCCACCGGCCAGCACGTCCTCGCCTCCGGCCAGTCCGTCGTCTGGAACGCCAGCGCCAAGTGGTGGCAGGGCGCGGCGGACATGGAGGACGCGACGCTGACGCGCCTGCAGGCCGTGCGCCTTTCGGCATCCGTCGGCTACGCCGTGATCGGCGTCGCCCGCCTCTCCCGCGACTACGAGCTGCGCGCCATGCGCCTCAGCTGCGATCCCCGCCACGCGCCCGCCCTGCTCTACGGCCTGCCGGACCTGCGCCACGGCGTGCGGGAGATCGTGGCGGAAGCGCCCTGGGACCCGCCCTCGATCAATGCGGGCGCCAGCGCGCAGACCTCCGTCGCCGTGCCCGGCGCGCGGCCGGGCGACTTCGTGCAGGCGGCCTTCTCGCTGTCCACCACCGGCGTCGTCTTCCTGGCCAATATCGGCGCGCAGGACCTCGTCACCGTCACCGCCTGGAACCGCCACACCGCCGCGCTCGACCTCGGCGCCGGCACGGTGCGCGTGCGCGTGGTGAAGGCATGAAGCGCGAACGCCGGGCGGCCCCGCCGCCCCCCCTGCCGATCCCGCGCGAGGCGATCGAGCTGGCGATGGAACGCGTGGCGGAGGAATACCTCGATTTCCTCGCCGCCGGCGGCGACAACGCGCCCGACCCGAAGGCCTTCACCGCCCGCTACGCCGCCGCGCGCGCCGCGCTCGCGCATCTCGTGGACCTCGCCGCGCTCGCCGCCGGCGAAGCCACGCCCGAGGCGATCGAGGCCACCACCGACGCGGTGCTGGAAGACTGCCGCGCGCGCATGGCGGCGGGAGAGGGCAAGTGACCGAACGCCCCGCCGACCTGCTGGAATTCGCCTGGATCTGGAACCGCCAGGCGAACCTGGCCACACCCGCGGTGCACCGCCGCGTGCTGCGCTGGCTGGAAGGCCGCGTCGAGGATGGCGATCGCCGCCTGCTGCTGATGGCCTTCCGCGGCTGCGGCAAGTCCACCCTCGTCGGGCTCTACTGCGCCTGGCGGCTGTATCGCGCGCCGGAGACGCGCATCCTGGTGCTGGCCGCCGACCATGCGCTGGCCACGCGGATGGTGGCGAATGTCCGCCGCATCCTAGGCCGCCACCCGCTCTGCGGCGCGCTGGTGCCGGACTATGGCGAGGGCGGCTGGGCGTCCGATCGCTTCACGGTCGCGCGCGAGGCGGTGCTGCGCGATGCGTCGATGCTGGCCGCCGGCATCGGCGGCAACATCACCGGCGCGCGCGCCGACCTGGTCATCTGCGACGATGTCGAGGTCGCCGGCAATTGCGACACGCCCGCCAAGCGCGCCGAGCTGCGGGAGAGGCTGACGGAGGCCGAATTCGTCCTCGTCCCCGGCGGCGGCATCCTCTATGTCGGCACCCCGCATTGCGCGGACAGCCTCTACGCCGACGACGCGGAGGCCTTCCTGGCCGGCTATCGCCGCCTGGTGATCCCGCTGCTGGATGCCGAAGGCCGCGGCGCCTGGCCCGAACGCTTCCCGCCCGAAGCGGTGCAGAAGCTGCGCGCCCGCGTCGGCCCGCTGGCCTTCCGCCGCCAGATGCTGCTGGAACGCGTCGCCGAGGAAGCCGCGCGGCTCGATCCCGCGCTGATCGCCCGCTACGCCGCCGAGCCCGACTACCGCGAGGCGAATGGCCGCGGCGTGCTGACGCTGATGGGCAAGCGCATCGTCTCCGGCGGCGGCTGGTGGGACCCGGCCTTCGGCCGCCCGGGCACCGGCGACGGCAGCGTGCTGGCCGCCACCTATGCCGATGCCGAGGGCCGGCACTACCTGCACCGCCTGGCCTGGCTGACCCACCGCGACGACGTCGAGGAGGACCCGGCCACCCAGCAATGCCGCACGGTCGCCGCCATCGCACGCGACCTGCTGCTGCCGGTGGTGCGCGTAGAGACCAACGGCCTCGGCAGGTTCCTGCCCGCGCTGCTGCGCCAGGCGCTGTCGCAGGCCGGCAGCGGCTGCACGGTGGCGGAGATCACCAGCCACGTGCCCAAGGCGCAGCGCATCCTGGCCGCGCTCGATCCGGTGCTCGCCGCGCGCCGCCTCTCGGCGCATGACAGCGTCTTCCGCACGCGCTTCGCGCAGGAAATGGCGGAATGGCGCCCCGATGCGCGCGGCCTGCGCGACGATGCGCTGGATGCGGTGGCAGGCTGCCTGCTGGCCGAGCCGGTCAGGCTGCCGACGCTGCCGCCGCGTCCGGCCGGCATGCTGCCCTGGCGCGGGCTCTGACCGCGGGCGCGGTCAGGGCAGCTTCAGGATCTCGCTGCCATGCCGCGCTTCGCCGGCCGGCGTGATCTCGAAGCGCCCGTCGCCGCGCAGCCGCGCCAGGCCCATGGCCGCCAGGCGCTCAAGGCAAGGCCCGTCCTTCAGCCCGGCGGGCCGGCCCGCGGCACAGACCAGCGTCAGCCGGTGCAGCGCCGACCGGCAGCAGGTTTCCAGATAGGGCTCGTTCCACATGCGGTCGTCGCTGTCCTCGGCGCCGCAGATGGGGGCCGCAGGGCCACCCGTTCAAGGAGTGTCACCGATGCTTCCAGAACTCCCCCCGCAACTGCTCGCCGCGCTGGCGGATGCGCCGCTGGCCATCATCGTCATCTGGATGATGCAGCTGCTGCGCCGCGACCTGGCGCAGCGCCCGGCCCCGCCCGCCGCGTCGCCGCGCGACGACCTGGCGGAATTCAAGCTGGAGGTGGCGCGCACCTATGTGCCGCTGTCGCTGATCCGCGACCTGGACCAGCGCCTGTCGCTGCACCTGGTCCGCATCGAGGAGAAGCTCGACGAGGTCAGCAGCGCCGCCACCGCCGCCGCCGCCGTCTCCGCCCAGGCGCTGGGGCCGCGCCATATCGGCTTCGGCCCGCGCGGCGACGCGGAGGGCGGCCGATGAGCGCGGCGCTGCACGCCCCGCGCGCCGCCGATGCGCGGGAGATCCTGGCGCTCACCCTCTGGGGCGAGGCCGGCTTCCGCACCGCCCGCGCGATGGAAGCGGTGGCGAGCGTGGTGATGACGCGCGTGCGCCTGGCCGCCGGCGCCGGGGGGCCGGGCCACCTCGGCCAGGGCATCGCCGGCGTCTGCCGCGCGCCCTTCCAGTTCGGCTGCTGGCATCCCGCCAGCCCGCGCCGGCGCGCCATCGCGGAGATGGACGCGGCGGGCGACGCGGCGCTGGCGGTCTGCCGCCGCGTGGCGCAGCGCGCCGCCGCCGGCGCGCTGCCCGACCCGACCGGCGGCGCCACGCACTACCACCCGGCCGATGCGCTGCCGCGCTGGGCGATCGGCCGCGTCGCCACCGCCGAGATCGGCGGGCTTGTCTTCTACCGCCTGCTGGACTGAAACCGTCGCCGCAGCAGGAGCACGGCGATGGAACGCAGCGTCTACACCCTGGTCCGCGGCGCCGACTGGCGGACCGCGGAAGCGCGCGGCGAATACCGCGGCAGCGCCGACGATGCGCGCGACGGCTTCCTGCATTTCTCCACCGCCGCGCAGCTCCGCGCCAGCGCCGCCAAGCACCGCCGCGGCGAGCCCGACCTGTGGCTGGTGGAGGCCGATGTCGCGCGGCTCGGCGCGGCGCTGCGCTTCGAACCGGCGTCGGGCGGCAGCCGCCCCGGCCTGTTCCCGCATCTCTACGGCGCGCTGCCGGTCTCGGCCGTGCTGTCGGCCACGCGGCTGACGCTGCGCGCGGACGGCACGCACGACTTCCCCGAAGGCATCCCGTGACGGATCAGGCCCGCCCCGCCCGCCGCTCGCTCATCACGCAGGCCACCACCACCACCGCCGCGCCGGCCAGCATCGCCGCGCCGGGCGCATGGCCCCAGATCAGCAGGTCGTAGGTGAGGCTCCAGACCATGCCCGTATAGCCATAGGGCGCCAGCCGCGCGGCGGAGGCATGGCGGAAGGCCTCCGCGATCGCCGCCGTCGCCATCCCCACGGCGACGCCGTTGAAGACCATCTGGGCGAGTGCCAGCGCATCCGGCGCGCGCCAGTGCCACAGCCCCATCGGCAGCATCACGGCCAGCCCCAGCACCGCCGGCCAGACCAGCGCGCCGGCGATGCCCGGCTCATCCCGCAGCCCGCGGTTCAGCGTGAACACCGTCGCGTAGCAGAGCGTGCCGAGGAAGGCCCAGAGATAGCCCACCGCCGCGCCGCCGATGCCGTCCAGCAGCCCCGGCGCCAGCCCGATCGCAACGCCGCCGAAGCCCAGCGCCACCCACCCCCAGGCGGCGCGCGGCGGCCTCTCCCGCAGCGCCAGCGCCGACATGGCCAGCACCAGGAAGGGCGAGGTGAAGAACACCAGGTAGCCCTCGATCAGCGGCAGGTGCGTGAAGGCCAGGAAGAAGAAGGCCGCGCTGCCCAGCGCGGCGACGCTGCGCAGCAGGTGCAGCCCGGGCCGGCGCGTGCGCAGGCTGCCGCCCCAGCCCGGCCAGGCCAGCCGCAGCAGCGCGAAGCCCGCCAGGATGGTCGCGAAGCGGACCAGCAGCACCTGCCAGACCGAATAGCCCTCGGCGAGCAGCTTGGAGGAGGCGTCGAGCAGGCCGAACAGCCCGATCCCGGCCAGCATCAGGACCGGTCCGCGCATGCCCGCCTTCGCTCCATCCGGCGCGCTGTCTCCCCCGCCGTCGCGCGGCGGTCAAGCGAGCCGCTTAGGCCCGCCTTAACCCGCGTCCCGTATCCCGTGACCAGCGGGGCCGGATGCCCCGGATATCGAGACAGGGCCGGGTTCGCCAGCAGCCAGGACGGTGCGGCTCTCCGGGGCAGGAGAATGCACATGTCTGCGACCACTCTGCCGCGCTGGCTGCGCGGCCAGTTCGGCGACACGCTGCAGGGCTCGGCGGGCCAGGAAACCGAGGCGGGCGGCACGGGCCACGACGTGATGTGGGGCGGCGCGGGCCATGACGTGCTGTCGGGCGGCGCCGGCAACGACACGATCCGCGGCGACGACGGCAATGACGGGCTCGGCGGCGGCGAGGGCGACGACTCGCTGTCCGGCGGCACGGGCCACGACCTGCTGTCCGGCGGCGCGGGCCATGACCGCGTCGACGGCGGCGGCCACCAGGACACGCTGCGCGGCGAGGCGGGGAACGACACGCTGGACGGCGGCGCCGGCAACGACCTGCTGGAAGCCGGCGACGGCCATGACCTGGTGTTCGGCGGCAGGGGCCATGATTTCGTCTGGGGCGGCGCCGGCGACGATTCCGTGCATGGCGGCGACGGCGCGGACACGGCGCGCACCGGCACGGGCAATGACGAGCTCTACGGCAATGCCGGCGACGACGTGCTGTGCCCGGCCGGCGGCGACGACCTGATGTCGGGCGGCTCGGGGCAGGACATCCTGTGGGGCGGCGACGGCCACGACCTCGGCCTCGGCGGCTACGGCAACGACCTGCTGACCGGCGGCAACGGCAACGACACGCTGCTGGGCTGCAAGGGCGAGGATTTCCTGCTCAGCCGCTCGGATGCCGGCGAGCCGGTCATCGCCTCCGCGCCCGGCACGCCGCGGGTGTTCGACGGCATGACGCTGTCGGGCAACGACAACCTCAACGGCGGCCGGTTCCGCGATGCCGACGTCTTCCGCTTCGAGCTGCTGGTGAACACGCGGCCCGAATTCGCGGAGAAATGGCAGGGCGCGGGCGGCGCCATCGACTGGGCCGGCGTGCTGACCGAGACGGCGCGGCCGCACGACCACTGGGTGGACGGCATCGGCCACGACCGCATCGTCAACTTCGAGCGCGGCATCGACCGCATCGAGATCTTCGGCCACCGCATCGAGATCGCGTCCTTCGAGCACGTGCTGCGGCGGCCCGGCGTGACCGACACGGTCATCACGCTGCGCGCGCAGGAAGGCGGGCCGTTCGGCGGCGACCAGCTGGGCAGCATCACCGTGCTCGGCGTGCGGCTGGACCGCAACGAGATCCTGCTGCGCGACGACGTGGTGATCGGCGCCTTCGACACGCTGGAATTCGGCCAGTTCCCCGGCGACCGCTTCGGCACGCTGCCGCACGGCTTCACCGGGCTCGGCGACTGGGTGATGTAGCGGGAAGCCGCCGGTCGCGACCGGCCCGGCGCGCGCCGCGCCGGGCCGATGCGCGGGGCGGCCGCGCGCGGCGCCTCAGGCGGGATCTCGCCAGGGCGTGCGCCGCCACAGCGCCTCGAAGCGCGCCTGGCGGGCGCGCAGCTCCTCGCCCCAGGCCTCGCCGGGGAGGAAGCGCATCTCGGTGTAGAGCGCCTCCATCTGCTTGATGAACTCGGCATCCTGGGCGACCGAGACCGTCGCCTCCCGCAGTCGCTGCAGGATGTAGGGCGGCGTGCCCGCCGGCGCGGCGATGCCGCGTTCGGAGGACATGTCGACCTCGATGCCGAGCTCCTTGTAGGTCGGCGTGTTGGGCGCGAAGCGCGAGCGGCGTTCACCGGAATGGGCCAGCATGCGCAGCCCGTCCGGCGTCGCCGCCACCTCGCCGACATTCATCCCCGCCATGTCCACCTGCCGGCCGAGCAGCGCGGTGCGCATCTGCGGCGTGCCGTTGAAGGTGACGTTGGTGAAGCGCGTCCCGGTGGCCTGCTGCAGCAGCACCAGGTTCAGGTGGTCGTCCGTGCCGATGCCGGGCGAGGCGTAGTTGAGCCGCTCCGGCTCGCGCCGCGCCTGCTCGATGACCTCCTGCAGGCTGCGCCAGGGGCTGGCGTCGGCGACGGTGATCGTGTTGGGGTCGGTGGCGATCAGGCCGATGGGCGCGAACTGGTCCACCCGGTACTGCGCGTTGCGCTCGATCGGGATGGTGACGAAGACCGGCATGGTGACGGCCATCAGCGTGTGGCCGTCGGGGCGCGCGCGGGCGACGGCGGCGGCGCCGATCTCGCTGCCCGCCCCGGGGCGGTTCTGCACCACGACGGAGCCGCCGATCCGCTGCTCGAGGAAGCGCGCATAGGCACGCGCCATGATGTCGGTGCCGCCGCCCGCGGTCCAGCCGACGATCATCTCGATCGGGCGTTCCGGCCAGCGCGGCTGCGCCAGCGCCGGCGCGGCGAGGCCGGGCCCGAGCAGGCCGATGCCGGCGCCGGCCAGCAGCGTCCGCCGCGTCGGTCCCGCGGCGGGCGGGGTGAAACGGGTCCTCTGCATCCGAACTCCTCCCTGGATCGTTCTCGTTGAAGGCCGGCGCGCAGGCCCGAAGGATGCGCGCGGGACGCCGGCCGCGAAAGCCTAGGTGGCACCGGGAGGCCGCCACCAATCATGAATGCTGATGCGGCGCTGAAACGCCGACGCTGATGCGGCGCCGGAACGCCGACGCTCCTGCGGCGCCGGAACGCCGCCGCCGATGCGACGGCACGCGGCCTACAGCCCGAGCAGCGCCTTGGCGTTCAGCCCCGCCAGGCGGGCGCGGGTGGTGTCGTCGAAGCCCTCGACCGAGGCGATGTGGCCGACCGGGTCGGAATCCGCCATGTCGAACGGATAGTCCGTGCCCATCACGATCTTCTCCACGCCGAACACCTTGACCAGGTATTCCAGCTGGTGCGGGGTGAAGACGACCGTGTCGAAATAGACCTTCCGCAGGTACTCGCCCGGCGGCTTCGGCAGGCTGCCGCGCACGTCCGACCGCGCGCCCCAGGCATGGTCGATGCGGCCCGAATAGGCGGGCAGGTAGCCGCCGCCATGCACGGCCAGGATCTTCAGGTCGGGGTGGCGTTCCAGCACGCCGTCGAAGATCAGGTAGTGCAGCGCGATCGTCGTCTCCAGCGGGTTGCCGACGACGTTGTTGAAGTAGAAGCGCGACAGCCGCTCGGCATGGGTGAAGCCGTTCGGGTGGATGACGACGAGCGCGCCGAGTTCCTCCGCCTTCGCCCAGAACGGCGCGAAGGCCGGGTCGGAGAGTTCCCTGCCGTCCACGTTGGTCAGGATCTGCACGCCCTTCATGCCGAGCCCGGTCATGCAGCGCGCCAGTTCCTTGGCCGCTTCCTGCCCGTCCTGAAGCGGCACGGTGCCGAGCGCCACGAAGCGGTCCGGACGCTTCGCGGCATAGGCCGCGAGGCCGTCATTGACCATCCGCGTCGCGGTCACCGCCAGGTCGATCGGCAGCGTGAAGTAGCACTGGCCCGGCGGCGGCTTGATGACCTGCAGGTCGATCGCCGCCTCGTCCAGCTCGCGCAGCCGCGGCTCGATCGTGGTGAAGACCGGCGTGCGGTCGGCGTCCTGCTTGCGGTTCAGCGCCTTGGTGTCCGGCGTCGCGAAATGCGCGAGCGGGATGCGGCTGAGGTCCACATGCGGGTTCGCGAAGGCCGCAGCCTCCGGGATCATCACGTGGGAATGGATGTCGATGGTGATGCTCTGCGGCCGCACCTGCCTGCCCGGCCTGCCGTGACGGCGCGCGGCGGTGGCGCCGTAGTGGTTGCTGACGTCGCTCATTGCCTGACGCTTCTCTCCCGGGAAGCAGGAAGCGGGCCCGGCCGGGCGATCGCCTGCTGCTGCGGGATGTTCCGATCGCGGCGGGGCGCGTGTCAAGCGCGGGCGGCCGCGCGATCCGCGCGCGCGCATCAGGCATCGCGCGCCGGGCGCCGATCGCCGGGGCCGGCGCGCGATTGAGTGGGGTTGAAATCGCCGGCCCGGTGTCGGATGCTGCCGGCGATTGCTCATCACCTGCCGGGCGGGGCCCGCCCGCGGCTCGGGGACCGCTCCTTTGGACGCTGATGCGCTGCGCCGGCTCGCGGTGGTCGAGCTGGTCAACAACTGGGCCGTCTGGCGCGATGCCGGCGACTGGGACCGCTTCCGCACCTGCTGGCACGAGGATGGCCGCATGTGCGCCACCTGGTGCCAGGCGCCGGCGGAGGAGTTCGTCCGCGCCTCGATGGCGGCCTTCGACCGCGGCATCGTGATCCTGCACTTCCTCGGCGGGACTTCAGTGGAACTCACCGGCCGCCGGGCCATCGCGCAGACCAAGATGACCATCAACCAGCGCGCCGCGCTGGATGGCGTGGTGGTGGACGTGGCCTGCACCGGTCGCTTCTACGACTTCGTCGAGGAGCGCGACGGCCGCTGGGCCATCGTGCTGCGCCAGCCGATCTTCGAGAAGGACCGGCTCGACCCGCTGGTTCCCGGCACGCCGGTGCCGCTGGATGCCGCGCTGCTCGCGCGCTTCCCGGAGGAGTACCGCCACCTCGCCTATGTGCAGACCAAGGCGGGCTTCACGGTGAAGACGGACATGCCCCTGCTGCGCGGGCCGAAGGTGCAGGCGCTGTACGCCGCGGGCCGCGCCTGGCTGCGCGGGGAGCCGCATGGCTGGGCGGGCTGAGGGATCGACGCGGCGGCGCCGCCATGCTTCCACCGGCGCGTTGCGGCGCATGACCACGAATCGACCGGCCCCGCCCCGGGCGGTCTCCGCGCGGGCGGATCGGATCCGGGCTGCGCCGCGCGGACCTGGAACGGACATGGGCGACAAGCCGGGGAAGGACATGCTGGAACGGCGCAAGGCGAGCATGCCGAAGGCAGGCGCGGCCAAGGCCTCGCCCAAGGCGGCGAAGACGGCCGCACGGGCAGCGAAGGCGAAGCGGATCGCACCCAAGGAGCCCGCGAAGCGCCCGGGCAGCCCGACGCGCCAGTGGCGGAAGGAATGCCGCGCCGCGACCAGCGAGACGATCGCGGCGATCGGCGCGCGGCTGCGCGCGCTGCGCATCGCCAAGGGCCTGACGCTGAGCGCCGTGGCGGAGCGGACCGGGCTCTCGCCCTCCATGCTCAGCCTGCTGGAACGCGGCCGGACGGGCCCGTCGATCGGCACGCTGGTGGCGATCTGCTCGGTGCTCGGCGTCGAGATGAGCGACCTGCTCGGCCCGGTGGAGGCGAGCCCGGCCGACCCCGTCTCCCGCTTCGCGAGCCGGCCGGCCATCACCACGGCGGACGGCGTGCAGCACCGGATCCTGAAGGCCGACCGGCTGCGCGGCATCGAGATCGTCATCGACGAGTACAGCCCCGGCAGCGCGAGCGCGCCGCATCCGCTGGTGCACGACGGCTACGAATTCGGCATCGCGCTCGACAACGGGCTCGAGGTGACGGTGAACGGGGAGGTGCACCGGCTCGCCGCCGGCGACCTCGTCGCCTACCACTCGAGCGAGCCGCACCGCGTGGCCAATCCCGGCCGCAAGCAGGTGCGCGCGCTCTGGGTGCTGGTGCGCAAGCCGTAGCGGGCCCCGCCCCGGCCCGCCTACAGGCCGGCCAGGTTCTCGCGCAGCGTCCGGCCCGTGTAGCGCGTGCGGTAGCGGCCGCGGCGCTGCAGTTCCGGCACCAGCAGGTCGACGATGTTGAGCATCACCTGCCGCGGCGCCGCCTGGGAGAGCGAGATCATGAAGCCGCCGCGCTCGCCCGTCGCCTCGAACATCGCCTCGAGCTGGTCCGCGACCTCGGCGGCGGTGCCGGCCAGCGTGGTCGAATGGCCGGTCGCCGCGCTGAGCCCGTGGCGGAAGAATTCCTCGCGCGTCATCTCGTGGTCGGCGCCGCGCTGCTTGAGCAGGATGCCGAGGATGCTGACGGGCGAGCCCTGCGCGCGCAGGATGTCCGCCTGCACCTCGCCCAGCGTGAAGCGCGCCGGCAGGCGGGAGAAGTCGTAGCCCGAATTGTGCGAAAGCCAGACGCCGACGGCTTCCTCCGGCACGTCGGCGATCAGGCGGTCCTTCATGCGCTGCGCGTCCGCCTTGGTCTCGCCGACGAAGAGGCGGATGGACCACACGATGCCGACCCCGGCCGGGTCGCGGCCCTTGCCGCGCAGCGCCGCGTCCAGCTCGTCGCGCTGCTGCACCATCTGGGGGATCGGCTTGGTCAGGCCGAAGACGTGGTCGGCCACATGCGCGGCCGCCTGGGTGCCGCGCGGCGAGCCGCCGGCCTGGATCAGCACCGGCCGCCCCTGCGGGGAGGGGATGACGTTGAGCGGCCCCTTCACCTCGAAGAAGCGGCCGCGGTGGTTGATCGCCTTCACCAGGGCCGGGTCGGCCACCTGCCCCGTCGCGCGGTCCCACAGGAAGGCGCCGGGCTGCACGCTGTCCCACAGCGCGCGGCAGACGTCGATGAACTCCTCCATCCGGTCGTAGCGCGTGCCGTGCTCGATCAGCTCGTCATGCCCGTAGTTCTGGAAGTCCGACCGGCGCTGGGAGGTGATGACGTTGAAGGCGATGCGCCCGTTGGTGATGTGGTCGAGCGAGTTCAGCAGCCGCGCGGTGTAGAAGGGATGCATGAAGCTGGTCGAATAGGTCAGGCCGAAGCCGACATGGGCGGTCACGCGCGACATGGCGGTGACCCAGGGGCTCATGTCGAGCCGCGGCCAGGCAACGCCCCAGCGCACCGCATCCTCGATGTCGTCCTTCCAGGTGTTCGGCACGCCGGTGCCGTCGCCGAAGAAGATCATGTCGAACAGGCCGCGTTCCGCCACGCGCGCGACCTCCTCGAACAGCCCGACATCCGGGTAGTTCGTGCCGACCCAGGACCCCGGGTCGCGCCACATCGTCTCGACCTGCGTCCAGGAGATGTCGAAGGCGAGGCTCATCTGCTGCTTCGGCACGGACGGTGCACCCCCTCTTCGGCCGGGCGCCTCGCGGCGCCGGCGTGTCGAAGGCGAGTTTAACCCCATTTAAATTCTCCGCGAAACCCGTCATATTTCCACGGTGCGGCCGGCTTGGGCCCGGCCGCGCCCGACGCCGGGCGGCGACAGGCGGCATGGGCGCCTGGCACGGCGTCTGCCCAACGTCTTGATTGATTTGCCGTCCAGGGCTCTTGTTGAGGCAGCTTCAATGCGGTGCGCGGGCAGCAACGGATGCTGAACGCAACCCGACCGGCGGGAAGGAGGGGCGTGGCATGGAAGAATGCGTCGTGGGGACCGGCGGCCCGGGGATGCGGCGCCAGCCCGCAGCCTGCGCCGGATGCTGACCAGCATCTTCGTCGGCGGGCTCGCGATCGGCTGCGTCTACGCGCTGATCGCGCTCGGCTTCTCCATGATCATGCGCGCCACCAGCATCATCCATTTCGCGCAGGGCGAGGTGATGATGATCGGCAGCATGTCCGGCCTGACCGCCGTGTGGCTGGCCCCCTTTCTGCCGGCGCCGGTGGTGCTGCTGGTCGGCATGACCGCGGGCGGGCTTGCCGCGGTGGCGATGGAACTCGCCGCCTACCGCACGCTGCGCCGCCGCGGCGTGCCGCTGATGAACATCATCACCGCGACCGTCGGCATGTCGATCCTCTGCATCAACGGCGCGCGCCTCATCTGGGGGTCGGAGCCGCTGCGCTACCCGGACCTGTTCGGGGTGGAACCCGTCCTGCTCGGCGGCGCGCGGGTGCCGCCGCAGCTGCTGTGGATCGCGGCGGCGGGCCTGCTGCTGATGGCGGGGCTGCAGCTGTTCCTGAAGCACACGCGCACCGGCATCGCGATGCAGGCCGTGGCGCAGGACCCCGACGCGGCGCAGCTGATGGGCGTGAACCTGACGCGCACCATGGCCGCCACCTTCGGCATCGCCGGCATGATGGCCGGCGCGGCGGGCGTCATGCTCGGCTCGCTGTTCTTCTCCTTCTTCGAGATGGGCTTCATCACCGGGCTCAAGGCCTTCGTCGCCGCGACGCTCGGCGGGCTCGGCAGCATCGTCGGCGCGATCCTCGGCGGCCTGCTGTTCGGCCTGATCGAGACCTTCAGCGCCGTCTACGTCTCCTCCGCCTACAAGGACGCGGTCGGGATGCTGCTGCTGATCCTGCTGCTGCTGTTCCTGCCGCAGGGCCTCGTCGGGCTCTGGAGGCGCGGGCGATGAACGCGTCGCGGCGCGACTGGACCATCGCCTTCGCCGGCATCGGCTTCGCGGCGCTGCTGCCTTTCCTGGCGCCGGACGGCTTCGTGATGCACCTGATGACCTCGGTCGCCATCGCCGCGATGCTGGCGCTCGGGCTGCAGATGCTGCTCGGCGTGTCGGGCCAGCTCTCGATCGGCCAGGCCGCCTTCTTCGGGCTCGGCGCCTATGGCGCGGCGCTGATGACGAAGGAGGCAGGTCTGCCCTTCCTGCTGGCGCTGCCGCTGGCCGGCGTGATCGGCGGCATCGCCAGCCTCGCCATGGTGCCGATCACGCGGCTGCGCGGGCCCTACCTGGCGGTCGCGACCCTCGGCTTCAGCATCATGGTCTACCTGGTGCTCAAGAACGAGGAATGGGCGACCGGCGGCAGCTACGGGCTGATCGGCATTCCGCGGCCGGAGCTGTTCGGCTTCCGGCTTCGCGACCCGATGCTGTGGTACTGGTTCTGCGCGGCCGTCGCGGCGCTGACCTATGTGGGCATGCTGCTGCTGCAGACCTCGCGCTTCGGCCGGGCGCTGCACGCCGTGCGGCAGAACGAGGACGCGGCGCGCGCCTCCGGCCTGCGCGTGACGCTGCTGAAGAGCCAGTGCTTCGTCATCTCCGCCGTCGTCTCCGGCATGGCCGGCGCGCTGTTCGCGCACCACCTGCGCTACCTCAACCCGAACGACTTCACCTTCTGGAAGTCGATCGAGATCCTCATCATGGTGGTGATCGGCGGCGTCGGCAGCCTGGCCGGCGCGGTGCTGGGGGCTGCTGTCGTCGTCGTGCTGCCGGAACTGCTGCGCGTGGTCGGCGACTACCGCATGCTGGTCTTCGGCGCGATGCTGGTCGCGGTGATGCTGGTGGGCGAAGGCGGGCTCGCGGGCATCATCGGCGGGCTCTGGCGCCGCGCCGCGGCGCTGCTGCGCCGCCCCCGCCCGGCGCTGCGGAGCGCCGCAGAATGAGCGCCGCCTCCGCCCTGCTGGAAGCCGCCGGCGTCACGCGCCGCTTCGGCGGGCTGACGGCCGTCGATGGCGTAGACCTCGTGCTGCGCCCGGGCTCCGTGCACGGGCTGATCGGCCCGAACGGCGCCGGCAAGACGACCTTCCTCAACCTGATCGCCGGCGTGCTGCCGCCCAATGCCGGCCGCTTCGCGCTGGCGGGGGCGGAGATCACGGCGCTGCGCGACCACCAGCGCGCGCGGCTCGGCATCCGGCGCACCTTCCAGAACCTCAAGCTGTTCCCGGAGATGACGGCGATCGAGAACGTTGCGATCGGCATGCATGCGGA
Source organism: Acetobacteraceae bacterium (assembly GCA_027487675.1). Taxonomy (GTDB): domain Bacteria; phylum Pseudomonadota; class Alphaproteobacteria; order Acetobacterales; family Acetobacteraceae; genus Falsiroseomonas. The sequence goes on along the minus strand of JAIYDD010000189.1, from coordinate 12,429 downwards.
CACGCGCGCCGGCATCTTCGCCGCGCTGTTCCGCACGCCCGCCCAGCGGCGGGAAGAAGCGATGATCGCCGAGCGCGCCGCGGCGGCGCTGGCCTTCGTCGGCCTGTCCTCGCAGGCGCGGACGCCGGCGGGAACGCTGGCCTATGGCCATCGCCGGCTGCTCGAGATCGCGCGCGCCATCGCCTGCGCGCCGCGCGTGGTGCTGCTGGACGAGCCCGCGGCGGGCCTCAACGAGACGGAGGCGGCGGGCCTGGTCGAGCTGATCGCGCGCATCCGCGACAGCGGCACGGCGGTGATCCTGGTCGAGCATCACATGGACGTCGTCATGACCGTCTGCGACGAGGTGACGGTGCTGAACTACGGGCGGCGCCTGGCGCATGGCACGCCGGCCGAGATCCAGGCGGACCCGCAGGTGATCGAAGCCTATCTCGGCCGCGACACGGCCGAGCCGGAAGCGGAAGCGGCCGCATGCTGACCCTGAACGGCGTCACCGCCGGCTACGACGACGTCACCTGCCTGCGCGGCGTCTCGCTCGAGGTCCGGCAGGGCGAGATCGTGACGCTGATCGGCGCCAACGGCGCGGGGAAGAGCACGACGCTGCGCACCATCTCCGGCCTGCTCGCGCCGCGCGGCGGCGAGATCGTGTTCGAGGGAAATTCGATCGCCGGGCTGACGCCGGACCGCATCGTCGCGCTCGGCCTGGTGCAGGTGCCCGAAGGCCGCCGCGTCTTCCCCGAGCTGACGGTGGAGGAGAACCTGCGCATCGGCGCGCATCTCGCCCCCGGCAGCCGCGCCGACATCCGCAACCGGCTGGAAGAGGTCTATGGCCGCTTCGCCCGGCTGAAGGAACGCCGCCGCCAGGCCGGCGGCACGCTCTCGGGCGGCGAACAGCAGATGCTCGCCTTCGGCCGCGCCATGATGGCGCGCCCGCGCATGCTGATGCTCGACGAGCCCTCGCTCGGCCTCGCGCCGCTGGTGGTGACCGAGGTGATGAAGGCGGTGCGCGCCTTCCGCGACGCCGGCATCACCGTGCTGCTGGTCGAGCAGAACGCCAACCTCGCGCTGCGCCTCGCCGACCGCGGCTACGTCATGGAAACCGGCGTGGTCACCATGACCGGGCCCGCCGCATCGCTTCTGACGGACCCGCATGTGCGGGCCAGCTACCTCGGCGCCAAGACGGCCGGGCCGCCTGCCCGTCCCGCCATGGCCGAGACAACAGGAGGGGAACAGGCTTCATGACGACCACACGCAGGACGCTTCTGCTCGCCGGCGCGGGCGCGCTGGCCGCACCGGCCCTGGCCGTCGCGCAGAGCCGCGACGCCATCAGGATCGGCGCCGTCGGGCCGTATTCCGGCAACGCGGCCGCCTTCGGCATCAGCATGCGCGAGGCGATCGACCTCGTCGTCGACCAGCGCAACCGCGCCGGCGGCCTGCTCGGCCGGCGGATCGAGGTGATGCACGGCGACGATGCCGGCCGGCCGGAGGAGGCGGCGAACATCTCCCGCCGCTTCGCCAGCCGCGACCGCGTCTCGCTCGTGCTCGGCAGCGTCAGCAGCCCGGCGAGCCTGGCCGCGGCGCAGGTGCTGCGCGACGAGGAGGTGGCGCAGATCACCATCAGCGCGACCGCGCAGCGCATCACGCGCCAGGGCAACCCCTGGGTGTTCCGCTCCGCCGTGCCCGACCGCAAGCTGGTCTCCGACCTGGTCGACTTCATCGCCGAGAAGCACCCGACGCATCGCCGCTTCGGCTTCCTCTACGTCAACGACGATTTCGGCAAGGGCGGCTTCGACAGCTTCGTCGAATTCGGCCGCGCGCGCGGCTTCAGCATCACGGCCGAGGAACGCTACAGCCGCGGCGACATCGACTTCACCGCGCAGCTGACGCGCATCCGCGCGAGCCAGCCCGACGCGATGATCGACTGGTCACGCTATGCCGAGGGCGCGCTGATCCTGCGCCAGGCGCGGCAGGTGCAGCTCGGCCTGCAGATCTACGGCTCGGACGGCGTGGCGCCGCCCGCCTACCTGGAACTGGCGGGCGAGGCGGCGAACGGCGTGATCTACGCGACGCATTTCAGCCCCGCCACCGCATCGGGCGCGGAAGCCGAGCGCTTCATGGCCGCCATCCGCCAGGCCTACAACAAGCCGGCCGACATGACGCACGCCCAGGCCTTCGACGCGGCGACCATCGCCTGCGACGCCATCCTGCGCGCCCGCAGCGCCGACCGGCAGCCGGTGCGCGACGCGATCCGGCAGACCGACTTCAACAGCGTGCGCGGGCCGTTCCGCTACGACCAGTTCGGCGACCCGACGCTGGTGACGCATGTCGTGCGCATCGTGAACGGCCGCGAGACCAACGCGCGCGCCTGAATTGCCGGGGGAAGGACACGCCATGCCCATCGAGATCATCCGGTCGGACAATCCACGCCCGCTCGCCAACTACAACGAGGCGTTCCGGTTCGGGAACATGGTCTTCGCGGCCGGCCAGCTGGCCAGCGATTTCCAGACCGGGGTCCCGCCCGAGGCGCGCAAGCGCCCGGGCTTCCCGTTCTACGGCTCCGACATCGAGCTGCAGACGGAATTCATCCTCCGCCACCTGAAGAACACCTTCGAGGCGGCGGGCAGCTCGCTCGACCATGTCGTGAAGGCGCAGGTCTTCCTGAAGGACCTGCGCGACTTCGCGGGCTTCGACGCGGTGTGGCGGCGCTGGTTCAAGGTGCCGCCGCCGCGCACCACCATCGGCTGCACCGACCTGCTGGTCGAGGGCACGCTGGTGGAGATCGACCTGACCGGCTACGTGCCCGGCCCGGGCATGCAGCACGAGGTCATCACCTCGGACAACCCGAAGCCGCTGGCGAACTATTCCGAGGCGATCCGCGTCGGCAACCTGGTCTACGCCGCGGGCCAGCTGGCATCGGACTTCCGCACCGGCGTGCCGCCGGAAGCGCGCAAGAAGCCCGGCTTCCCCTTCTACGGCTCGGACATCGAGCTGCAGACGGACTACATCCTGCGCCACATGAAGAACACCTTCGAGGCGGCGGGCAGCTCGCTCGACCACGTGCTGAAGGCGCAGGTCTTCCTCACCGACCTCAACGACTTCCACGGCTTCGACACGGTGTGGAAGCGCTACTTCAAGGTGCCGCCGCCGCGCAGCACGATCGGCACCACCGGGCTGCTGATCGAGGGCACGCTGATCGAGATCGACCTGACCGGCTACGTCCCCGGCCCGGGCATGCAGCACGAGGTCGTCGCCTCGCCGGCCAATCCGCGGCCGCTGGCGAACTACTCCGAAGCCTTCGTGATGGGCGACCACGTCTTCGCCGCCGGCCAGATCGCCAGCGACTACAGGACCGGCGTGCCGCCGGAGGCGCGGAAGAAGCCCGGCTTCCCCTACTACGGCTCCGACATCGAGCTGCAGACCGAGTACGTGCTGAAGAACCTGAAGAACACCTTCGAGGCCGCCGGCAGCTCGCTCGACAACGTCGTGAAGGCGCAGGTCTTCATGACGGACCTGGCCGACTTCCACGGCTTCGACACGGTGTGGAAGCGCTACTTCAGGAATCCGCCGCCGCGCTCGACCATCGGCTGCAGCGGCCTGCTGGTGGAGGGCACGCGCGTCGAGATCGACCTGATCGGCGTGCGCGGCTGAAGCCGGCCGCCGGCCTGCACCGCGGCGGTTCGGGCACGGCCCGGCCCGCCGCGGGCTTCCCCCCGCGATGGGATGTTCCGTGACGACGATCGCCGAGGCGCCGCAGGACGCGCCCTATCTCCGGCCGGGGCGCATCGGCGGGCTCGCGCTGCGCAACCGCCTGGTGCGCGCCTCCACCTCCGAGACCATGGCGGCGGAGGACGGGACGGTCACCGACGCGCTGGTGCGATTCTACGGCGCGCTGGCCGATGGCGGCGCGGGGCTGCTGCTCACCGGCCACATCCATGTGCGCGCCGACGGGCAATGCACGCCGCGCCAGATCGCGCTGCACGCGGATCGCTTCATCCCCGGCCTGCGCCGCCTGACCGCGCGCGTGCATGAGGGCGGCGCGCGCATCTTCGCCGAGCTGTCGCATGCCGGCAGCCAGACCATGATGCCGGGCGTCACGCCGCCCGCGCCCTCCGGCATCCCGAGCGCGATCTATCCGGGCGTGCCGCGCGAACTGCCCGCCGCCGAGGTCGCGGCGATCGTCGCGGATTTCGGCGCGGCCGCGCGACGCGCGGCGGAAGCCGGCTTCGACGGCATCCACCTGCATGGCGGGAATGGCTACCTGATCTCGCAATTCGCCTCGCCGCTGACCAACCGGCGCGACGACGCATGGGGCGGGGACGCGGCGCGGCGGGGGCGGTTCTTCATCGCCGTGCTCGATGCGGTGCGCGCCGCGGTCGGGCCGGACATGCCGGTGACGGCGCGCTTCGGCCTGCGCGATTCCATCGCCGGCGGGATGACGGAGGAGGAAGGCCTGGCGCGCGCCGCGGCGCTGACGGCGCGCGGGCTGGACGGCTTCGAGCCGAGCCTCAACCTGATGGCGTCCTATCGCGACAACATCCGGCCCTATGTCGGGCTCGGCCTGGCGCGCGCGATGGGCGATCTGGTGGCGCCGCGGCTGTGGTCCGCCCCGGCGCCGCAGGGCTACTACCGGCCGCTGGCGCGGGCGCTGCGGCGCGTGGCGCCCGACAAGGCGATCATCCTGGTCGGCGGCTTGCGCGACACCGACGTGATGGCCGAGGTGCTGGCGGCGGGCGAGGCCGATTTCCTCTCCTTCGCCCGTCCCTTCGTGCGGGAGCCCGACTTCCCGAAGCAGCTGGCCGCCGGCCGGCGCGGCGCGCTGGACTGCGTGTCCTGCAACATCTGCCTGCAGCATGATGGCTACGACGCGCTGCGCTGCTGGCGGCGCGACAAGGGCGACCTGCTGCGCCACGCGCTCTGGCGGATGCGCGGCGCGGGCTGACCGGCGCCGCGGCGGAACCGCCCGGCGGTTCCGCCGCGGACAGGCCCGCGCGCGCTCAGCCGGCGCGGCGGCCGAAGATCGCCTTGGCGACGTTGCCCACCGCCTCCACCGTCTCGCCCGCGTCCTGGATGCAGAGGATGCGGCAGGGGCAGGCTTCCAGCCCTTCGTAGCGCCAGGGGAAGGCGCCGATGAGGCAGCGCTGGTTCAGCATCAGCTCGATGTCGCCGCCGACATTCTCGGCGTGGATCAGGCCGCGGTCGAAGGCCCAGCTGTGGAACGGGAAGATGTTGTCCTGCACCAGGCGGCCGGACTTGCTGTGCTGGTATTCGAAGGTGCCGAAGAACTCCTCGCAGCTCTTGCCGACCTTCGCCTCGAACCGCTTCGCGAGGTCGGGGCGCATCATGCGGATCGAGGTGTTCATCGCGTGGTCGCCCGAGCCGCAATCGATGCCGAACCACTTGATCTTCTTGCGCAGCATCCACTCCAGCAGCTCGAGGCCGCCGCCCGGATGCATGCAGAAGTAGCGCACCAGGTCCTGCTGCTTCTGGCCTTCCCAGAAGCGGTGCCAGCCGGTGTGGATGATCAGGATGTCGCCCTCGCGGATCTCGACGGGCGCGGCTTCCAGCATGGCCGGCGTGATCACCGCCCAGTCGTCCATGTGCTGCGACACATCCACCACCGCGCCGGGCCCGACGAGGAAGTCCATCGCGTAGGACGCCATGTCGCCCATGCCGTCGGTGCCGTGCATGGCGCCGTCGATATGCGTGCCGACATGCAGCGCGCTGTCGATGCGCTGCGCGACGATCATCTTCGTCTGCAGGTTCTGCGCGTAGTACATCTGGTTGCCGGCATAGCCGACCCAGCCCGGCGTGTGCACGTTCATCAGGTGCGACAGGTCGACGATCTTCATCCCGCTATTCCCTTTCTGCGCGGTCCTTCCCGCGCGGTTGCGTGGCGTGCGAGCGTGATCGCCGGAGAGCGGAACGCTCAGAGGCGTGAATCACGCGATAGAACCAAGACGCGTGATCGCCGGAGAGCGGAACGCTCGGAGGCGTGAATCACGCGATAGAACCAAGACGCGTGATCGCCGGAGAGCGGAACGCTCGGAGGCGCGGATCACGCGATAGAACCAAGACGCGTGGTCGCCGGAGAGCGGAACGCCCGGCGGCGCAGATCACGCGATAGAACCAAGACGCGTGATCGCCGGAGAGCGGAACGCCCGGCGGCGCGGATCACGCGACAGGACAGGCGGCGGCGCGCAGCGCGTGCAGGCGCGCGGGCGTGATCGGCAGCGCGTCGATCGGCACGCGGCCGCCGAGCGCGGCATCCACCGCCGCGGCGATGGCCGCGCCCATGGCCGTGGTGCCACCCTCGCCGGCGCCCTTGACGCCGAGCGGCCCGATGCGGCTCGGCGCGTCCTCGGTGATCAGCACGGCGACCTCCGGCATCTCGGCGCAGCTCGGCATCAGGTAGTCGGCCAGCGTGACCGACAGCGGCTGGCCATCCTCCGCGTAGCGGAATTCCTCGAGCAGCGCGCCGCCCACGCCCTGCGCGGCGCCGCCGACGATCTGGCCCTCGACCAGCATCGGGTTCACGGCGCGGCCGATGTCGTAGCCGACCATGATGCGCTCCAGCGTCACGCCGCTGGTCTCGGCGTCCACCCGCGCGACGGCCATGTGGATGCCGTAGGGATAGGTCATGTGGCCCGACTGGAAGGAGCCTTCCTCCACCAGCCGCGCGGCGTCGCTGCCCTCCAGGCAGGCGGCGACCAGCGCGCCGAGCGGGATCGCGGCACCCGACCCGTCCTCGGCCCGCGCCTCGCCGTCGCGCAGGCGGAGCGCGGCGGCCGGCCGTTGCAGCAGCGCCGCGGCGCGCGCCAGCAGCGTCGCCCGCAGCCTCGCGCCGGCGATGGCGATGGCGCTGCCGGTCATCACCGTGACGCGCGTGGCGAAGGCGCCCATGCCGCGCGCGATGCGGTCGGTCTGGCCGTGCACCACGCGGATGCGCGCCGGCGGCAGGCCCAGCACGTCCGACAGGATCTGCGCGAGCGCCGTCTCCACCCCCTGGCCGATCGAGGCGACGCCGGTGATCACCTCCGCCCCGCCCTCGCGGTCGAGCTCGATCCGCACGTCGTCGAAGGGGCCGAGGCCGCTCTTCTCGACGAAGAAGGCAAGGCCGAGGCCCACCATCTCCCCCGCCTGGCGGCGCGCCGCCAGGCCGGCCTGCAGCGCCTCGTAGCCGACCGCCGCCAGCAGCCTGTCGAGCAGCCGCGCATAGTCGCCGGAATCGTAGACCAGCGGCGTGCCGAGCGCGTCGATCCCGCGGTCGAAGGGCATGGCGGAAGCCGGGATCAGGTTCGCGCGCCGCACCGCGACGCGGTCCATCCCCAGCCGGTCGGCCACCGCGTCCATCAGCCTCTCGCGCACGAAGGAGGATTCGTAGCGACCGGGCGCGCGATAGGTGCCGGCCGGCGTCTTGTTGGTGAGGCGCTGATGCGCGGTGGCGCGGAAGGCGGGGAAGAGATAGGGGCCGGGCAGCATCGCCGCCGCCAGGTCCGGCACCGTCACCGCATGGGTGCGCACATAGGCGCCCTGGTCCACCCAGAACTCCGCCTCCACCCCCAGCACCACGCCCTGCGCATCGACCGCGGCGCGGATGCGGTGGCGCTGGTCGCGCGAATGGTTGGCGGCCATCAGGTGCTCGCGCCGGTCCTCGATCCACTTCACCGGCCGGCCGAGCCTGAGCGCGCCGAGGCAGAGCAGCACGTCCTCCGGGTAGAGCTCGCCGCGGATGCCGAAGCCGCCGCCGACATGGCCCTCGTGCAGGTGGATGCGCGCGGGGTCGAGGCCGAGCATCGCCGCGATGGCGTTGCGGTTGGCGTGCGGCACCTTGGCCGCGCCGTGCAGGCGCAGGATGCCGCTGCCGGGCTCGATCTCCGCCAGCCCGCCGCGGGTCTCCATCGGCACGCCGCTGTGCCGGCCGACCGAGAGGTCCATCTCCACCACATGCGCGGCGGCGGCGAAGGCGGCGCCGAGGTCGCCATAGGCCTTCACCACCACCGCCGATTCGGTGCCGTGCGTGCCGTCGAAATCGCCCGGCGGATCGGCGGCGCTCAGCAGCACGGGCAGCGGCTCGATCTCGGCGAGGACGAGTTCCTCGGCATCCTCGGCGACATAGGGGTCGTCGGCGAAGATCACCGCGACGGGCTCGCCCACGTAGCGCACGCGGTCGCGCGCCAGCACGGGCTGGCGATAGGCCAGCAGCCCGCCCACCACCATCTGGCGGAAGCCGATCGGCGGGATGCCCTCCAGCTCGGCCGCCGTCCAGGCCGCGACCACGCCGGGCAGCGCCAGCGCGGCGGAGAGATCCACGCCGCGCAGCACGCCATGCGCGATCCCGGCGCGCACCACGCGCATGTGCAGCTGGCCCGGCAGGTTCAGGTCCGCGGCGAAGCGGCCCTCGCCGCGCAGCAGCGGCGGGTCCTCGATCCGCGCGAGGCGGGCGCCTATCCCGCCCACCGGCCCAGCTCCTGCGCGGCCGCGCGCACCGAGGCGAGGATGCCCTGGTAGCCCGTGCAGCGGCAGATGTTGGAGGACAGCACGTGGCGCATCGTGTCCTCGTCCAGCTTATCCGGCCGTTCCAGCAGCCAGGTTGCCAGCATCAGGAAGCCCGGCGTGCAGAAGCCGCATTGCAGGCCGTGATGGGCCTGGAAGGCGCGCTGCAGCGCGTTCAGCGTGCCGTCGGGCGCGGCCAGTCCTTCCACGGTGCGGATCGCCGCACCTTCGGCCTGCACGCCGAACATCAGGCAGGCGCGCACCGGCGCGCCATCCAGCAGCACGGTGCAGGCGCCGCAGACGCCGTGCTCGCAGCCGAGATGCGTGCCGGTCAGCCCGCATTCCTCGCGCAGCATGTCGGCCAGCGTGCGGCGCGGCTCCACCTCGGCCTCGCGCGGCGCGCCGTTGACGGTGAAGGCGACCTTCATCGCGCGGCCCGCCGGGTGCGGGTTGCGGGGATCGGCTCGGTCATGGGCGGGCCTCGATGGATGCCTCGGCGGCGCGGACCAGGGCGCGGATGCGCGGCGGCGTGGCCGGGAATTCCGCGACGTCCACGCCGAGATGCGCGAGCGCGTCGCTGACCGCGTTGCAGATCGCGGCCGGCGCGCCGATGGCGCCGCCCTCGCCCAGGCCCTTGGCGCCGGTCACCGTGGCGGGGCTGATCGTCTCCATGTGGTGCAGCTCGATCTCCGGCACCTCGGCGCAGCTCGGCACGACGTAGTCGGCCAGCGTGCCGGTCAGGCAGGTGCCGTCGGCGGCATAGACCACCTCCTCGAACAGCGCGTTGGCGATGCCCTGCGCGATGCCGCCGCGCACCTGGCCGTCGGCGATCATCGGGTTGATGATGCGCCCGGCATCCTCGACGACGAGGTAGCGCAGGATGCGCACGCCGCCGGTCTCGGGGTCCACCTCGACCTCCGCCACGTGGCAGGCGTTGGAGAAGGTGCCGCCCGGGTCGTAGGCGGCGGTCTCGGCCAGGCTGAAGCCCTCGAACAGGTCGCTGCGCCAATGCGCCAGCCGCGCCAGCTCGGCCAGCGGGAGGGAGGCGTCGTTGGCGCCGAAGGCCTGGCCGTCGCGCAGCGTGACCTGCGCCGGCGTCGTCTGCAGCACCTTCGCCGCGGCGGCACGCAGGCGTTCCGCCAGGCGGTCTGCGGCCAGCTGGCAGGCGCCGCCGCCGATCACGGCGGAGCGGCTGGCGAAGGTGCCCCAGCCATAGGGCGTGCGGTCGGTGTCGCCGGCGACGATGCGCACCTGGCCGGGCTGCATGCCCAGCCGGTCGGCGATGATCTGCGACAGCGCGGTGGCCAGCCCCTGCCCGTGCGGCGAGGCGCCGATGCGCGCCTCCACCTCACCTGTCGGGGTCATGGCGATGTCCACCACCTCGTAGCCCGGCACGATGCCCATGCCGCGCGCGGCGAAGGCGGGCGTGCCGTAGCCGGTGCGTTCGTTGAACACCGAGACGCCGAGGCCGAGCAGCCGGCCGTCCGCGCGCGCCGCTTGCTGGCGGGCGCGGAAGCCGGGGATGTCGGCCAGCGCGGCGGCGGCATCCAGCGCCTCGACATAGGACGCCTCGTCGAGCGTCATGCCGGTGGCGGTGCGGTAGGGGAAGCTGTCCACCAGGTTGCGCCGGCGGATCGCGATGCGGTCCATGCCGAGCGCGGCGGCGGCGCGGTCCATCAGCCGCTCGATGCCGAAGGTGATGACGGGGCGCGACACGCCGCGATAGGGCGCCATGGTGCAGGTGTTGGTCAGCACGCCGCGCGCGCGCGCGGCATAGGCCGGAACCTTGTAGGGGCCGGGATATTCGGCGAAGGCCATCAGCGGCTCCACGCCGCAGGTCACCGGCCAGGTGGAGAAGGCGCCGACATTGGCGAGGATCTCGGCCTCCAGCGCGAGCAGCCGGCCCTCCGCGTCGAAGGCGGCGCGCAGCGCGTGCCGCTGGTCGCGGCTGTGGGCGGAGGCGGTGAGGTTCTCGTTGCGGTCCTCGATCCAGGCGAAGCTGCCGCGGTGGCGGCGCGCCAGCCAGACCAGCACCGGGTATTCCGGGAACAGCGCCATCTTCTGCCCGAAGCCGCCGCCGACATGCGGCGCGACCACCTGCAGATCGGCTTCCGGCATGCCCAGCACCTCCGCGATGCCGCTGCGCAGCGCATGCGGCATCTGGCAGGAGGCGGTGAGCCGCACGCGGCCCGTCGCACGGTCGAAGGCGGCGAGGCCACCGCGGGTTTCCATCGGCGTGGCGTTCTGCCGGCCGGAGCGGAAGGCGAATTCCACCACGCGATGGGCCTGCGCGAAGGCCGCCTCCACGCCGGGCTGGCGCAGCGCGCCTTCCACCGCGACGTTGCCCGGTGCGACGGCATGGACCAGCGGCGCGCCGGGGCGCAGCGCGGCGTCGAGGTCGACCACCGCTTCCTCCGCCTCCACCTCGAACACCGCCTCGTCGAGCAGGTCCTCGGCCATCTCCGCCGTCGGCGCGACCAGGGCGGCGACAGGCTGGCCGGCGAAATGCACCCTCTCGCGCGGCAGCACGGGCTGTTCCACCGCGCGGTAGTCGAAGCGGTGCAGCATGGGGCGGATCGGGCCGGCCTCCGGCAGGTCGGCGGCGGTGACGAACAGCGCGCCCGGCGGCATGTCGGGCGGCGGGCGCAGCGCCGCGATCCGGCCGGCGGCGACCGGGCTGCGCAGGAAGCGCACGGCGCGCGCGCCGATGGCAAGGTCGGCGGTGAAGGCCGCTTCGCCGCGCAGCAGCGCGGGATCCTCGATGCGCGGCAGGCTGCGCCCGACCCAGCCGGTCATGCCGCCGCCTGCACCAGGGCGCGGCGGACCATCGCGCGCACCAGGTCGCGGCGATATTCGGCGGGCGCGTGGATGTCGTCCTGCGGGTCGCATTCGGAAGCGGCCGCGGCGGCGGCGGCGCGGATCGCGGCGTCCGTCAGCGTCTGGCCGGCCAGCGCGCGCGCCGCGCCGCGCGCCAGCAGCGGCGTGCCGGCGACGGCGCCGAGCGCGATGCGGGCGGTGCGCACCACGCGCCCTTCCATCCGCAGCGACACGGCCGCCATGGCCAGGGCGAAATCGCCGGCGCGGCGGCTGAACTCGGCGAAGCCGTGGCGGTCATCGGGGCCGGGCAGCGGCAGCCGGACCTCGGCCAGCACCTCGCCCGGGCGCAGCGCGGTGGTGAAGACGCCCTGGAACCACGCCTCCGCCGGCACCTGCCGCGACGTGCCGCCCGGCCCCGCCAGCACCATGCTGCCGCCGAGCGCGAGCGTGACGGCGCACCATTCGGAGGCCGGGTCGGCATGCGCCAGGCTGCCGCAGAAGGTGCCGCGCATGCGGATCGGCGCATGCGCGATGTGCCGCGCGACATGGGCGAGGAAACCGCCGAGCGGCCCCGCGACGACCGGCCGCTCGAACCAGGCGTGGCGGGCCAGCGCGCCGATGCGCAGCGCGCCGCCTTCGGCCTCGGCCCGCGCCAGCGCGGCGATGCGGTTGATGTCGACCAGCACGGCGGGCCGCGCCATGCGGAAGGCCATGGCAGGCACCAGGCTCTGGCCGCCGGCCAGCACCCGCGCATCCTCGCCGTGCTCGCCGAGCAGCGCGACGGCGTCCGCCAGCGTGCCCGGCGCGTGGTAGGCAAAGGCGGCGGGTTTCATCGCGAGCGGCTGGTCCCGTCGGTGATTTGAATGAGATTAAACGCCGTCGTGCCCTGCTCGCAAGCCCGCCCAGGGCACGGCCTGCGGCGTCGCCGCGCCGGGCGGTCGCCGCCGTCCCGGCGCGGCCGGTGCAATGGGCCCCTGGAGCCGGACAGGTGTCAAGCGGCGGCTTAGAGCACGCTGTCTTTAGGTTGAATCGGGATTCCGGCGCGGGCTGATTTCTGATTCAAGCTTCGGGCTGGGCGTTGGAGGCCAGCCTGAATGCGGCCCTACTCCGAAGATCTTCGTG
>JAIYDD010000216.1 GCA_027487675.1 Acetobacteraceae bacterium | reverse complement strand
CGCATGACCAGCCGCGGCGACGAGCCGGGCGGCGGCACGCCCGAGCAGCTGGCCGAGACGGCGCGCCGCGACCACGCCCGCTGGGGCGAGGTGGTGCGCGCGGCGAACATCCGGGCCGAGTGACCCGGACCGGTGCGGCCCGCCGGCATGGCGGGCCGCCCCATCCCCGGAGAGGCGATCCTATTCGCACCCTCCCCGAATGGCCGGGCAGGCCCTAGGTTACCCGCATGCAGCAGACCCGCCCCAACGGGACGCCCCGCGTCGCGCTCTTCGTCACCTGCCTGGTGGACCTCTACCGGCCCTCGGTCGGCTTCGCGGCCATCAAGCTGCTGGAGCAGGCCGGCTGCCAGGTGGTGGTGCCGGAGGTGCAGACCTGCTGCGGCCAGCCCGCCTACAACACCGGCGACCGGCGCACCGCGCAGGACCTCGCCCGCGCGGTGATCGATGCCTTCCTGCCCTACGACTACACCGTGGTGCCGTCGGGCTCCTGCGGCGGCATGATCGCGCACCATTTCCCGGCGCTGTTCGAGGAGGCGGACCCGCAGTACCGCGGCAAGGCCGATGCGCTCGGCGCCAAGACGCATGAGCTGGTGTCGTTCCTGTCCGACGTGATGGGGATGCAGGCCGTGCAGGCGCGCTACGACGGCATCGTCACCTACCACGACAGCTGCTCCGGCCTGCGGGAGCTGGGCATCAAGGCGCAGCCGCGCCGGCTGCTGGGCAGCGTCGAGGGCCTGGCGCTGCGCGAGCTGGAGGATGCCGAGGTCTGCTGCGGCTTCGGCGGCACCTTCTGCGTGAAGTACCCCGACATCTCGACCCGCATGGTGGGCGACAAGGCGGCGCAGGTGCAGGCGAGCGGCGCGGACACGCTGCTGGCCGGCGACATGGGCTGCCTGCTGAACATGGCGGGCAAGCTGCGACGCGAGGGCTCGGCGGTGAAGGTGCGCCACGTGGCCGAAGTGCTGGCGGGCGTGACGGACCAGGTCGCGCCGATCGGGGGGACGAAAGGCGCATGACAAGGTCCAACGCCTTCAACCTCGCTGATTTTGTGCTTTGCAGAATCGGAGAGATTCTGTAAGAATCTCCAAAGGAATCGCGAGTGAGTGCGCGGACCCTCCGGATGAGGCGGTTCACATGTCTGCGCTAAAGGCTGATGGGACGAAACGAGAGCGGCGGGTGTGCCTCTCTCTCACTGAGGCGGAGTTCCTGTCGATACGGACGTGGGCGGAAGCGCAGCATCTTGACACCGCGGTCGCCGCCAGGAAGATCGTCCTGGATTTCGTTGAGGCATCAATGAGAGATGTCGAGGGCAAAGGATCTGTGGGCTAGCGATCAACAATCAAGTCTGTGGAGAAACCCCGATGAAAAGAGCGGCGGGCACATCTGTTGACGATTTGGCCATGTTGCTCGTTCGGATTGGCGAGTCACGCAACATAGCGGTTCCGAAAGATGCTGCGGACCGCGTTGCGACTCAAACACTCGAGCTTGCCTCCGAACTCTCGTCCGCGCTCTCGAGCGACAATTGTTTGCTCTCAAGTCAGCAGGTGCAGGAAGTTCTGTCGTCGGCGGTTATTGAGCATTTTTTATCAATGCTCGATTCGGAGGGAGTAGCCAGAACTGCCCTCTAGGTTTTGGAGACAAATTCGAATACTCGCATCGGTGCCGCAATTAGCGTAGTCCAAGACGCTCCTATGAGCGAGATACTAAAGACTATACAGATGATTGCGCGTTCAAACGGAGATTCAGCATTAGCGTGCTCCCAATTTTGCCTTGTCTCCGTAAGCACCTCGCGAACCGTGTGCCGCAATTCTTCTTCGACTTCGTCAAAGGCCTCTTCTTCGTCCATAGCAACCTTGGCAGCAGCGAGGCGAATTAGATAGCTATCGCCGCGTATAGCCGGAGAGGTGGGAACGCTAGCGGCGCCGCGAGGTCGTGATAACGTCACCGCCGTACACAGCGCAACTGCGCGCTCATTGACAAAAGCACGGTACCGATCAATGTCACCATGCTGCTTAATCATGGCGGGTATTAACAACTCAGTTGCAATGGCGCCGAACGTAAACATGACCGAACTAAAGTAGAGCAGCGGCAGCACCTCTCCGAGCTCGACCAGAACTCCGGCGCCTTCCACCTGGTCCAACACAGTTGCAGCGACAGGCACCAGCGGAACCGAAAAGAAAGCAAGTCTCGCGAACGGGATGTGCCGGATTCGCAGCAACGTCTCCCACTTGATCGGAAAAGTGCCGATCTGAAAACCACCCAAAAAAACAGTAAACGCAAACATCAACAGCAAAGAGCAAGGCGATGCGGTCGTCACCCAGGACTCACTTATCTGCGATGCGGCGCATGAACTCGCGGTTCGGCGCGAGTGAACCGGCATCCACTAAGTTCTCGGTGTGAGAAACGACCAACTCTAGTAGCTCGCCATCTGGAACCTTAGGTGCACCGAAAACGATAGCGCCAGCAGAGATTTCCGCGAGGAGCTCACGTGCGATTGCTGAAGCTTGGCGTGAAATACTGCTTCGCACATCGGCCCTCAACGGAATATTGTTAACTTGATATATGTGCGAGATCACCGTTGAAATTTCGGTGGTAGCACGCTTCGTAAAGCGCTTTCGGGCAACAGAAGCGCTCGGCTTTCTCCTATCGGGTGGGTACGACATTTCAACCTCCCTGGGCACTCAACGTGATTAGCGCTACAAGAATCTTCTGGTTAGTTCTGACCCTAAGCGAAGCGCGCGCGTCTCCAGGGAGAGGCCGAACTCCAGCAGCCTCACGAAGGCTACGCGAAATGCCTTCAATCAGCTGGTCAGTCGTTTTTTGAGCCTTTTTCTGCTCTACAGCGGCAGCGAAACGCCTCAGCAGTGCGGCGTCTCCCCATTCTTCGCCCATGGTGACTCGCTCTCCCAACGTGCTATGCTGTGAGACTAATTATTGGCTGCGCGATCGTAAAGGGCCTTCCACCACATCTTTAGACGCTGCTGGCATCCAGCGGGTCAAGGGCGCCTCAACCTTTACGTCAATGGGAAGGTAACATCGATGGTCCAGATCACCTCCCCCGCCTTCAAGCGCAACGCCGCCGAGGCGCTCGACAATGCCGGCCTCCAGAAGGCGCTCGGCAAGGCCAAGGGCGCCTTCCTGCAGCGCCGCGCCGCCGCCGTCGCCGCCCTGCCGGAATTCGAGGCGCTGCGCGACATCGGCCGCGACATCAAGAACCACACGCTGGCGAATCTCGACCACTACCTCGAGGTCTACGCCGCCAATGTCGAACGCAATGGCGGCGTGGTGCACTGGTGCAGCACGGCGGACGAAGCCCGCGCCGCGGTGCTGGAGATCTGCCGCAAGGCCGGCGCGCGCACCGTCACCAAGGGCAAGTCGATGATCTCCGAGGAGATCGGCGTCAACGACCACCTGGAAGCGCATGGCATCACGCCGGTCGAGACCGACCTCGGCGAATACATCATCCAGCTGCGGCACGAGCACCCGAGCCACATCATCGCGCCCGCCTTCCACCTGAACCGGGAAGACTGGGAAGCCGATTTCCGCCGCGCCCACACCGACCTCGACCCGAACCGCGTCTTCCACGAACGCCGCGACATCCTGACGGAAGCCCGCACCCGGCTGCGCCAGAAATTCCTGGCCGCCGATGTCGGCATCACCGGCGCCAACTTCCTGATCGCCGAGACCGGCAGCTCCGTCATCGTCACCAACGAGGGCAATGGCGACCTGACGCAGACGCTGCCGCGCGTGCACATCGCGCTGGCCAGCATCGAGAAGATGGTGCCGACGCTGGAGGACGCGACGTCCCTGCTGCGCCTGCTGGCGCGGTCCGCCACGGGCCAGGATTTCTCGGTCTACACCACCTTCTCCTCCGGCGTGCGGCGCCAGGGCGACCTGGACGGGCCGGAGGAATACCACGTCGTCCTCATCGACAATGGCCGGTCCAACATGATCGGCACCGAGTTCCAGGAGATGCTGCGCTGCATCCGCTGCGCCGCCTGCATGAACCACTGCCCGGTCTATGGCGCGGTGGGCGGGCATGCCTATGGCTGGGTCTATCCGGGGCCGATGGGCAGCGTGCTGACGCCCAGCCTGGTCGGCGTGGACAAGGCCGGCCACCTGCCCAATGCCTCCACCTTCTGCGGCAAGTGCGAGAGCGTCTGCCCGGTGAAGATCCCGCTGCCCAAGCTGATGCGCCATTGGCGCGAACGCGAGTTCGAGCGCCACCTGACGCCTGCCGGCATCCGGTCGAATCTCGGCATCTGGGCCTGGTTCGCGAAGCGGCCCTCGGCCTATCGGCTGGCGACGCGGGCGGCGATGGGCGCGCTGTCGCTGCTCGGCCGCGGCAAGGGCGCGTTCCGGTCGCTGCCGCTCGCCGGCGGCTGGACCGAGGGGCGGGACCTGCCGGCGCCGGAGCCCGGCGGCACCTTCATGCAGCGCTACGCCAAGACGCGGGGCGCGGGGCGATGAGCGACCAGCCGGAGCAGTTGATGCTCGTCTACCTCCGCCGGCTCGACGAGAAGGTGGACCGGATCGGCGAGGATGTGCGCGAACTGAAGCAGCGCATGACCTCGGTCGAGCAGCAGGTCGCGAACCTGTCGGCCACGCAGGCGAGCCACTACGCGCTGCTGTCGTCCCGCCTCGACCGGCTGGAGAACCGGATCGAGCGCATCGAGCGGCGCCTTGACCTGCACGAGCCCGCCCGATGAGCAAGGACGCCATCCTCGGCGCGATCCGCCGCGGCCTGAAGCGCGGCCCGCTGCCCGCCGACCAGCGCGCGATGCTGGACGGGCGGCTCGCCACCCATCCGCGCCACCTGATCCCGGCGCGGTCCCGCCTGCCGCGCCCCGAACAGGTGGCCCTCTTCATCCGCAACGTCGAGAAGGAATTCGGTACGGTCGAGCGCATCCCTGACCTCGCCGGCGTGCCCGCCGCGATCGCCGACTACCTGGCCGCGCAGAACCTGCCGGCCCGCCTGGTGATGGCGCCGCATCCGGAGCTGGAGGGCATCGACTGGTCCGCGCGCCCCATGCTGGTGCGCGAGGCCCGCGCGGCGCGCGACGGCGATCTGGTCTCGCTGCAGCATGCCTGGGCCGGGGTGGCGGAGACGGGGACGCTGTTCTTCCCCTCCGACCCGGTGCGCCCCGCCACGCTGAACCTGCTGCCGGACACCGAGATCGTGCTGCTGCGCGCGTCGCGCATCGTCGGCGCCTATGAGGAAGCGTGGGACAGGCTGCGGGCGGAACGGCAGGACCCGCTCTCCGGCGGCTTCATGCCGCGCAACCTGATGCTGGTCACCGGTCCCTCGCGCTCGGCCGACATCGAGCAGACGCTGGAGCTCGGCGCGCATGGCCCCCGCCGCCTGCACATCCTGCTGGTGGAGGACGAGAAGGCGCCGCGCATGGCCAGCCCCGAGCAGGCCCGCGCCGAGGCCGTGTCCCAGCCCGGCGGCCCCGCCGCGCCGGGCGACTGAGCGCGGGTCGGGGCGCGGCGGCGGGCGCATGCGATGGGACGCCATCGGGCACGGGGACTGAGCCGGCACGACCTGGCGCTGTGGCACGAATACACGAAGGGCGTGCTGCCGCTGTTCGGCCAAGCCGCGCCGCCTTCGCCCGAGCCGCCGGCCGCGCCGGCGCCGGAGGCCGGGTCGAAGCCGTTGCCGCTGCCCTCCACCCAGGCTTCCGCCCGGCCGAAGCCGCATCCGGAGCTGAAGGTGGGCGAGCAGCCGGGGGGGCTCGATCGGCGGCGGTGGCGGGAGCTGCGGCGGGCGGACCAGAGGTCGGAACGCACGCTCGACCTGCATGGGATGCGGGTGGCGGATGCGCATGCCCGGCTGCGCGCCTTCATGCGGGATGCGGTGCTGGACGGAGTGCGGCGGGTGACGGTGGTGACCGGCAAGGGCCCGGCGCCGGAGGGCGGCGTCTTGCGGCGGGAATTGCCGCATTGGCTGAATGCGCCCGACATCCGGCCGTTGTTGTTGGGGGCGGCGCATCCGGATCCCAGCAACACGGGGGCGGTGAACCTGCTGCTGCGCAAGCGCCGGGGGAAGGGGTGAGCGGGTGGGGCGGCTGGGCCGGCCCCCCTCACCCCAACCCTCTCCCCCCGCTGGGGGGAGAGGGAGTGGTGTGCCCCCGTCGCATCGCAGCGCGCCCGCACTCTCGGGGTCCAGGGGCCTTTCGGCCCTTGGCCGGGGGGTATCGGGGGGTGCGGAGCACCCCCCGGGGTGTCAGCGCCGGGTATCGGGGGGTGCCGCGCCCTCTCCGGGGTGTTGGCGCCGGGTATCGGGGGGTGCGGAGTAACCCCCGGGGTGTTGGCACCGGGCCATGACCCCCTTCGGCGCCCGCCTCCGCCAGTTGCGGCGCAGTCGCAAGGTCACGCTGAAGCAGCTCGCCCTGCATCTGCAGGTCTCCTCCGCCTATCTCTCCGCGCTGGAGCATGGCCACCGCGGCCGCCCGTCCCCCGGCCTGGTCCACCAGGTCAACGAGTTCTTCGGCCTTATCTGGGACGAGGCGGAGGAGCTGGCGGAGCTCGCCCGCCTGTCGCGCCCGAAGGTCAGCGTCGACACCGCCGGCCTGACGCCGGAGGCCACCGCGCTCGCGAACCGCCTGGCAGAGGCGATCCGCCGGCTCAGCCCGCGCACGGTCGCCGCCATGCATGCGCTGCTGGACCGCGAGCTGCCGCTCGAGAAGCCGCGGCTGCGCCGCGCCGCCGGGCGCTGACGCCGGGCCGTCCCGCTTCTTTCATCCATCCGTCTCGCGCCCTTCATTGCCCTGTCGCGGATGACGCGCTTTACATGTGCGGATGGAGGCGAGTGTTCGCTTGAGCACGTCAGACGCGTTGCGCCCTCGCCGGCTGCGGCGGCGCAAGCCCATCAGCTTCTCGCGGTCCGACCCCGACACGATGTGGGGCGACGTGCTCGGCATCCGTCCCCTCGGCGGGCGGGTGCGGGCGGTGCGTCGCATCGCCAGCATGCTGGTCTGGACCCTGCTCGCCATTCCCGTCCAGGCGCTGCTGCTGGTCCTGCCCGGGCGCGGCCATGTGGCCTTCGCGCGGATCTACCACGCGGTGCTGTGCCGGCTGCTCGGCCTCAAGGTGCAGGTGGTGGGGGAAGCGGCGACGGGCGCCTCGGTGCTCTTCGTGTCCAACCATTCCTCCTGGCTCGACATCCCCGTCCTCGCCTCCGCGCTCGAGGCGAATTTCGTGGCGAAGCGGGAGGTCGGGACCTGGCCGGTGATCCGCACCGTGGCCCGCCTCGGCCGGACGGTCTTCGTCAGCCGCACGCGCACCGGCACGCAGGGCGAGGCGCAGGCCATCCGCGAACGCCTCTCGGCCGGCGACAGCCTGATCCTGTTCCCCGAAGGCACCACCAGCGATGGCGGCCGCGTGCTGCCCTTCCGCAGCGCCTTCCTCTCGGTGGCGGACAAGGCGCGCATCGTGCAGCCGGTGTCCGTGGTGTTCGACCGCCTGGGCGGGCTGCCGGCCTGCCGGCGGGACCGGCCGCTCTTCGCCTGGTACGGCGACACCGACATCGCCACCCATGTCTGGCGCCTGGCGCGGCGGCCCTCGGCGCGCGCCACCGTCGTGCTGCATGCGCCGCTCGATCCGGCATCCTATGCGGACCGCAAGGCGCTGGCCGCGGCCTGCGCCGGGGTGGTGGCGGATGGCTGCGCCACGCTGCGGCAGAACCGGCCCGTCGCGCCGCTCGCCCCGCCGCCGGCGCCCAGGCCCCCCGCGCGCCCGCCGGCGCCGGTTGCCGCTTGACCCGACGCGGCCCCGCACCGCAGGGTCGCGGCGTGAGGACCGACCCCATTCCCCCGCGGCCGACGCTTCGCCTGTGACGGGTCTCGCTTGACCCGCGGAGCCCGCTTCCGCATCACCCCGCGCGATCCCCGCCACCACCAGGGCGGGGCGGCGGAGTTCCTTCACCCATGACCACCCCCGCTCCCGGCCGCCGCAGGCTGTTCGTGAAGACCTGGGGCTGCCAGATGAACGTCTATGACAGCGGCCGCATGGCCGATGTCCTGGCCCCGCTCGGCTACGTGCCCGTCGAGACGCCGGAAGGCGCCGACATGGTCATCCTCAACACCTGCCACATCCGGGAGAAGGCGTCGGAGAAGCTGTTCTCCGAGCTCGGCCGGCTGCGCGCCCTGAAGCAGGCGAAGGAACAGGGCGGGGAGCGGATGGTGCTGGCGGTGGCCGGCTGCGTGGCGCAGGCGGAAGGCTCGGAGATCACGGCGCGCGCGCCCTACGTGGACATCGTGCTCGGCCCGCAATCCTACCACCGCCTGCCGGAGATGGTGGCGCGGGCCAGCCGCGCCGCCGGCGCCGTGATCGAGACCGACTTCCCGGCCGAGCAGAAATTCGACCACCTCCCGGAAGCCGCCGCGCCGCAGGGCACCATCGCCTTCCTGACCATCCAGGAAGGCTGCGACAAGTTCTGCTCCTTCTGCGTCGTGCCCTATACCCGCGGCGCCGAATACAGCCGCCCCGCCGCCGCGGTGCTGGCGGAAGCCCGCAGGCTGGTGGCGCAGGGGGCGCGGGAGATCGCGCTCCTCGGCCAGAACGTGAATGCCTGGCATGGCGTCGCGCCGCCGGGCGCGCCCACCTTCGAATCGCCCGATGGCCGCGCCTGGGGCCTCGGCCGGCTGCTGCGCGAGATGGCGGGGATCGAGGGCCTGGCGCGGCTGCGCTACACCACCTCCCACCCGCGCGATTTCATGTCCCCTGGGGACGACGACCTGATCGCCGCGCATGGCGAGATCCCGGCGCTGATGCCCTTCCTGCACCTGCCGGTGCAGTCGGGATCGGACCGGATGCTGCGCGCGATGAACCGCGGCCACACCGCCGCCGACTACCTGCGCATCGCCGACAGGCTGCGCGCCGCGCGCCCGGACCTCGCGCTGTCGTCGGACTTCATCGCCGGCCATCCCGGCGAGACGGAGGCGGACCACCAGGCCACCCTCGACCTGATCCGCCAGATCGGCTTCGCCCAGGCCTTCTCCTTCAAGTACTCGGCACGTCCTGGAACCCCCGCCGCCGGCGCCCCACTTCAGGTCGCGGAATCGGACAAGGACCGGCGCCTGCAGGAAATCCAGGCCCTGCTGAGGGACCAGCAGGACGCGTTCAACCGATCGCGCCTCGGGCTTTCGTGCGACGTGCTGTTCACCGGTCCGGGGCGGCATCCCGGCCAGGTGGCGGGCCGCTCGCCCTGGCTGCAGCCGGTGCATGCCGAAGGCCCCGCCTCGCTGGCCGGGCAGGTGCTGCCCTGCCGCGTCACCGCCATCCATCCCAACTCGCTCTCCGTGCGCGTCCTGGCGCGGGACGAGCCGGTCGCACCACCCGCAGGACCCCCGGGAGACCCCCAGCAGGAGAAGGAAGCCGCTTGAGCACCACCGCCGCCGCGTTCGTCCTCCGCCCCGGCGACCCCCGCGCGATGGCGCGCGGGGCCGCCAGCCTCCCCGCCCAGCGCAGCGTCACGCTCCAGTTCGACGACAACGCGCTGCTGCCGCTGCTCTATGGGGGGCACAACCAGCACCTCTCCCGCATCGAGATGCGCCTCGGCGTGCAGCTGCGTGACCGGGGGAACGTGCTGACCATCAAGGGCGCGCCGGAGCGGACCGAGGTGGCGGAAGCGGCGCTGCACGATCTCTGGCGAAGATTGCAGAAAGGCGAACAGGTGGGCAGCGCCGAGGTGGAGGCCGCCATGCGGATGGCGGAAGGCGTGCAGGACGCCGACCCGCGCCTGCCGCTGCAGGACGCGCCGGCGATCCGCACCAAGAAGGGCGTCATCGCGCCGCGCAGCCCGGCCCAGGCCGCCTACATGGAGATGCTGGCGCGGCGGGAGATGGTGTTCGGCATCGGCCCGGCAGGGACGGGCAAGACGTATCTCGCGGTCGCGCAGGGCGTCGCGCTGCTGATGGCCAACCAGGTGGACCGCATCGTGCTGTCCCGCCCGGCGGTCGAGGCGGGCGAGCGGCTGGGCTTCCTGCCCGGCGACATGAAGGAGAAGGTCGATCCCTATCTCCGCCCGCTCTACGACGCGCTGCACGACATGATGCCGGCCGACCAGGTCAAGCGCCGGATCGAGAGCGGCGAGATCGAGGTGGCACCGCTGGCCTTCATGCGCGGCCGCACGCTCGCGCATTGCTACGCCATCCTGGACGAGGCGCAGAACACCACCCCGGCGCAGATGAAGATGTT
>JAIYDD010000082.1 GCA_027487675.1 Acetobacteraceae bacterium | reverse complement strand
GCGGGTATCGGGGGGCGCGGAGCGCTCCCCGGGGGCATGGCGCGGGTATCGGGGGGCGCGGAGCGCTCCCCGGGGGCATGGCGCGGGTATCGGGGGGCGCGGAGCGTCCTGGCCTCACTCCGCCCGGATGTTCGCCCGCCGGATCACCGGCGCCAGGGTCGTCTTCTCCCGCGCGATGATGGCGGCGAAATCGTCCGGTGAGCCGCCGCCGACCAGGGTGCCTTGTTCCGCCAGTCGCCCGCCGATGGCGGGGTCGCGCAGTGCCGTGGTGACCACCTGCGCCAGGCGGGCCAGGATGTCGGGGGGCGTGCCGGCGGGGGCGGCCATGCCGAAGGCGGTGCCGAAGACGAAGCCGGGCACGCCGGCCTCTTCCATGGTCGGCACCTCCGGCAGCTGGGCCAATCGCGCGGCGGAAGGCGTGGCCAGCGGGCGTACGCCGCCGCCGCGGATCTGGCCCAGGATGTTGGGCACGTTGTCGATCATCAGGTCGATGTTGCCGGCGACCAGGTCGGTCAGCGCCGGGCCGGCACCGCGGTAGGGCACATGGGTGATGTCGGTCCCTGTCGCCTGCTTGAACAGTTCGAGCGCGAGGTGCAGCGAGCTGCCGCCGCCGGCCGAGCCCGCGGTCAGCCGCCCCGGCCGGGCGCGCGCCTCGGCCAGCAGCGCGGGCAGGTCCCGCCAGGGGCGCTGGCCAGCGACGCACAGCACCTTCGGCGTGGTGGCCAGCAGCACGATGGGGGCGAAGGCGGTGTCGGTCTCGTAGGGCATGGCGGGGAAGATGAACTGGTTCACCGCCAGCGGCCCCATGCTGGCGGCCAGCAGCACATGGCCGTCGGGCAAGCTTTTCGCGACCGCGTCGGCGCCGATGTTGCCGCCGGCGCCGGCGCGGTTCTCGACCACGAAGGGCTGGCCGAAGGCCTGGGCGAGCGGGCCGGAGACGGCGCGGGCCAGCAGGTCCACCAGGCCGCCGGGCGGGAAGGGCACGACCAGGCGGACGGGGCGGTTGGGCCAGGGCGCGGCCTGGGCGCGGGCGAGGCCGGGGGCGGCGAGCAGCCCGGCCGAGGCGAGCAGCGCGGCGCGGCGCGTGGTGGGCATGGCGCTCTTGTCCTCCCTTCGGTGTTGCGCGGCGGGCGTTGCGGCGCCGCCCAGCCCCGGATGGCCCGGACCGTGTCCGGGCACTTCGGGTCCAGGCTTTGTCTGGCCCGGCGCTTCACGCCCTGAACGTGCCCCACCGGCGGCGTGCACGGTCTGGACGATCGCAGGCTGCTGTCCTGCCCCTGAGGTTCGTCGGCTTTGCCGACGCACGAAAGGGATCAGCAGGCCACTGAAACCAAGGGCTCGTGGTCCGGCCGCGAAGGCCCCAGGACGTCGCGGCCGGGACACTAGTGGCCCCCCTGGCCGGGCGGGCCGCCGTAGAGCAGGGGCACGGCCGGGTCGATCTCCAGCTCCAGCAGCATCGGGCCTTGGGTGGAGAGCGCCTCGGCCAGCGCGGCGTCCAGCAGGCCAGGGTCGGCGATGCGGCGGGCGGGGCAGCCCATGCTTGCGGCCATGGCGGCGTAGTCGATGCCCGGCACCTCCATCCCCGGCGCGCCGCGGATCTGCAGCACGCGGCCGAAGCTGCGCAGCGCGCCGTAGCCGCCATTGTTCAGCACGACGACCAGCAGCGGCAGCCGGTGCTGCACCGCCGTCCACAGCGCCTGCGGCGAATAGAGGAAGGACCCGTCGCCGATCAGGCAGCAGACGCGCTGGCCCGGCTGCGCCAGCGCCACCCCGACCGCGGCGGGCAGGCCGTAGCCGAGGCCGCCGCTCGCCATGGTGTAGAAGCCGCCCCAGCGCGTGACGGGCAGGTGGGCGTGCATGGCCGGGCGGTGGGAGGGCGCCTCCTCGACCAGCACGGCGTCCGGCGGCAGCGCGGCGGAGAGGCGCGACAGGGCATGGCCGGCCGGCATCGGCTCCGCGGCCGGCGGCGGGGCGGGGCGCGGGCGGGGGCTGGGCAAAGCGAGGCCGCGGTCGGGGATCAGGGCCGTCAGCGCCGGCAGGGCGTGGCGCAGCGCGCCCAGTATGGCGGTGCCGATGGGGGCGGCGGCGGCGGCCTCGGCATCGGTGGTCAGCTGGATCACCGGCACCGCCCCCGCGAACAGCGCGCAGTCGCCGGGGACGTGGAAGGTGAAGACGGGCGCGCCGACGACCAGCACCAGGTCGTGGCCGGCCAGCCGCGCGGCCAGGCTTTCGGGCGCGGCGGCGAGGTGGCCGGCATGCAGGGGGTGGTCCTCGGGGAAGGCGAGGCGCGCGGCGAAGGGCGCGGTCCAGACCGGGGCGCCGAGGCGCTCGGCCAGCGCGACCAAGGCGGGGCCGGCGGCTTCGGCATCGGTCTCGGCGCCGGCGACGATGACGGGGCGGCGGGCGGCGGCCAGCTGCGTGGCCGCGGCGGCGATCGCCTGCGGGTCCGGGGCGGTCCCGGCGTGCTGGGCGCGGGCGGCGACGGGGCGGCAGGGGGCGGGCCAGTCGTCGGAGGGGACGGAGACGAAGGTGGGGCCGAAGGGGCGCTGCATGGCGATGCGATGCGCCTGGGCGATGGCGGCCGGGACGTCCTCGGCGCGGGCGGGCTCGACGCTGAACTTGACGTAGGGGCGCGGGAAGGCGGCGGCGTCGGTGGCGCCGAGGAAGGGCAGGTTGGGCAGCAGGGCGCGCGCCTGCTGGCCGGCGGTGATGACCAGCGGGGCGTGGTTCTTCCAGGCGGTAAAGAGGTTGCCCAGCGCATGGCCGACGCCGGCGGCCGAATGCAGGTTGACGAAGGCGGCGCGGCCGGTGGCGCGGGCGTAGCCATCGGCCATGCCGAGGACGGAGGCTTCCTGGAGGCCGAGGATGTAGCGGAAATCCTCGGGCCAGCGGTCGAGGAAGGGGAGCTCGGTGGAGCCGGGATTGCCGAAGACCGTGGTCATGCCGAGGTCGCGCAGGACGTCGACCGTCGCCTGGCGGACCGTGGTCATGCGTTGCCTCCCTCGTCGGGGCGGCAGGCTAGACCATCATCCGCGGGCGCAGAAGCGCGGATCATGCCCTGGCGTCCGGGCGCGGGGCGCGGCGCGTTGGTGCAGGCCGGGCGTGCGGGCCTTCCGGTGCCTTCAGGGGGCGGGCCAGCCGCGCGTGAGAACAAGCCCCTGCGCGTGGCTCGCGGCGATGCGGAAGCCGCTCGTGACCAGGTAGGGCACGACCAGCGTGCCCTTGCCCAGCCAGCAGCGCGCCTCGTCCGAGTGGAAGGTGTCGTCGATGCCGACGACGCATCGCGGTGTCAGCTTGGGAAGCGCAGCGAGCGTCTGGTCGAGGTGGACCGTCGCGGACGTCATGTTCTGCACCACCACCGCGGAATCGTCGAAGCCCTTGTCGCGGTAGAGCGTGCCGATCCGCCCCTTGAGGTTGGCGAAGTGCTCGTCCGAATAGCCGATGTCGTAGTTGTCCAGGTAGAGGATGCTGATGGCGCCCGGGTAGGTGCGCAGGAAGGTCGCGCCATCGGCGAGGTGGGCGTGGGCCGCCGCGGCCGAGCGCTGGACGGAACGGTGGGTCGCCTCGCTGAAATCCACCGTCGCGAAATCGACCCCGAGCCGGCCGGCCAGGTCGAGAAGATCGGTGCTCGACCCGGTGCCGCCCTTGCGCTGGGTACCGACCTCGATGATGGCGCCGCCGGGCTGCCACCCGGCGAAGTCGAGCCCGAGGATCAGGTCATGCGACGACATGCGACGGGTCCTGGATCTCCCTGCGTCCCGGAACCGGAACGCCGGCGGTGGCGGCACTGACCCGCCCACACTGGCCTGGAACCCCGGCGGGCGCAAACGGCACGCCCCCGGCGCTGCCCGGGCAAGCGGCGGGCACCGCTCCGGGCCCCGCGGCGGACGGGACGCGGCGGCCACCGCCTGGCCACCCGCCTCCGCCGCCCCGTCGGCGGGCAGCGCGGGCTCCGGCAGGAGGGCCGGCGCGGCCAGGCATGGCCCAGCCCCGGTCGGCAGGCGCGTCGGCGGCGCATCGGTACCGCCGCGCAGCCGTGGACCGGCCATGCGCTGGCCGCCCCCTGCCCAGCCGCCTCACCACGCCGTGCCGAGGTGCTGCGCGCCGCAGCCCGCCGGCGGCCGGATCAGGCCCCAGCCGAAGACCTGGTCGCGCCCCGGCCGCCCGAGATCCTCCGCGCTGCCGGCCAGCTGGCGCAGCGCTGCCTCCTGGTCCTGGTCCGTCATCGCCCAGGCGAAGGCCGCGCTGACGAAGGGCACGGCATAGGAGGTGCCGCTGAGCTGCGCGCCCGCGCGCCCGGGCGCGGCAAGCCCGACGCCGGGCGCGGCGAAGGCAAGATGCGGCCCGCGCACGGCGCGCACGAAGGGCCGGCGCGACCGGTCCACGGCGGTGACCGCGACCACCCAGGGATAGGCGGCGGGAAAGCGCGGCGGGCTCTGCTGGCCGTCATTGCCGGCCGCCGCGGCCAGCAGCAGGCCCCGCGCCGCCACGCGCTCCGTGGCGAGCGCCAGCACGGCGTTGTCCGGCCCGGCGAAGGACAGGTTCACCACCGCCACCTCCCGCGCCGCCAGCAGGGCGAGGCCGGCGGCGATGTCGAAGGCGTCCGCCGCATCGCCATCCGGGCGGCCGTGGAAGGCATCCACCGCGACCATCGGCGCGGTGCCCAGCGCCTCGGCGAGCAGCGCGGCGACCGCCGTGCCATGCGCGGTGCCCGAAGGCGCGAGGCCGGCGCCGCGGCGCGTCAGCCGCTCGATGCGGCCGCCGGCCAGGGCCGGGTGGTCCTCGGCGATGCGGGTGTCGATCATGCCGACCGGGCGTGCGGCGCAGCGCGGCTCGGGCCGCGCCGGGGCGGCGGGAAGCGGCAGCGCGGCAAGGCTTTCCCCCGCCGCCGATCCCGGGCGGTAGAGGTGGTTCAGGTCGATCCGCGCCGCCGGCGCGACCCGCCGCGCCGCCTCGACGGCCGCCGCCGGCGTGCTGCCGGGCGGGATGCGCAGCCGTGCGATGCTGCCGGGCACGAGGAGGGCGGGGGTTTCCTCGAGCACCGAAAAGCCGGCCGCCAGCAGGCGCGCGCGGGCCGGCGCATCCAGCCCGATCGCGGCGAGCTCGCCCGGCACCGCGCTGGCGGCGATCGGCGGCGGGGGCGCGCTGCGGGGCGGCGCTGGCGGGGGCGCGCTGCGGGGCGGGGGCGGCGGGGGGGCGCCGGCCGGAACGGGGGGCGCGGCGGCCGGGGCGGCGCCGACGAAGCTGCCGAAGAAGCCCCGCAGGTCGCGCAGCGGATCGCCGGTGGAAGGCCGGCCCGTCGGCGGGCGATCGCCCCGGTCGGCGCCGCCGCCGCCATCCGAAGATCCGCCGGGGCCGCCATTGCCATCGTCATCCGCGCGCGCCGCGCCGGCCAGCCCGAGGCAGACTGCCGTGGCGAGCAGCAGCGCCCGCATGGGTCGCCCTCCGCGCATGCCGTCACCTCCCCGCCCGGATGCCGTCCGCGGCGCGCGGCGGCCTGCGCTTCGTGGCACCGGCGCGCCTCGTCCCGCAACCTGGATGTGGTATCCACGCATTGCGCGGGAATAGCACGGCGGATGCGACGATATGTCGATGAGGCGTTGATGGCGGCCGAGGGAGGGCGGGACACGCCGAGCGATTTCGCCACCGCGCTCGTCGCGCTGCTGCCGCGGCTGCGGCGCTTCGGCACCGGGCTCACCGGCTCGATCGACGCGGCGGACGACCTGGTGCAGGCCGCGTGCGAGCGGGCGCTGCGCGCGCCGTGGCGCTTCACGCCCGGCACGCGGCTCGATTCCTGGATGTTCCGGATCATGCAGAACATCTGGCAGGACGAGCGGCGCGCGAAGGGACGGCGCGGCCCGGACATCCGGGAGCAGGCGCTGCTGGCGGAACTCGCCGGCGTCGACGGGCGGCGGGTGACGGAGGCGAACCTCACCCTGGAACGCGTCGGCGCCGCGCTGGACACGCTTCCGGAGGACCAGCGCGTGGTGCTGGTCGCGGTCTGCGTGGAGGGACTGGCCTATGCCGAGGCGGCGGAGATGCTGGAGATCCCGCTGGGCACGGTGATGAGCCGGCTGTTCCGCGCCCGGCGCGCGCTCGGCGCGGCGCTCGGCCTGCAGAGCGCGGCCTTCAGCGGCGGGAGCGACTGAACGATGGACCGCGAGGAGGAGGACATGCTGCTGATGCGCCTCGCCGATGGCGAGCTGGACGAGGCCGAGGCCGCGAAGCTGCGCGCACGGCTGGCGGCCGATCCGGGCCTGGCCGCGCGCCACGCGCTGTTCGTGCGGACACGCAGCGCCGTCGCCGCGGCCGCCGCGCCCGCGGCGGCGCAGCCGGTGCCGCCCGCGCTCATCGCCGCGGTGCTGGCGGCCGATGCGGCGGCGCGCCGCGCAGTGGCGCCGACGCCGCCCGCGCGCCCGTCGGCGCGGCGCTGGGTGCCGATGGCGCTCGCCGCGTCGGTTGCGGCGCTGCTCGCCCTGCCGGCCGGCTACTGGCTGGGGCGCGAGGGCGCGGGGCGGACCGTGGCGCTGCGCGACACGCTGGCCGGCGCGCAGGGGCTGGTGGCGGCGACGCTGGAGGGCACGGCCTCCGGCACCGTGCGGACGGAGGGCGGCTTCCGCGTGCAGCCGCTGGCGACGCATCCGGTCGCCGGCGGGACCTGCCGGGAGTTCCGGCTGGACGGGCCGGCGGGGGCGCTGGCCGGGCTCGCCTGCCGCGAGGGCGGGGCCTGGGCGCTGCGCGCATCGGTGGCGGTCGAGCGCGGGGATGCGCTGCGCACCGCCTCGGCCGAGCATCCGCTGATCGGGGCGATGCTGGAGCGGCTGCAGGCCGCACCGCCGCTGGACGAGGCGGCGGAGGCCGCGCTGATGCGGCGCGGCTGGCGCTGAAGCGGCGCGGGCGCCCGCGAAGGCGCCCGCGCCCGGCGGGATCAGAGGATCTCGAAATCCGCATGCGTGATCGCGGTCACGCCGGTCAGCGTCGCGATGTGCACCGCGGCCAGGCCGCCCGCGCCGTCCACGTCCCACAGCAGCCGGCCATCGTCGCTGTCGAACAGGAAGGTGCCGAGCCCGGCCACCGTCGCGGCCGGCGTCGCGCCGACCACCAGCTGCGCGTCGAGCAGCGAATTGCCCTTGTTCAGGCCACCGCCGAACACCAGGGAATCGATCGCGATCTTGTCCAGCTCCACGGTGAAGTCGGTGACGACGTCGCGATCCGACGCCAGGTTGGAGAAGATGAAGAAGTCCTGGTCCTCGCCGCCGGTCAGGATGTCGATGCCGGTGCCGCCGCGCAGCTGGTCGGTGCCCTTGCCGCCATCCAGCCGGTCCGTCCCGGTGCCGCCATCCAGGAGGTCGTCGTCCTCGCCGCCCGACAGCGTGTCCGCCCCGCCATCGCCGAGCAGCGTGTCCGCCCCGGTGCCGCCATCGGCCAGGTCGTTGCCGGTGCCGGCGTTGATCTGATCGTCGTCCGCGCCGCCGAAGACGGTGTCGGCGCCGGCGCCGGCCACGATGATGTCCTTGTCCTCGCCGCCGTCGATCAGGTCGTTGCCCAGCCCGCCGTTCAGCGAGTCTTCGCCCTGGCCGCCGAGCAGCGTGTCGTTGCCGTCGCCGCCCTGCAGGACATCCTTGTCCGCGCCGCCGTCGAGCAGGTCGTTGCCCTGGCCGCCGAAGATCAGGTCATCGCCCAGCCCGCCGCGCGCCACGTCGTTGCCGTCGCCGGCGCTGAGCCGGTCCATCCCCTCGCCGCCCGAGAGCTCGTCGCGGCCGCTGCCACCGTTCAGCGTGTCGTCGCCAAGATTGCCGATCAGCACGTCGTTGCCGTCGAGCCCGTCGATGAGGTCGTTGCCGTCGAGCCCGTCGATGGTGTCGTTGCCGAGGGTTCCCCGCAGGGTGTCGGCGCGGTTGGTCGGAAGCATGGTCGTTCTCTCCGTTCCATGGACGCCGGGCCTGGCCTGCCGCTGCGGCACGGCTGGACGTCCCGGTCGTTGAGAGAACGACGTGGCGCGCCGCCTATTCCGTCCGCGGACGGCGGGACCCGGCCCGTTGAGCCTCCAGCCCCGTCGGCTCACATCACGAATGCGACAGCGCCCACCCCCGCCGCCTCGTACCCCCCCATCCGCGCCGCCCGCGCCGCGAAGGCCGACCCGCGCGCGAAGCCCAGCAGCGCCTGCATCGGCGCCCCGAAGTAATCCCGCCGCAGCATCACGAGATCAAAACGCTCCCTCACCAGCGGCACGAAGCCGAGGCCGCGTGAAGCCGCCTCCGCCCGGATCCCGAAGCCGGCCTCCGCCCGGCCTTCGGCGACCGCGGCCGCCACCTCGTCCTCGGACAGCGCCGGTTCCGGCAGGAAGGCCACCGCATCCAGCCGCAGCCCGGCCTCGCTCAGCAGGTGGGTCAGCAGCACATGGCTGCCGGCGCGGGGCTGGCGGCCCGCCACGCGCAGGCCCGGGCGCGCCAGGTCCTCCACCCGCGTCAGCGCCAGCGGATTGCCCGGCGGCACGATCAGCCCCTGTTCGCGCCAGGCCCACCCGATGCCCACCGCCGGCCGGCCGGCCAGCATCCGCCGCGCCGCGGGTTCGTTGAAGGCGCCGCTGTCGGGGTCCAGCAGGTGCACCGCGCAGGCCAGCGCCGCCCCCTCGGCCACCTGCGCCAGCCCGTCCAGGCTGCCGCCGCCGCGCAGCGCCAGGCCGCAGCCGGATTGCCGCACCGCCCAGTCGAGCAGCGGGTCGTGGCTGCCGGCCAGGATCGGCGGCGGGTCGAGGCGAGCGGTCCCCTCCCCCGCCTCGGCCTGGGCGGCGAGCCAGGCTTCCAGCCGCGCGCGGGGGAACAGCCATTTGCCGCCGATCTGCGCCGCCGGCACGCGGCGCATCCGCGCCAGCTCGTAGAGCGAGCGCTCCGACAGCCGCAGCCAGGCGGCGGCTTCCTTCAGGGTCAGCACATCCGGCATCGGACGGCAGAATCCGGCAGGAACCGGAAGGGGGTCAAGACCGCGCCGGCGTTGACGCCAACCCCTGCCGCCCGCAGACAGGCCCCGACCGCATGGGGGGCCGGATTGAACGATTTGGGCAGCGCCGCGGCGACCGCGATGGGCCTCGTCCTCGCCGGGGATCCGGCGGTGGCGGGGATCGTCGCGCTCAGCCTACAGGTCAGCCTGACGGCGGTGGCGGTGGCCGCGCTGGTCGGGCTGCCGCTCGGCGCCTGGCTGGCGGTGGCGCGGTTTCCGGGGCGCGGGGCGGTGATCGTCGCGCTAAACGCGCTGATGGGGCTTCCGCCGGTGGTCGCCGGGCTGCTGATCTACCTGCTGCTGTCGCGCTCCGGCCCGCTCGGGCCGCTCGGGCTGCTGTTCACGCCGACGGCGATGGTGATCGCCCAGGCCGTGCTGGTGGCGCCGATCCTGGCCGCGCTGGCGCGGCAGGTGCTGGAAGGGCTGTGGGAGGAATATGCCGAACAGCTGCGCTCCTTCGGCGCCGGGCCCTGGCGGGCGGTGCCGACGCTGCTGTGGGACGGGCGCTTCCTGCTGCTGACCGTGCTGCTGGCCGGCTTCGGGCGGGCCTCGGCCGAGGTCGGCGCGGTGATGATCGTCGGCGGCAACATCGAGGGTTTTACGCGCGTGATGACCACCGCCATCGCGCTGGAGACCAGCAAGGGCGACCTGCCGCTGGCGCTGGCCCTCGGCATGGTGCTGATGACGATCGTGCTGGCGGTGAACGCGCTGGCGCAGGGCTTGCGCGGGGTAGCCGCAAGGTGGGCGGGCTGATGCGCGCGCCGGAGGGCATCCTGCCGCTGCGGGTGGAGGGGCTCGGCTTCGCGGCCGGCGGCGTCGCGATCCTGCGCGACGTCTCGTTGGACGTCGCGGCGGGGGCGCCGACGCTGGTCATCGGCCCGAACGGCGCGGGCAAGTCGGTGCTGCTGCGGCTGCTGCACGGGCTGCTGGCGCCCACCGCTGGCCGCATCGAATGGTCCCCCTGCCCCGGCGATCCGGCGCGGCGGCAGGCGATGGTGTTCCAGCGGCCGGTGCTGCTGCGGCGCTCCGTGCTGGCGAACGCCGCCTATCCGCTGCGCTTGGCGGGGCTGTCCCGCGCGGCGGCGGAGGCGCGGGCGGCGGAGGAGCTGGCGCTGGTCGGGCTGGCCGCGCTGGCGGGGCGGCCGGCGCGGCGGCTTTCGGGCGGGGAGCAGCAGCGGCTCGCGCTGGCCCGCGCCGCGGCGCTGCGGCCGGAGCTGCTGTTCCTGGACGAGCCCTGCGCCAGCCTCGACCCCGCCGCGACGCGGGCGGTGGAGGAGATCGTGGCGGCACTCGCCGCGCGGGGCACCAAGATCGTCATGACGACGCATGACCTCGGCCAGGCGCGGCGGCTGGCGGGCGACGTCGCCTTCCTCCATCGCGGGCGGGTGCTGGAACACGCGCCTGCCCCGGATTTCTTCGCCGGGCCGGCGCGCGCGGAGGCAGCGGCCTTCCTGCGCGGCGAGCTGGTCTGGTGAGGCCGACATCACACGGGAGACCCACGCCATGACACGGATGTTTCGCCGCGGGATCCTGGCCGCCGCGCTGGCGCTGGTCGTGCCCCTCGCCGCCATGGCGCAGGAGCGCAGCATCACGGTCGCCAGCACCACCAGCACCGAGCAGTCCGGCCTGTTCGGCCACATCCTGCCGGTCTTCACGCGGGAGACGGGGATCGCGGTGCGCGTCGTGGCGCTCGGCACCGGCCAGGCGCTGGATGTCGGCCGGCGCGGCGATGCCGACGTGGTCTTCGTGCATGACCGCGCGGCGGAGCAGCGCTTCGTCGCCGAGGGCTTCGGCACGGAGCGCCGGCACGTGATGTTCAACGACTTCGTCATCGTGGGCCCCGCCGCCGATCCGGCGCGCGTCGCGGGCCTTACCGACACCAACGCCGCGCTGCGCCGCATCGCGGAGGCCCGCGCGCCCTTCGTCAGCCGCGGCGACCGCAGCGGCACGCATGCGGCGGAGCTGCGGCTGTGGCAGCAGGCCGGCGTCGATCCCCTGCCCGGCCGCGGCGCCTGGTACCGCGAAATCGGCCAGGGCATGGGCCCGGCGCTGAACACCGCCGCCGCGCAGGGCGCCCATGTCCTGACCGACCGCGGCACCTGGCTCAGCTTCCGCAACCGGCAGGAGCTGCGGGTGCTCGTCGAGGGCGATGCGCGGCTGTTCAACCAGTACGGCATCATGCTGGTGAACCCTCGGCGCCACCCGCATGTGAAGGCGGCCGATGGCCAGCGCTTCGTGGACTGGGTGCTCTCGCCGGCCGGGCAGGCGGCAATCGCGGGCTACCGCATCAATGGCGAGCAGCTGTTCTTCCCGAACGCGGCGCTGCCGGAGCCGGTCTCCTGACGCCACGCCGCCGTCAGAATCCGTAGAGCGCCGCCGGGTTGTCCGCCAGGATCCGCGCGCGCAGCGCCGCATCCGGCACCCATTCCGCCAGCAGGCCGAGCATGTCGCCATCGTTCGGCATGGCGCCGTAGTGGTGCACATGCGGCCAGTCGGTGCCCCAGACCACGCGGCCCGGCGCGGCCTCGATCACCTGGCGCGCCATGCCGTGCGTGTCGGCATAGGGAAAGGCCGGCTCGGCGGATATGCGATACAGGCCCGTCAGCTTCACCCAGAACAGCCCGTCGCGCAGCATGGCCAGGAACTCGGCGAAGCCCGGATGCGCCGCGCCGCCGCGCGCCGCCTTGACGTAGCCGACATGGCCGATCGAGACGGGCAGGCGCATCGCGCGGGCCAGCGAGGCCAGCTCCGCCACGCGCTGCTCGACATGCACCAGCAGCTCGACATGCCAGCCGAGCGGGCGGATCGCGTCCGCCACGCGGACCAGCGCATCGAGGCAGCGGAAGGGCATGCCGCCGCGGTCGACCAGGTTCACCCGGATGCCGCGCGCGCCGTGCGCGTGCATGCGCAGGATCTCGGCCTCGGTGACGTCTTCCGCGACCGAGACGATGGCGCGCAGCCGGTCGGGATGCGCCGCCGCCGCGTCCAGCACCGCGCGGTTGTCGGTGCCGTGCACGCTGGCCTGCACGACGACGCCGCGTGCGAGGCCCAGCGCATCGTGCAGCGCCAGCAGCCGGTCCACGCCGTTGTCGGGCGGCGTGTAGGCGCGCGTCGCCTGGTAGGGATAGCGCGCGGCCTGGAAGACATGGGCGTGGGTGTCGCAGGCGCCCGGCGGCATCGCCATCGCGGGGCGGCGCGGATCGGGGTCGGGGCCCGGGCAGTCGCGGATCTCGTCCATCGCGGTCACTCCACCCGCGCGCCGGAGAGGCGGACGAGGTCGGCCCAGCGCGGGATCTCCTCCCGCACGAAGGCGGCGAAGGCCTCTGGCGTCGTCGGGCTGGGCTCGGCGCCGAGGTTCACCAGGCGGTCGCGGATCTCGGGGCGGGCCATGGCGCGGTTCAGCGCGGCGTTGAGCTGCGCGACCATCGGCGCCGGCGTCGCGGCCGGCGCGACGATGCCGTGGTACTGGGTGACGAGGTAGCCGGGCAGGCCCGCCTCGGCCAGCGTCGGCAGGTCGGGCAGCGCCGCGGCACGGCGGGCGCCGGCCACCGCCAGGCCGCGCAGCCGGCCGGCGGCGATCGGGCCGAGCAGGGTGGCCGTTGGCTCGAAGATCATCTGCACGCCCTGGCCGGCCAGCATGTCGTTCATGGCGGGGCCGCTGCCGCGATAGGGGACGTGGACGATCTCGGTCCCCGCCAGGTGGTTGAACAGCGCGAGTGCCATGTGCATCGCCGTGCCGTTGCCGGCGGAGGCCGCGTTGAGCCTGCCGGGCTCCGCCTTGGCGCGCGCGATCAGCTCCGCCACCGAGGCGACGTTCAGTTCGGGGCGCACGGCCAGCACCAGCGGCCAGTTCGCCACCTGGCCCACGAAGGCGAAGTCGCGCAGCGTCTCGTAGGGCTGGCGGGCCAACGCGTGGTTGATGGCGAGCACGTTGGTGTTGGCCAGCAGCAGCGTGTGGCCGTCCGGGGCGGCGCGCACCAGCGTCTCGGCGGCCAGCTGCCCGCCGGCGGCGCCGCGGTTGTCCACCACCACCGTCGCGCCGCCCCATTCCTCCGACAGGCCGCGCGCCACCAGCCGCCCGAGCGCATCCGCCGTGCCGCCCGGCGGCGCGCCGACGATCACCGTGACGGTGCGGGACGGGAAGCCCTGCGCGCGCAGCGGCGGCGCGGCAAGCGTGGCCGCGGCCGAGGCCAGCAGCAGGCGGCGCGTGGTGGTCATGCCGGTTCCTCCCGTTTCGCGGGAGCCTAGCAGGCTGCGGAAAATCGGCCAGGGCGGGGCAGCGGCAAGGTCGAGGGGCTCTGCCCCTCGAGCACCCCGGCAGGAACCTGATGTTCCTGCACCTCCCCTGAGTGTTTGATTTGTCTTGTCTATTCCGGGAAGGTCCAGGACGGCCGCCTTTGGCGACCGACCCTGGCGGGAGGGTGCGGGAGGGCAGCGCCCTCCCGCCGTCTTCGTCCGCTTGCCATGTCCCGCCGCCTGCAAGGCCGCCCGCGCGGGGCCGCGAAGCCGCCGGTGTAACTTCGCCGCGCCGCCAGCCGTAACACCCAGGCCGGGCTGTTCCGGCACCGCCCGGGACCCGACACGCATGGACGCCACGCCGCAGACCCACCAGGCCGCGCCGCGCCGCGCCGTGGCGCGCGACGGCGTGCTGAACGCCGATCTCTGCGTCATCGGCGCCGGCTCGGGCGGGCTGTCGGTGGCCGCCGGCGCGGCGCAGATGGGCGCCTCGGTCGTGCTCATCGAGAAGCACCTGATGGGCGGGGATTGCCTCAACACCGGCTGCGTGCCGTCCAAGGCGCTGATCGCCGCGGCCCATGCGGCGCAGGTGGTGCGCTCGGCCGGCCGCTTCGGCGTCAACGGGCACGAGCCGTCGGTGGATTTCGCCCGCGTGCATGGGCATGTGCATGGCGTGATCGGCGCCATCGCCCCGCATGACAGCGTCGAGCGGTTCGAGGGGCTGGGCGTCACTGTCATCCGGGCCGCCGGCCGCTTCACCGGGACGGCGGAGGTGGAGGCCGGGGGCACGCGCATCCGCGCGCGGCGCTTCGTGGTGGCCACCGGCTCCTCCGCCGCCGTGCCGCCGGTGCCCGGCCTGTCCGAGACGCCCTTCCTGACCAACGAGACGGTGTTCCACCTGACCGAGCGGCCCGGCCATCTGCTGGTGCTGGGCGGCGGGCCGATCGGCATCGAGATGGCGCAGGCCTTCCGGCGGCTGGGGGCGGCGGTGACGCTGGTCGATCGCGGCCAGATCCTGCCGAAGGACGAGCCCGAGGCGGTGGCGATCCTGCGTGCGCGGCTGCTGGACGAAGGCATCGCGCTGCACGAGGGCGCCGAGGTGCTGGGCGCGCGCCGCGCCGCCAACGGCGTGGAGCTGGAGCTGCGCGGCACCGACCGCCCGCTGGTGCTGGCCGGCACCCACCTGCTGGTCGCCGCCGGGCGCCGGCCGGTGACCCAGGGCCTGGGGCTGGAGGCGGCGGGCATCGCGACGACGCCGCGCGGCATCACGGTGGATGCGCGGCTGCGCAGCAGCAACCGCCGCGTCTTCGCCATCGGCGACGTCGCCGGCGGGCCGCAATTCACGCACATCGCCGGCTATCACGCCGGCATCGTCATCCGGAACGCGCTGTTCGGCCTGCCGGCCAAGGTGGACTACGCCGCCCTGCCCTGGGTGACCTATGCCGACCCGGAGCTCGCCCATGCCGGCCTGACCGAGGCGGCGGCGCGCGAGGCGGGGCACGAGGTCAGCGTCCTGTCGCAGCCGCTGTCCGGCAACGACCGCGCCCAGGCGGAGCGGGAGACGGAGGGGCTCGCCAAGATCGTGCTCAGCCGCGGCGGGCGGATTTTGGGGGCCACCATCGTCGCGCCACGGGCGGGGGAGATGATCGGCCTCTGGGGCCTGGCGATCCAGAAGCGGATGAAGATCGGCGCCATCGCGGCCTCGCTCGCGCCCTATCCGACCCTGTCGGAGATCTCGAAGCGCGCCGCCGGCAGCTTCTACACGCCGACGCTGTTCGGCCCGCGCACGCGCCGCCTGGTCGGGCTGGTGCAGCGGCTGCTGCCCTGAGGAGACGTTGCGATGACCTTCTCCCGCCTGCTGCGCGACCGCCGGGTCTGGATCGCACTCGGCGTGGTGGCGCTGCTGGTCGCGCTGCGCGCGACGGGGCTGTCCGACCATCTCTCGCTGGCGACGCTGGCGCGGCACCGGGAGGCGCTGGGCGGCTTCGTCGCGCAGAACCTGCTGGTGGCGGCGCTGGCCTATGTCGGGGTCTATGTGGCGGCCGTCGCCTTCTCGCTGCCCGGCGCGGTGTTCCTGACGCTCGCGGGCGGCTTCCTGTTCGGCGCGGCGGGCGGCACGGCGCTGACCGTGGTGGGGGCGACGATCGGCGCGACGCTGGTCTTCCTGTTCGCGCAGAAGCTGTTCGGGGCGGATGCGCTGGACCGGCTGGGCCCGAAGGCGCGCGCGCTGGGCGAGGGCATAAGGCGCAACGCCGCGTCCTACCTGCTGGTGCTGCGGCTGGTGCCGCTGTTCCCCTTCTTCCTGGTCAACCTGGTGCCGGCCTTCGTGGGCGTGAGGCTGCCGATCTATGTGGCGACCACCGCGCTCGGCATCCTGCCGGGGACGGCGGTGTTCAGCCTGGCGGGCGCGGGGCTTGGCGACGTGCTGGCGATGGGCGGGGAGTTCGACCCGCGCGCGGTGCTGACGCCGCAGATATTGGGCGCGCTGCTGGGGCTGGCGGCGCTGTCGCTGGCCGCCATCCCGCTGAAGGCGCGGTTCGCGAAGGGGTGAGCCTCGACGCGGTCAGAAATCTGGCGACCCGATTCAGCCCTCCGGGCCTGGCGGCCCTCCGGTCATCGGGGCGCCTTGTCTCCCGGGCGACCCGATTCAGGCCTCCGGGCCTCGCGGCCCTGCGGTCATCGGGGCGCCTTGTCTCCCGGGCGACCCGATTCAGACCTCCGGGCCTCGCGGCCCTGCGGTCATCGGGGCGCCTCAGCCGCGGCGGCAGAGATATTCCCAGGCGATGGTGGCGGCCGCGAGCGCGGTGATCTCCGCGACGTCGTAGGCGGGCGCCACCTCCACCACGTCCATCCCCCGCCAGTCGAGGCCGCCGGTCCGGCGCAGCACGGATTGCACCTGCCAGGTGAAAAGCCCGCCCACCTCCGGCGTGCCGGTGCCCGGCGCCATGGAGGGATCGAGCGCGTCGA
Organism: Acetobacteraceae bacterium; assembly: GCA_027487675.1. Lineage (GTDB taxonomy): Bacteria > Pseudomonadota > Alphaproteobacteria > Acetobacterales > Acetobacteraceae > Falsiroseomonas. Next base: position 11,736 of record JAIYDD010000082.1, on the reverse strand, counting down.
TGTCGAAGGAGAGATAGGCGGGCGCCGGGCCGACCTTGTCGGCGATGGCGGCGGCGAGCGCGGCGGGGCCGGCCTCATGCGCCTCGATCGCGGAGATCACGGTGACGCCCTGCGCCCGGGTCCAGGCCAGCACCTCGGGCTCGACGGGCGAGCGGATGCCGATCTGGATCATCCGCTTCGGATCGACGAGGCCTTCCCCGATGGCGTGGAAGAAGGGCTGGCCGTGGCTGAATCGCTGCCCGAAGCTTTCCGGCCAGGTGTCGAGATGGGCGTCGAAATGCACCAGCGCCAGCGGGGCGCCGGTGCGCCGCGCCAGGGCGCGCAGCAGCGGCAGGGTGATGCCGTGCTCGCCACCGAGCGCAACCAGGTGCGCGTGCTGCGCGGCCTGTTCCTCGATGCGCGCCAAGCTGGCGGCGAGGTCGCCCAGCGCCAGCGCGAAATCGCCGGCATCGCCGATCGGCAATTCCTGCGGGTTCACGCCGGTGGTGGGGTGGGAGCCGTCGACCAGCATGCGCGACGCCCGGCGGATGGCGGCCGGCCCGTCGCGGCTGCCCGCGCGGTTGGTGACGCCGAGGTCGAGCGGGATGCCGGCGATGCTCACCTCGCCCTCGGTCCGGGAGAGGCCGAGGAAGCCGGGCGGGGTGGCGAAGGTGGGGACGAGGGCCATGGGCGCGGCTCCGTGCTGGACGGGGAGGATGTAGCCCCGGCCGGCGGGGCGGCGACACCTCCGCCGCGGCGGAGGGGCCTGGTTGCACAAGATATGGGCAGATCGTGCGGAAACCGCGCTGCGCCGCCTCCGCCGGCACGCCCGGGCGAGGGTGACACCCTGGCATGCCGATTGCTGACCAGCGGGGCCGTTGCCGCGCCCACGGGTGGCCAAGGACCGGGAGAGACAGATGAACCGACGCAACATCCTCGCGGGCGCCGCGGGGGGCCTCGCGGGCAGCCTGGCGACGCCGGCCGTGGTCACGGCGCAGACCACCTTCAACTGGCGCATGACCAGCTTCTACGGCCCGCAGGCGGCGTTCTACTCGACCGGGCCGGGGTCCGCGCGCGACCTGATCGACCGCATCCAGCGCATGTCGAACAACCGCATCCGCATCCAGTTCTTCGGCGCGGGCGAGCTGATACCGGCGGCCGAGGGCTTCGACGCGGTGTCGTCCGGCATCGTCGAGATGAACTACGCCAACGCCTATTTCTGGACCGGCAAGACCTTCGCCGCGCAGTACTTCACCGCCGTGCCCTTCGGGCTGAACTTCCAGGGGCTGAACGGCTGGATGTATGACGGCGGCGGGCTCGATCTGTGGCGCGAGGTCTATGACCGCTTCAACCTGGTGCCCTTCCTCTGCGGCAACACCGGCGTGCAGATGACCGGCTGGTTCCGCCGACCCGTCGAGCGCGTGGAGGATCTGCGCGGCCTCAAGATGCGCATCCCGGGCCTCGCGGGCCGCGTCTACCAGCGGCTCGGCGTGGATGTCCGCCTGCTGCCGGCGGGCGAGATCTTCCCCGCGCTGGAGCGCGGCGTGATCGATGCGGCGGAATTCGTCGGGCCCTTCCTGGACCGCCAGCTCGGCCTGCAGCGGGTGGCCAAGTTCTATCACACGACGGGGTGGCACGAGACGGCGACGGCGTCCGAGCTGATCATCAACAAGGCGGCCTGGGCGCGGCTGCCGAACGACCTGAAGGCCATCGTCGAGAACGCGGTCGCGGCCTGCAACGTGATCTCGGAAGCCTGGTGCCAGAAGAACAACGCGGATGCGATGCAGGACCTGATCCGCAACCAGGGCGTCACCGCCGCCCCGCTGCCGGATGCGGTGGTGGAGCGGCTGCGCGCCGAGACGGCGACGGTGCTCGAGGAAGGCATCGCGCGCGATCCCGTCACGCGGCGCGTGCATGAGAGCTTCGTGGCCTACAAGGCGCGGTTCGACGCCTGGTCGGAGTATTCCGAGGCGCCGTACCACGCGAAGATTCGCCGCGCGTGACGACGGGTTCGACGATGGTCGCGGGGCGGGGCGCGCGGATGGCGCGCCTCGCCGATGCGATCGACGCCTTCGTGGACGTGGTGGGCCAGCTCTCGGCGGTGGCGGTCGGCGCGCTGGTCGTGGTGATGTCGGCCAATGTGCTGCTGCGCTACGGCTTCTCCATCGGCAGCGTGTGGTCGCAGGAACTGGAATGGCACCTGATGTCGCCGATCGCGCTGATCGGCGCGGCCTATGCGTTGCGGCATGGCGAGCATGTGCGGGTGGACGTGCTCTATGCCGGCTTCTCGGAGCGCAACAAGGCGCTGGTCGACGTGCTGGCCGGCGTCAGCGGCATCGCGGTGTCGGTGCTCGTGATCCTGCTGGCCTGGAAGTATGTCGGCGTGTCCTTCGCGCAGAACGAGGCGTCGTCGAACCCGGGCGGCATCCCGTATCGCTGGGCGCTGAAGGCCTTCATTCCGTTGGGCTTCGCGCTGCTGCTGGCCCAGTTCAGCGCCGAGACGCTGCGGGCACTCGCGCGCCTGCGCGCGGCATGAACAGGCAGGCGCCTGCGCGCGGCATGAAAGGGCATGCGCCTGCGGGCGGCATGACGATGCATGCGCCTGCGCGCGGCGCGATGCGCAGCGCGTTCCTCTCCGCCGGCTGAACCCGGCCCCATCTCCACGCGCCGCGCGACCGCGGCCGCCAAGGCTCCCCTGCACCGATGCCGATCACCGAAGTCTATGCGATCCTGATGCTCGTCGGCTTCTTCGGGCTGCTGATGATCGGCATGCCCGTGGCGCTGACGCTCGCCGTGACGGGCTTCGTCTTCGGCTGGCTCGGCTTCGGGCCGCTGCTGTTCAACCTGCTGCCGCACCGCATCTTCGGCGTGGTCACGTCCTATTCGCTGCTGGCGATCCCGCTCTTCGTGTTCATGGGGGTCGCGCTCGAGAAATCGCGGCTGGCCGAGGACCTGATGGAGGTGGTGGGGCGGCTGTCCGGCGCGCTGCGCGGCGGCCTCGGCCTCGGCATCGTCTTCGTCGGCGTGCTGATGGGCGCGACGACCGGGATCGTCGGCGCCACCGTGGTCACGCTCGGCCTGCTGACGCTGCCCGCCCTGCTGAAGCGCGGCTACGACAAGGGGCTGGCCTGCGGCGTCATCTGCGCCTCCGGCACGCTCGGGCAGATCATCCCGCCTTCGCTGATCCTCATCCTGCTGGCCGACATCATGAACCTCTCGGTCGGCACGCTGTTCGCCGCCGCGGTGTTTCCCGGGCTGATGCTGGCGGGGATCTACTGCGCCTGGATCCTGGTGCTCGGCATCGTGCGGCCGGAGATGGTGCCCGCCGTGCCGGCCGAGGAACGCGCGCTGACCTCCACGAAGCAGCTGCTGGTCAAGCTGTTCAAGGTGATCGCGCCGCCGGTCGGCCTGGTCATGGCGGTGCTGGGCTCGATCATCGCGGGCATCGCCGCGCCCACGGAAGCCGCGGCGATGGGCAGCCTGGGCGCGCTGGTGGTCTGCGCGATCGGGCGGCGCCTCAGCGTCTCCCTCGTCGTCGAGACGCTGCGCACCACCGCGCGCATCACGGCCATGATGATGTTCATCCTGATCTGCGCGCAGGTCTTCGCGCTCGCCTTCCGCGGCCTGAACGGCGAGAAGATGGTGCACGACCTGTTCGAGTTCCTCCCCGGCGGCGTCGCGGCCGATATCTGGTTCATGCTGATCCTGATCTTCTTCCTGGGCTTCTTCCTGGAATGGATCGAGATCTCCTACATCGCGGTGCCGATCTTCCTGCCGGTCTTCGCCGCCGCCGGCGTCGATCCGGTGTGGCTGGCCACCCTGATCTGCGTGATGCTGCAGACATCCTTCCTGACGCCGCCCTTCGGCTGGGCGCTGTTCTTCCTGCGCGGCGTGACGCCGCCCGAGGTGACGACGGGCGACATCTACCGCGGCATCATCCCTTTCGTGATCATGCAGCTCCTCGCGGTGTGGCTGGTCTTCGCCTTCCCGGGGCTGGCGACCTGGCTGCCGGCGGCGATCGGCTGGTAGGGCGGCCGCCGCTCAGCCTTCCAGCGTCGCCTCCAGCGTGATCTCGGCGTTCAGCACGCGGCTCACCGGGCAGTTCGCCTTGGCGGCGGCCGCCAATTCCTCGAAGCGGGCCTGGTCGATCCCCGGCACGCGGGCGGTCAGCGCCAGCGCGACGGCCGAGATCCGCCAGCCGCCATCCTCCTGGCCCATGGTCAGCTTCGCGGTCGCCGAAAGCCGCTCCGGAGGGTGGCCGGCGCCGGAGAGCTGGAAGGCCAGCGCCATGCAGAAGCAGCCGGCATGGGCGGCGGCGATCAGCTCCTCCGGGTTGGTGCCCTGGCCGTCGCCGAAGCGCGCCGTGAAGGAATAGGGGGTGTCGCGCAGCGTGCCGCTCTGCGTCGTCAGCGTGCCCGCACCGTCCTTGCCGCTGCCCTGCCAGACCGCCGAGCCTTCCCGCCGAAGCATCGCCATGCGCGCATCCTCCCGTCCCGGCCGGCCAGGGGCGGCGGCCAGGGAAAGCGTGACATGGGCGGTGCGGCGCCTCTAGCCTCGCCCCCCATGCCGCACGATCTTGTGGCCGCGCCGGATGGCGGGGCCGACCTGCATGTCGCCGACGGGGTCCGCGCCCCGGTTCTGCGGGACGCCGCGCCGCGCGGGCTCTGCACCGATTGCGGCGTCTCCCGCATGGAAGACCCGAAGGCCTGCGGGCGGGCCTGCCAGTTCATCCGCCCCGACTACCCGGGCATGGAAGCGCGCGTGCATGGCCGCGCGCGCGACCCGGCGCGGCCGGACGAGCTGCATTTCGGCCCCTTCCGGCGGATGGTCCGTGCCCGCCTGGCCGCCCCTCGCCCGGGCGCGCAATGGACCGGCATCACGACGCGCCTCGCCGAGCGGCTGCTGGAGGCGGGGGCGGTGGATGCCGTGCTGACCATGGCGGCCGATCCTTCGGACCGCTGGAAGCCGATGCCGGTGCTGGTCACGAAGCCGGAGGGGATGGCCGCCTGCCGCGGGATGCGCATGGGCTACGCGCCGCTGCTGGCGCTGCTGGAGCCCGCGCGCGCGGCCGGGCACCGCCGCATCGCCGTCATCGGCATCCCCTGCCAGGTGCATGCTCTCCGCGCGCTGGAGGCGGAGCTGGGCTTCGAGCGCATCTACGTCATCGGCACGCCCTGTTCCGACAACACCACGACCGGGAACTTCCACGCCTTCCTCGACCTGCTGGACGAGCGGCCGGAGACGATCACCTACCTGGAGTTCCGCGCCGACTACCATGTCGAGCTGCGCTTCGCCGACGGGCGGTCGCGCGAGATCCCGTTCCTGCAGCTGCCGATCAGCAAGCTGCCGGCGGATTTCTTCCCGCTGACCTGCCGCACCTGCGTCGACTACACCAACGTGCTGGCCGACATCACGGTGGGCTACATGGGCGGCGAGGGCGCGCAATGGCTGCTGGTGCGCAACGCCCGCGGCGAGGAATTGCTGTCGCTGCTGGAGGGCGAGGTCGAGCTGTCCTCGCCCGGCAGCGCGGGCAAGCGGGCGGGCGCGGTCAAGGGGTTCCTGGCCAACACGGTCCGCGCCGCGGGCGGGCTGCCGCTGCGCCGGATGCCGGGCTTCCTGAAGCCGCTGGTCGGCTGGCTGATGCCGCGCATCGGCCCGCGCGGGCTGGAATTCGCCCGCGCGCGCGTCGAGATGAAGGCGGTGGAGACGGTGCTGTTCCTGCGCCGCCACGCGCCGCGCCGGATGCGGGCGATGGTGCCGGCGCATGTCTGGGCGCTGGTCGCGCCCTATGGGCTGGCGCCCGGCCCCACGGAGCGGCCACGGCCACCGCCGGGCTGAAGCCGCGGCTGCGATGCGTCAAGCTTGCCCGCCACGCCGGGTTTGCTGCTATAGCTGGGGGACGGCGGTCGGGTTGCGCGCGGGCCGTGGCGGCAAGCCGGCCGGGGCCTGCGGGGTCGGCCGGCCGCCGGCGGGCCGGGGCGGGCCTGCGCCGCCGCGGCCTCGCCCGCGGGGTTGCGCCCTCCGCCGCCGGCCGGATCCGTCGGCGATGCGCGACGGGCGAAGCAGAACGGGCCGACCGGAAAGGCCCGATGAAGACGGGGATCTCCGATGGTGTCGCCGACGCGCCGCGTCCTGTCCTGCCTCGTGCTGCTCGCCGGCCTGCTGGCCGCGGCCGCGCCGGGGCGGGCCGACACGCCGCCCATCCGCCTCAAGGTGGTGGGCGGGCTCGCCGATGTCAGCCAGTATGTCCGGTTCGAGGAGCCGTTCTGGCGGCAGCGCATCGGCGAGCTGACCGGCGGGCGCGTGCAGGCGGAAGTGGCGCCCTTCGACCGCAGCGGCATCCGCGGGGCGGAGATGCTGCAGCTGATGCGGCTGGGCGTGGTGCCCTTTGGCACCGCGCTGCTCGCCGTCGTCGCGGCGGAGGACCCGGAGCTGAACGCGGCCGACCTGCCGGCGCTGTCGCCCGACATGGCGACCCTGCGGCGCGCCGTCACGGCGTATCGCCCGCACCTCGAACGCACGCTGCACGAGCGCTACCAGATCGAGCTGCTGGGCGTGTACACCTATCCCGCGCAGGTGCTGTTCTGCGCGCGGCCCTTCAGCGGCCTGTCGGACATCGCGCGGCGGCGCGTGCGCACCTCCTCCGTCGGCCAGTCGGAGATGGTGGAGGCGCTGGGCGGCATCGCCGTGGTGACGCCCTTCGCCGAGATCGTGCCGGCGATGCGGGCCGGGGTGGTCGAATGCGCCATCACCGGCACGCTGTCCGGCCATGCGATCGGGCTGTTCGAGCATGCGACGCATGTGCACGCCATGGCGCTCAGCTGGGGGCTTTCGGTCTTCGGCGCCAATTCCGCCGCCTGGGCGGCGCTGCCGCCGACGGTGCAGGCCGCGATCCGGCGCGGCGTCGCCGATCTCGAGCAGCAGATCTGGGAGGCTGCCGACCGCGAGACCGGGGAAGGGCTGGCCTGCAACTCCGGCCGGCCGGGCTGCAGCCTGGCGCGGCGCGGCAGCATGACGGTGGTGCCGGTCTCCGACGCCGATGCGGACCGCCGCCGCCGCCTGCTGACCGAGGTGGTGCTGCCGCGCTGGGTGGGCCGCTGCGGGCCGGATTGCGTGACGGCCTGGAACGCCAGCCTTGCCGAGCCCTTCGGCATCGTCGCGAAGAACGACTGAGGACGGCGCGGCCATGCCGGACGGCGCAGCCTTCCGCTTCCCCCTTCCCCGCTTCCCGGCGGGCAGGGCCGCCCGCGCCGGCTCCTGCGGCAGGCCCTGAGACGATGTTGCGCCGCGCCGACCCGACCGACGCACCCCGCGAGCGAGGCCGCAGGCCCCGCCCGCGCACCCGCGCCCGGCCCGAGCCGGCGCCGCATATGCGGCTGCTGCGTGGTGCCGTGCTGGCCGCGGTCTGCGCCATCCTGGTCGCGCAGGCGGTGGCGACCAAGCTGCTGGTGGACCGCGCGCGGGAAACCGCGCTGGCCGCCGCGCAGGACACCGCCGACCGGATCAGCCGCGCCGTCGAGGCCTCGATCAACCGCAGCTTCGTGCAGGTGGACGCGATGCTGGCCGGCCTGCCGGCGATCCTCGGCGAGTTCGCGCGCGGCGAGGCCTTCGACGCGAATGCCGCGGGGCGGGTGCTGCGGGAGCTGAACAACCAGAACTTCACCTTCCGCGACGTGCTGGTGGTGGGGCTGGACGGACGGCCGCTGGCCAGCTCGCTCGCCGTGTCGCGGCGGCGCCCGCTGCCGGTCGACGTGAACTCCGCCTTCGTCGATGTCTCCCCCAATGCGGGCGGGGTGATGATCGGCGGGCCGGCGCGCAACCCGGCCACCGGCGAATGGGCGCTGTTCTTCGCGCGCCCGGTCACCATCCAGGGCCTGGGCCCGGTCTACGCCGTGGCCGAGGTGCCGGTGCCGGTGGTGGCCGCCCTGCTGGCCGCCGGCGGCTCCGCGCCGGGCCTCAGGGTGACGCTGGAGCGCGACGAGGGCACGCTGCTGGCCTCGAACCCGCATGACGAGACGCGGATCGGCCGGCAGCTGCCGACGACCATCCTGGGGCAGCTTGCCGAACAGGCGACGGCGCAGGCGGCGGCGGACGCGCAGGCAGGCGGATCGGGCGGCGCGGTGCGCAGCCGATTCGGCGATGCCGGGGTCGTCGTCTCCGTGCGGCCGACGCTCTACCCGACGCTGTTCATCGGCTCGGCGATCGAGGTGGAGCAGGCGCTGGCCGCCTGGCGGGAGGACCGCCAACGGGCGCTGCTGCTCTCCTCGGCCTTCGCGCTGCTGGTGCTGGCGCTGGCCGTCGTGCTGCTGGCCGGCGTGCGCCAGCGGGAGAAGGCGGAAGCCGAGCGCGCCAGGTCCCGCGCCACGCTGGAAAGCGCGCTCGAGAGCATGTCGGACGGCTTCGTGATGTTCGGGCCCGACGACCGGCTGATCGCCTGCAACCAGCGCTACAAGGACTTCTACGCGATCTCCGCGCCCTTCATCGTCCCCGGCGCGCATTTCCGCGACATCATGCGCGAGGGCGCGCGGCGCGGGCAGTATCCGCAGGTGGATGGCGACATCGAGGCGTTCATCGACGAGATGGACCGCTGGCGCCACGCCAACTACCCGCCGATCGAGCGCCTGCTGCCCGGCGGCCGCTGGGTGCTGATCACCGAGCGCAGCACGCCCGATGGCGGCACCGTCGGCATCCGCACCGACATCACCCAGCTGAAGCGCGCGATGGCGGACCTCGCCGCGGCGCGCGACGCGGCGCGCGCGGCCGGCGAGGCGAAGGGCCAGTTCCTGGCGCGCATGTCGCACGAGCTGCGCACGCCGCTGAACGGCATCCTGGGCTTCGCCCAGGTGCTGCTGCGCGACGCGCGCCTGGCGCAGGACCAGCGCGACCAGGTGCGCACCTTGCACGAGGCGGGCCAGCACCTGCTTGAGCTGGTGAACGGCCTGCTCGACCTGTCGAAGATCGAGGCCGGCAAGCTGGACTTCAACCTGGCCCCGCTGGCGCTGCGGCCGCTGCTGGATGGCTGCGTCGCGCTGCTGGCGCCGGAAGTGAACCGCAAGGCGCTGACGCTGGTGGTCGATGTCGCGTCCGGCACGCCGCAGGCGGTGGAGGCGGATGCGACGCGGCTGCGCCAGATGCTGTTCAACCTGCTGTCGAACGCGGTGAAGTTCACGCCCGCCGGCGGGCGGGTGGAACTGCGCGCCATGCCGCTCGGCGGCGCGGGGCCAGGCTTGCGGATCGAGGTGCAGGACACCGGCCCCGGCATCCCGCCCGACAAGCGCCACCTGCTGTTCGAGGATTTCACCCAGCTCCTGCCCGCCGGGGGCGAGCTGGCCGCGACCGGCACCGGGCTCGGCCTTGCCATCTCCGCGCGCCTGGCGGCCGCGATGGGCGGGCGGATCGGCTGCGCCGAGGAGGTGACGCAGGGCGCGCTGTTCTGGGTGGAGCTGCCGCTGGCCGAGGTGCCCCTGCCCGCCCCCGCCGAGCCGCCGGCGCAGGAGGCGCAGCCCGCCCCGCCGCGGCCGGCGCGCAGCCTGCGCGTGCTGGTGGCCGACGACGTCGCGGCCAATCGCATGGTCGCCCGCGCCATGCTCGTCGCCTCCGGCCATCGCGTCGATTCGGCCGCCGACGGGGCGGAGGCGCTGGCCGCGGTGGAACGCGAGGCCTACGACATCGTGCTGATGGACGTGCAGATGCCGGTGATGGACGGGCTGGAGGCGACGCGCCGCATCCGCACCCTGCCCGGCGGCCGGGCGCGGACGCCGGTGCTGGCCGTCACCGCCTCCGCCCTGCCCGAGCAGGTGGCGGCCTGCCGCGATGCCGGGATGGACGGGCACCTCGCCAAGCCGATCGACCGGGAGATGCTGCTGGCCGCGGTGGCGCGGCTGGCGGCGGGGCAGGCGGCGCCGGCGCCCGCCACCCCCGCCCCGGCGGCCGAGCCGCAGGCGCCGCTGCTCGACATGGCGGCGCTGCGCACGCTCTCGGCCGATCTGGGCCCGACGGCGGAGTTGGTGATCGGCGAATTCGTGGCGGAGCTGCGCCTCGGCCAGCAGAGCCTGGCGGAGGCGGCGCTGGCGACCGAGCCGCCGCGGCTGCGGCAGGCGGCCCACCGGCTGCTGGGTGCGGCGCGCACGCTCGGCGCGCGGCGCCTTTCGATGGAGCTGGAAGCGCTGCAGGCCGATCTGCACGCCGGGCGCGACACCGCGGAGGCGCTGCGGCGGGTGCGGGCGACCACCGCGGAAACCCTGCCGCTGTTCGACGCGCTGCCGGCCTCCGCCTCCAACGACGCGCCGCGGCCGGCGGCCATCCAGGGGGCGGCCGAATAGGCGCGGCGACGCGGCCTTCAGGGCAGCGCCGCGATCCGGGCGGCGAGCAGCGCGAAGAAGCCCTCGGCGTCCAGCGTCTCCAGCAGGCGGAGGTTGGGCGCGCGGCCCGTCCGGCCCCAGCGGTCGATCACCGTCCGCCCGCGGCTCGGGCCCGGGGCGAGTTCCATCTCGGCGAAGCCCTCCCGCGCCGCGAAGAGCAGGGGCGCGACCAGCCAGGCGATGGCGCAGGGGTCGTGCAGCGGGTAGCCGCGGTCGCCCATGCGGGGCGAGGGCGGCAGCGCGCGCAGGATGGCGAGCGCCGCCTGCCAGCAGGCGCCACCCCGCGGCGCGGCGGGCCCGGGCCGGCCTTGCGCGGCCAGCCCGGCGATCCTGCCCGGCGTCACGCAGGCCTGGCTGGTCAGGTCCAGCGTCGCCATGGTCAGCGGGCGGCCGAGTCCGAGCAGGATCTGCAGCGCCTCCGGGTCGTTCCAGGCGTTGAACTCGGCGGCGGGGGTGATGTTGCCCTCGCCCCAGGCGCCGGACATCAGCACGATCTCGGCGACGCGGTCGGCCAGCGCCGGCTCGGCGGCGAGCGCGAGGGCCAGGTTCGTCACCGGGCCGAGGCCGACCAGCGTGACCGAGGCGTAAGGCGCGGCGCGCAGCACGTCCCGGATCGCGTCGGCGGCGAGCCCGGGCGCGAGCGGCGGGCCGTCGGGCAGGCGCACGCCGGCCAGGCCGTCCTTCCCGTGGACATGGGCCGCGACCTCGAAGGGCCGCAGCAGCGCGCCGGCGGCGCCGGCAACCACCGGGACGGCGCGACCGGCCAGCGCGACGATGGCGCGCGCATTCGCCGTGGTGGTGGCCAGCCCCGCATTGCCGCCGGCCACCGTCACCAGCCGGATGTCGAGCTCCGGCGAGCCGAGCGCGAGCCAGAGCGCGACGGCATCGTCGGTGCCCGGGTCGCAATCGATGATGCAGGCGCGCGGGGTCATGCGGGCTGCGGCTCCATGGCGGCAATGCGTCGCAGCATGGCATGCCCTGCCGCCCGGCCCAATGGAGCAGGCCCGCCGGCGGCATGCGGCACCGGCCCGCGCTTGCCACGCGCCGCAGGCGCGCCCGCCGCCAAACGGCGATCGCCGGGCCGGGGAAGGCCGGGCTGGCGTCCCGGCCGCGAAGGCCTTCGGCTTCGCGGCCGGACCACCAGCCTTCGTCTTCCGTGGCCTGCTGATCCCCCTCGTCCGTCGGCAAGGCCGACGCACTCCTGGGGCAGGACACTAGACCTTTGTTTTGCCGCGTGATTCACGCCTTCGGGCGTTTCGCCCTTCGGCGATCACGCTCTAGGAGCCCGTCCGGCTATTCGGGAACGCAAGCTCGGCACGCACTATTGATTCGCACGAGTGCCGGCGGCACTTCTTTTCGGGGCACAATATCCCACCCGAGAGCAATATCATATCGT
>JAIYDD010000205.1 GCA_027487675.1 Acetobacteraceae bacterium | reverse complement strand
GGCTCGAACGCGGCGAGGCGCCGCCGGCGCTGCGCGCCATCTTGCCGGAGGCCGAGCCCGGCCCGCCGCGCCGCCTGCCGCCGCCCCCGCCGCCGCGCCGCCGGCCGCCGGCAGCGTGCCGGTGCTGCTCCGCGACCGCGCCATCCTGGTGCCCGCCCGCGCCGATCTCGGCGCCGCGCTGCTGCGCCGCGGCGGGCAATGGCTGCTGGTGCTGGACAAGGCGCTGCCGCTCGACCTCGGCGCGCTGCGCGCCGACCCGGCGCTCGCCGGCGCGCGGCTGATGGCCGGCACCCATTCCACCGTGCTGCGCCTGCCCGCCGAGGGCCTGGGCGAGCCGCTGCTGCGGCGCGAAGGCGCGCATTGGCGGCTGGAACGCGGCGAGGCGCCGCCGGCGCTGCGCTCCATCTTGCCGGAGGCCGATCCCGGCCCGCCGCCCCGCCTGCTGCTGCGCGCCGCCCGCCCCGCCGAGGTGGTCGCCGTGCTGGACCCCGAGACGGGCGGCACCCTGCTGGTCGGCACGCTGCGCGAGGGGGGGGAGGCGACGCCGCTCGGCCGCCGCACCCCGATGTTCGAGGTGCTGCCGACCCGCCTTGGCGCCGCCATCCTGCCGCGCGCCGACACGGTGGTGCTGCGCCCCGGCCAGGGCGGCTTCATCGCCAGCGGCGCGCCCGGCACCGCGCTCGCCCTCGGCCCCGACATGCCGGCCCTGCAGGTGGAGGCGGCGGCGATGTCGCGCCTCTTCGACCTGCCGCCCGAACCGCTGCCGGCGCTGATGGCGCGCGAACGCAACGCCGTGGTCGCGGTGGCCGCCGCCGCGCCGCTGGCGCGCGGCCTGCCGCGCCTGGCGGCGGCCGAGGCGCTGCTGGCGCTCGGCCTCGGCCAGGAAGCCCAGGCCATGGCGTCGCTGGCGATGCGCGAGGACGCGGCGCTGGCCGAGGACCCGCGCGCCCGCGCCCTGCACGGCGCCGCCGCCCTGGTCGCCGGCCGCCCGGCCGAGGCCGCGGGCCTGGACGCCCCGCGCCTGCCCGAATCGGACGAGGCGGCGCTGTGGCGCGGCCTGCTCGCCGCCGCCCGCGGCGGGGAGGGGGCGGCGCAGGCCGCCGCCCCGGGCATCGCCGGCGCGCTGCCGCTGCTGCTGTCCTGGCCCGAGCCCCTGCAGGCGCGGCTGCTGCCCCTGGCCGCCGAGACGCTGGCGGCGGGCGGAGAGGGCGCGGCGCTGCGCCGCCTGCTCGCCGCGCGCGACGCCGCCGACCCGGCGCTGGCGCTGGCCCGCGCCCGGCTGCTGGAATCCCAGGGCGAGGTGGACCCCGCGCTCGAGGCCTATGCGAAGGTCGCCGCCGGCCGCGACCGCCGCGCGCGCGCCGTCGCGCTGCGCCGCGCGGCCGAACTGCGCCTTGCGACGAACCGGCTCGATGCCGCCGGCGCCGCCGCCGCGCTGGAAGCGACGCTGGCCGCCTGGCGCGGCGACGCGCTGGAAAGCGAGGCACGCCTGCGCCTGGCGGAGCTGCGCATGCTGGCCGGCGACGGCCGCGGCGCCTTCGACCTGCTGCGGGAGACGGAGCCGCTGTTCCCCGAGCTTGCCCCGACCATCCGCCCGCTGCTCGCCGATGCGCTGCGCGCCGCGATCGTGCAGCAGCCGCCCGTCGCCGCGGTCGCGCTGTTCGACGCGCATGCCGCGCTCCTCGCGCCCGGCCGCGGCACGGAGGAAGCGCTGGCCGCGCTCGCCGACCGCCTCGCCGCGCTCGACCTCGTGGCGCGCGCGCGCGGCGTGCTCGGCCGCGCCGTGGACCAGGCGGAGCGCGGCGAGCCCAAGGCCCGTCTCGGCCTGCGGCTGGCGAAGCTCGCCTTCGGCGCGGAAGACCACGAGGGCACGCGCCGTGCCCTGGACGACACCGCCGCCCCCGGCCTGCCGGGAGAGCTGGAGCGCGAGCGCAGGCTGCTCGACGCCCGCGCGCTGGCACGGCTCGGCCGGATCGGGGAAGCCGCGGCGCGCTACCGCGAGGCCGGGCCGGAGGCAGCGCCGGAACTCGCCGAGCTGCTGGCCTCGCGGCAGGACTGGGCCGGTGCGGCGCAGGTGCTCGCCGCCCATCTCGCCACCGCGCTGCCGCCGGCGCCCGCCGCGCTGACCGATCCGCAGCGCCGGCTGGTGGCGCGCGCGGCCGCGCTGCTGTCGCTCGCCGGCGATGAGCCAGGGCTGGCCGCGCTGCGCGAGGCGGTGGATGGCCGCATGGCCGGCGGCGCGCTGGAGGAAGCCTTCTCCCTGCTCACCGCCGCCCGCGTCGCCGGCGTGGCCGACCTGCCCCGCCTGCGACAGGAACTCGACGTCGCGCGCCAGCTGCCCGCCCGCCTGGACGGCTTGCGGGAGGCAGCGGGGCCCGCAAGGTAAGTCACCTGCCTCCCCCCGGGGGTTGCCGGCAAAGCTCCGCGTCCCCCCGTGGGGGGCGCCGCGTTTTTTTCGGCCCCGCAAGTCCCGAATCTGCTTGCACCCCCGCCCCCCTTGCCCCATATGCGCGCCCCGTTGACCCCACGAGGTGCCGCTGCCTGCGGCCACCAAGGTCATCTGCTGGCTGGAGGAGCCCAGGCCATGGAAGCTCTCGTCCAACTGGGGATGGTCTCGGATCTGCCGAGCGACACCCGGACCGAGGAACTCCGCCAGGCGGCGGAGAAGGACTATTTCGTTCACCGCAACGGCGTGCGCTTCGCGGGCGTGCACCTGATCGTGGACCTGTGGGGCGCCTCCCGCCTCGACGATCCCGACCACATCGACGCGGTGCTGCGCGAAGGCGCGCTGACGGCGGGTGCCACGATCCTGCACGGGCACTTCCACCACTTCTCGCCGAATGGCGGCGTGTCCGGCGTGCTAGTGCTAGCGGAGAGCCACATCTCCATCCACACCTGGCCGGAGCGCGACTACGCGGCCATCGACGTCTTCATGTGCGGCGACTGCGATCCGTACAAGACGATCGCTGCGCTGAAGAAGGGCTTCCAGCCCGAGCGCGTGCAGCTCGCCGAGCACAAGCGCGGCTTGGTTGGCTGACGCCAGGCGACGCGCCGCGACAAGGGGGCCGGTCCGCAAGGGCCGGCCCTTCGCCTTTTCATGAAGGGCGCGCCGCGCCACGCCATTCCCCGGGCGCGCCGCGCCACGCCATTCCCCGGGCGCGCCGCGCCCACGCCGGAGCCCGCCATGACCACCGATGCCTGGGTGAACGAGACGCTCTACGCCGCCTGGGGCCAGCGCTTCCTGGTGAAGCGCGAACTCGCCCGGGTGAAGTCCGACTTCCAGGACATCATGGTCTTCGAAAGCCACACCCATGGCCGCGTCATGCTGCTGGACGGCGTGGTGCAGATCACCGAGGCGGACGAGTTCGTCTACCAGGAGATGCTGGCCCACGTCCCGCTGCTGGCCCACGGCGCGGCGAAGCGCGTGCTGATCATCGGCGCCGGCGATGGCGGCGTGCTGCGGCGCGTGCTGCAGCACCGCACGGTGGAACACGCCACCATGGTCGAGATCGACGGCGAGGTGATCCGGCTCGCCAAGGAATTCCTCCCCGGCATCGCCGGCGATGCCTGGACCGACCCGCGCGCCGAGGTGATCGTCGGCGACGGCATCGACTTCGTCCGCAAGGCGGCCGATGCCAGCTACGACGTGGTGATCGTCGACAGCACCGACCCGATCGGCGTCGGCGAGGTGCTGTTCACCGACGAGTTCTACGCCAATTGCGCGCGCCTGCTGACCGGGCGCGGCCTGGTGGTGAACCAGTGCGGTGTGCCCTTCATGCAGGCCGACGAGCTGCGCGAAACCTCGCTGCGCCGCGCGCGCGCCTTCGCCGATGTCTGGGCCTATGTCGCCGCCGTGCCGACCTATGTGGGCGGCTGCATGACGCTGGGCTGGGCGGCGAAGGACGCCACGCTGCGCGCCGTGCCCGCCGACGAAATTCGCCGCCGCGCCGACATCGCGGGCGTGCTGGACACCACCGGCTACTGGACGCCCGAGATCCACGCGGCGGCCTTCCACCTGCCGCCCTACATCGCGCGGCACCTGCC
Source organism: Acetobacteraceae bacterium (assembly GCA_027487675.1). Classification (GTDB taxonomy): domain Bacteria; phylum Pseudomonadota; class Alphaproteobacteria; order Acetobacterales; family Acetobacteraceae; genus Falsiroseomonas. Next base: position 34,710 of record JAIYDD010000205.1, on the reverse strand, counting down.
GCGGCGGTGACGCGTCGTGGGAGGGGCGCCGCCCCTCCCACACCCACCCCGCCAAGGGCCGAAAGGCCCTTGGAACCCGGGTTGCTGCCGCGGCGCCGGCCGGGTGGCGTGCGCGCCTGACACGCTGCGCGAAAGCCCTCTCCCCCCGCAGGGGGGAGAGGGTTGGGTGAGGGGGGCACGTCAACAAGAACTGAGCCTTCAGTGTCTTCGACCTCGCCCTCACGCCGACGGCGCGCTGCGTGGCTTTCGGAGCCGCACTCAACCAGCCTGCCAGAGCCTGGTGCCCGCGCCCTCGACCGCCGCTCGAAGCCGCCCCTTCCCCCCACGCACCACCCAACCCCTGGGGTCCAGGGGCCTTTCGGCCCCTGGCGGGGTGGGAAGGGGAGGGGCAGCGCCCCTCCCGGGCCGCAAGCGCCACATCGCCCCGGAACCCTTCCGGCGCCCTGCGCGAATTGCAGGGCGCCATGCGCGGGGATCGAGGGTTCCCCAAAAAATCCCCTTGAACCCCACCCCATGCACCGCTATTTCTCCGGCCGTCGCGGGGAAGCGCCCCGCGCCAAGACTGCACGACGCCAACACTCGACGCCATCGCACGTGCCGCGAGCCGCCGCCCCGCCAAGCCCGGGGCAGGCACAGCAACGACGGGACGCGTCCCTGTCCTGGGCGTCCGGCTTCCGTTGACCACGGCCCTTCGCGGCCTGGCACGGCAGCCGGTCGCCCGCTCGCTCCGGCCCATGCTCGGGCCGGCGCAAGGTTCGAGGGAGCCGCCTGTGTCGCCTGACCGCCGCAGCGCGAGGCCGGGTTCACCCCCCTAGGCCCCGCGTCCTGGCCGGACCCTGGTCCGGCCGCGCCCCTGCCACCTGGCAGCCGCGGCCGCCCGCAGGGCCCGCCATCGCGCCAGCGCCCGCCCGCATCCGGCCCGCCGGACGCCGCCCGCCCCGCATCGGGGCGCACGGCGCCGCGCGACCGAGGTGCGGGAGACGGCGCACCCGACGCGTCCCGTCCCGCGCCCGCCAGGGCCGGGCGTGCCGCGCGCGGGGGCCCGGCGCCCGGTCCGGCATGCCCTTGCGGCTCCCTCCTTCCCGCCGCCGCGCCGCCCCCCGGTCCTGCCGGGCGGGGCGCGGCGGCGGGCGTCCTCCACCCCTTTCCTCCACCCCTTTCCTCCACCCCTTTGGCGCCATGGGAGATCCTGCGATGACCGACCTCCGCTTCCGCGGCGCTGTGACGCCACTGCGCCGCCCGGCCGACGCCGGCACGCTGCGCCGCAACGCCGCCGCCGCGCCCGCCGCCCTGCCGTCCCGCGTGGATGCGCTGGTCGCGCAGCTTCGCCCGGAGCAGCCGCTGCATTGCCTGCGCCCCGCGACGCTCGCCGCCGCGGCCCGCAGCTTCCGCGCGGCCTTCCCCGGCCAGGTGCTCTATGCCGTGAAGTGCAACCCGGAACCCGCCGTGCTGCGCGCGCTGTGGGCGGGCGGCATCCGCCATTTCGACTGCGCCTCGCTGGCCGAGGTGCGGCTGGTGCGCAGCATGTTCGCCGACGCGCAGATCCACTACATGCACCCCGTCAAGGCGCGCGGCGCGATCGCCGAGGCCTGGGGCCGCCATGGCGTGCGCGACTTCGTGCTCGACAGCGCGGAGGAGCTGGCGAAGATCCTGGCCGAGACCGGGGCAGGGGCCCGCGACGGCCTCGGCCCTGTCGCGCCGGAGGCGCGCGGATTGATCATCCGCCTCGCCCTGCCGAAGGGCAGCGCCGTCTACGACCTCTCCGGCAAGTTCGGCGCCGAGCGCGCGGAAGCCGTCGCGCTGCTGCGCGCCGCGCGCCCGCATGCGGCGACGCTCGGCGTCAGCTTCCATGTCGGCTCGCAATGCCTGGAGCCGGCCGCCTATGCCCGCGCCGTCGCGCTGGCCGCGTCCGTGATCGCGGAGGCCGGCGTCGCGGTCGAGGTGCTGGATGTCGGCGGCGGCTACCCCGTCGCCTATCCGGACGTCGTGCCGCCCCCGCTTTCCGCCTTCACCCAGGCGATCGCGGCGGCGGTGGCGGCGCACGGCCTTGGCCACATGCAGCTCTGGGCCGAGCCCGGCCGAGCGCTGGTCGCGGGCGGCGCCTCGGTGGTGCTGCAGGTGCAGGCGCGGCGCGGCGGGATGCTGTTCGTCAATGACGGCGTCTATGGCGCGCTGTCCGATGCCGGCGCGCCCGGCTTCCGCTTCCCCGTCCGGCGCATCCGGCCGGGGTCGGCGGAGCCGCCGGCGGCCGAGCAGCCCTTCGCCTTCTTCGGCCCCACCTGCGACACGGCCGACCACATGAAGGGCCCCTTCCTGCTGCCCGCCGACACCGAGGAGGGCGACTGGATCGAGGTCGGCCAGCTCGGCGCCTATGGCGCGGCGCTGCGCACCGCCTTCAACGGCTTCGACCAGGCGATGATCGCCGAGGTCGAGGACCTGCCGCTGCTCGCGACCCCCGGCTACGAACTGCCCGTCGCCGCGTAGCGTCCACGCCTCCCACCCCGCCCGCTTCTCCCTCCCCCGCCCCCCTGCTCCCTCCCCCGCACTTTGGCGGGGGAGGGTCGGGGTGGGGGCTTCACACACCCCCTCACCCGAAAGGACCTCCCCAAGATGAAGCACGCCGCCTTCGCCGGCCGCCTGGTCATGCTCGGCTTCGGCTCGATCGGCCAGGGCGTCCTGCCGCTGATCCTGCGCCACATCGACATTGCCCCTGACCGCATCACCATCGTCACCGCCGAGGAGCGCGGGCAGGAGGTCGCGGCCGAATACGGCATCCGCTTCATCCTGCAGGCCGCGACGCGCGACAACTTCGCCGACCTGCTGACGCCGCTGCTCGGCAAGGGCGACTTCCTGCTGAACCTGTCGGTCGACGTCTCGTCCGTGGAGCTGATGAAGCTCTGCCAGAAGCTCGACGTGCTCTACCTCGACACCGTCGTGGAGCCCTGGGCCGGCGGCTACACCGACCCCGCGCTCACCCCCTCCCAGCGCAGCAACTACGCGATGCGGGAGGAGGCGATCGCGCTGCGCGAGATGGCGCAGGGCGGCCCCACCTCCATCACCGCGCATGGCGCGAATCCCGGCCTGGTCAGCCATTTCGTGAAGCAGGCGATGCTCGACATCGCCCGCGACACCGGCGCGCCCATCGCGAACCCGCCGCCGGCGCAGGACCGCGCCGCCTGGGCCGCGATCGCCGAGCGCCTCGGCATCAAGGTGATCCACATCGCCGAGCGCGACACCCAGGTCGGCAGCCAGCCCAAGAAGCCCGGCGAGTTCGTCAACACCTGGTCGGTGGACGGCTTCGTCGGCGAAGGCAGCCAGCCTGCGGAGCTCGGCTGGGGCAGCCACGAAAAGGCGCTGCCGCCCGACGGCTACCGCCACGGCTTCGGCTGCGACGCGGCGATCTACCTCATGCGCCCCGGCGCCTCCACGCGCGTGCGGTCCTGGACGCCGCTGGAAGGCCCGATGCACGGCTTCCTGATCACCCACAACGAGAGCATCTCGCTGGCCGACTACTACACCGTGCGCGACGCGGATGGCGCCGTGCGCTACCGCCCGACCGCGCACTACGCCTACCACCCCTGCGACGACGCGGTGCTGTCGATCCACGAGCTGGCCGGCAAGAACTGGGAGATGCAGCCCGAGAAGCGGCTGATGACCGACGAGATCCTGCGCGGCATGGACGAACTCGGCGTGCTGCTGATGGGCCACGCCAAGGGCGCCTATTGGTACGGCTCCCGCCTGACGATCGAGCAGGCGCGGAAGCTCGTGCCGCACAACAACGCCACCTCGCTGCAGGTGACGGTGGCGGTGCTGGCCGGCGTGATCTGGGCGATGGAGAATCCGCGCCTCGGCGTCGTCGAATCCGACGAGATGGACCATGCGCGGATCCTGGAGATCTGCGCGCCCTATCTCGGCGAGGTGGTCGGCGTCTATTCCGACTGGACGCCGCTCCAGGGCCGCGGCGTGCTGTTCCCGGAAGCCGTGGACGGCCAGGACCCCTGGCAGTTCGCCAATTTCCGGGTGACCTGAACGGGCATCCCCGCTGCCTCCCTTGCCCTCGCGGGGGAGGCGATGGCGGTGCCCCCCACCGCTGCGGCGGCCTGCCGCATCCCTGTCGCCCGGCGCAGATTGCGCGCGCGTAAGCCTGGGTGGTAGCTGGCGCCATGCGCGCCGCCGACGAGACCAGCCCCCCGGCCCTTGCCCCGCAGGGCTCCGCGGACCTGCTCGACACGCTCCGCCGCCTGGTGGCGGCCGATCCCGGCGCGCCCTTCGGCTACGACGGGCTCCGGCCGGTCGTGACGCGCGCGGCGTTCTGGCGCGAGGCCTCCGGCGTGGCCGCCGCCCTGGCCGCGCCGCACCCGGCCGCCGCCGCGCCTGAGGGTGGGCCGCCGCCGCCCGGCATGGTCGGCCTGCTCCTGCCGGATGGCGTGGCGGCACAGGCATGGATCGTCGGCGCGCTGCTGGCCGGGCGCCCTGCCGCGCTGCTGGACGCGCGCGACCCGCCCGAGCGGACCCGCGCGGTGGCCGAGGCGCTCGGTCTCTCGGCGCTGCTCGCGCCCCAGGACACGCCCGAGGGCGCGCCCGGGCTTGCCGCCCTGGCGGGCGCGCGGCTGGCCCTGCTGCCGCCGCCGCCCGCCGAGGCCCCGCCCTGGGATGCCGGCCCGCCGCCCGCCCTGGCGGAGGACGCGCCCGCGCTGGTCGTGCCGACCAGCGGCAGCACCGGCCGGCCGAAGGGGATCGTCCACAGCCGGCTCACCCTTCGCTTCCGCGCGACGCAGGTGGCGGCGGAATACGACCTCGGCCCGGGCAAGGTCTACTTCCTCACCGCGCCGCCCACCACGATCGCGGGGCAGGTCCATGCGCTGGCGGCGATGCTGAGCGGTGCGCTCCTGCTGCGCCTCGATGTCGGGCGCCTGGGCGCGGCGGCGGCCGCGCGGGCGGCCGAGGAGGTCGGCGGGCCCACCGCGATGCAGGGCATCACGGCCACCCTCATGGCCCTGCTCGCCGCGCCGGACGCGCCACGCGCGCTGCGCCGCGTCGCCTGGGTCCAGGCCAGCGGCACCGCCCTGCTGCCGAGCGATTTGCTCGCGCTCCGGGGGGCGCTGCCGGCAGGCTGCCGGCTGGTGAACGTCTATGGCCTGACCGAGGCCCCGGCCGTCTTCCGCTGGGTGATGCCCGATGCGGGCTGGACGCCCGACGGGCCGCGCGTTCCGGTGGGGCTGCCGATTGCCGGCAATTCGGTGAGCCTGCGCGACCCGGATGGCGCGCCGATCGCGGCCGGGGCGACGGGCGAGCTGGTGGTCGAAAGCCCCTTCATCGCCCTCGGCGAATGGCAGGATGGCCGGCTTTCGAACGACCGCATCGCGCGTCTCCCGGACGGCTCCCGCCGGCTCTGCACCGGCGACCTCGCCCGCATCCGCCCCGATGGCTGGTGGGAGGTGGTGGGCCGCGCCGACCGGCAGGTGAAGATCGCCGGGTGGCGCGTCGACCCGGAGGAGATCGAGGACAGGCTGCGCCGCATGGCCGAGGTGGCGGAGGCCGTCGTGCTGCCGCAGCCGCCGCCCCAGGGCGCCCCGGCGCGGCGCGGGCTTCGCCTCGTCGCGGCGGTCGCCCCGGCGGCGGGCGCGCCCGATGACCTTCCCGCGCTGCTGGCGCGCCGGCTGCGCGTCGCCCTGCCCGCCCGGATGCGCCCCGCCGCCATCGTGGCGCTGCCGCGCCTGCCGCGGCTGCCCGGCGGCAAGGTGGACGCCGCCGCGACGCTTGCGGCGGTGGCGGCGGCGACCGACCCGCCGGCCGGCCGCGCCGGCGCGCCGGCCGAGCCCGATCCCCGCGTCGCGCGGGCCTGGACCCGCGCCCTCGGCGAGCCGCCGGTCGCCGGGATCGGCTTCGCCGAGGCCGGGGGCGATTCGCTGGCCTTCCTCCACCTGACGCTGGAACTGGAACGGCTCGCCGGGGTCGCCGACGCCATGGAACTGGTCCATGAGGCGATGGATGCCGCCGCGATGTCCCGCGCGATCGCCGCGCCGCCGCCCCGCCGCGCCAGCCTGCCGGGGGCGCGGACCCTTCTCTCGGCGCCCGGCAATGGCGGCGAGGACGAGGCCCAGGCGCGGCTGCGCGAAGGGCTGGAGGAGCGCTTCCGCGTGCGCACGCTGCGCCCGCTGGACTGGCGCCGCTATGCGCGGGAAGGGGCACGCCCCGAGGCCGATGCGCGCGCCGCCCTGCCCGCAGCGCGGGAGGCCTTCGCGGCGGGCGGCCCGCGGCCGGCGCTGCTCGGCTATTCCTATGGCGCCGCCGTCGCGCTGGAACTCGCCCGTCTCCTCGAAGCCGAGGGCCTCTTCGCCTCGCGGCTGGTGGTGCTCGACCTGCACCTGGCGCCCGAGCGGCTGGCGCCGGCCCCGGGAAGCTTCGGCGACGGCCCCGCCCCGGGGTCCGGCGGCGCGCCCTGGGCGCGGTGGCTGCGCTGGCGCGCCCGGCAGGTCGCCGAACGCCCGGGCCTCGCCAGGATCGCGGCGCGCCTGCTGCCGCGGCGCCCGCCGCCCGGGGTGGTGGCGCTGTCCGTCTGGCGGGAGCTGGAACTGCGCCTGCGCGAAGCCGCCCTGCGGTCCTGGGTGGCTGGCCCCCTGCCGCGCGTGGCGACCGAGGTGGTCGTCCTGCGCTCCGGCCATCCGCGCGCGCATGCGCCGGACGATCTGGGCTGGTCCGCCGTCGCGCCCGTGCGCCGGACGATCGCGGTGCCGGGCGACCATTTCAGCATGGTGCGCCCGCCGCACCGCGCCGCGCTGGTCGCGGCGGTGGAGGAGGCGCTGGCCGACGCGCCGGGGGGCTGAGCTTCGCCCTATCGCTGCGCCCAGGGGCTGCCCACGCCCGCCCCCGCCAGCGGCTTCAGCACGACGGCGGTCCCCGACGCGCTGACCATCAGCATCCCGTTGTTGCTGCCCAGCACCTCGTAGTCGATGTCGATGCCGACCACCGCATCGGCGCCGGCGGCGCGGGCCTGCTCGGTCAGGTTGCTCAGCGCCGCGTCGCGCGCCGCGCCGAGCTCGCGCTCATAGGTGCCCGACCGCCCGCCGACCAGGTCGCGCAGCCCGCCCAGCAGGTCCTTGAAGACATTCACGCCGAGCACGGCGTCGCCGAAGACGATGCCCAGGTAGCGGTCGATCTCGCGCCCTTCGACGGTCGCGGTGGTGGTGAAGATCATGGCGTGCTCTCCCTGCGCGCCGGTGCAGCATAGCAGGCCGGGCGCCCCCCGGGACTACTGCGCGAAGCCCTGCACCAGGCTGCCCGCCACCAGCCGCCAGCCATCCACCAGCACGAAGAAGGCCAGCTTGAAGGGCAGGGCGACGACGGTCGGCGGCAGCATCATCATGCCGAGCGACATCAGCAGGCTGGCCGCCACCAGGTCGATGACCAGGAAGGGCAGGAACAGCAGGAAGCCGATCTCGAAGGCGCGGCGCAGCTCGCCCACCATGAAGGCCGGCACCAGGGCGCGCCAGGGCGCCTGGTCCGGGGTTGCGGCGGGCAGGTTCGCCAGGTCGAGGAACAGCGCCAGGTCCACCTCCCGCACCTGCGCCGCCATGAAGCGCCGGAACGGCTCGGCCGCCGCGACCATGCCCTCCACCTCGCCGAGCGTGCCTTCCGACATCGGCCGGAGCCCCTGCTCCCAGGCGGCCAGCAGGGCGGGCTCCATCACGAACAGCGTCAGGAACAGCGCGAGCCCGACCAGCACCGGCGTCGGCGGGATGCCGGGCGCGCCGATGGCGGTGCGCAGCAGCGCCAGCACGATGACGATGCGCGCGAAGGCGGTGACCATCACCAGCAGGGCAGGGGCCAGCGACAGCAGCCCGATCAGCGCCGTCAGCTGCACCAGCCGCGCCGTGGTGCCCGCGCCCGCCGGCCCGAGGTCGAGGCTGACGCTCTGCGCCGCCGCACCCGCCGGCAGCACCAGCAGCAGCAGCAGAAGCAGCGCGCGGATCACGGCGCGGCCCCCGGCGCGCGCGGCGGCAGCGGCCCGAGGTCCAGGTCCTGCGGCCCGCCGGTCAGCAGCAGCCTTTCCTGCCCGTCGCAGCGCACCAGGACCAGCCGGCGGCGGCTGTCGAGCGCGATCGCCTCCGCCACCGCAAGCCGCCGCCCCGCGGCGCGGCCGAGCCCGGCGGCGCGCAGCCCGCGCAGCACCAGCGCCAGCGCCGCCACCACGCCGGCCAGCGCCGCCGCGGCGGTCAGCGCGCCCGTCCAGCCGATCTGTTCCATCCGCCCCCATCCTGGGTTGCCCGCCCTTCCTGGCGCCTTCGCGGCGGAGCCCGGCCCGCCACGCCCCGAACCGACTTCGCCGCGATTCCCCGGCCTGCGGCCTCAGCCCCCGCGCAGGCTGAGCGCCAGGCCGTCCACCTGCCGCAGCAGCCCTTCCAGGTTCGGCCGCAGCGCCCGGCCCTGGGCGGCCGGCAGCGCCATGACGGCGGCGCAGAGCGAGGCGGCTTCGCGTTCCAGCCCGTCCAGCTCCACCTCGCGCCCGCCTTCCACCAGGGCGCGCGCGACCATGACGGTCGCGCCCATCGCTTCGATGGCGGCCGCCACGGCCTTCGCGGCGCTTGGGGGGCTTCGCATGCGGCGGAGAGTGCCGGGGGAAGATGAACGGAGCGTGCACGCCGCCCGCCGCGCCGCGCGCAACGCTTCCTTCACCCCTCCCCGTCATCTTCCGCCGCCATGGACGGCATCGGCAATCCCGCGCGGCCTGTTGGAAGCGCCGGCGCGGCGGCGGGGGCGGCAGGGCGCGGCGCGCCGTCGCGGCCTGCCCCCGCGGCGCGCGCCGCCGGCCCGCTCGACCTCGCCGCGCATCGGATCGATTGGCTGGAGCGCCGCCAGCAGGTGCTCGCCCGCAACGTCGCCAATGCCGACACGCCGGCCTTCCGGCCCTCCGACCTCTCCTCCTTCCAGCGGGAGCTCGAAGGCGCCTTCCGGATGACGCTGGCGCGCACCGCGCCGGGCCATGGCGCGGGCCGCCCCGCTTCCGCCGCCGGCGCGCGGGAGGAACGGCGCACCGCCGAGGTCACGCCGGACGGCAACGCCGTCTCGCTCGACCGCGAGGCGGTGCGCATCGCGGAGACCGACACGGCGCATGCGCTCGCCATGGCCGTGCACCGCAGCTTCATGGGCCTGTTCCGCGCGACGCTCGGCCGTTAGCGCGCGGACGGGACGCACCACGCCGGCCCGCGCGGCGGGCCGCGATGCAGGAGGGTTGCAGGATGGATCTCGACAGGGCGCTGCGCATCTCCGCCGCCGGCATGTCCGCGCAATCGACGCGGCTGCGCGTGGTGGCGGAGAACCTGGCCAACCGCGACAGCACCGGCGAAGCGCCGGGCGCCGATCCCTATCGCCGCCGCACGGTGAACTTCGCCAGCCGCCTCGACCGCGCGCTCGGCGCCGACCTCGTCGAGGTCTCGCGCATCGGCACCCAGCCCGGCGACTTCCCGACGCGCTACGAGCCCGGCCACCCCGCCGCCGATGCCCGCGGCTACGTCAAGGTGCCGAACATCGACAGCCTGGTCGAGGTGATGGACATGCGCGAGGCGCAGCGCAGCTACAGCGCCAACCTCTCGGTGCTGGAGACGACGCGCGGCATGCTGAGCCGCGCCATCGAGGCGCTGCGCTGACCGCCCGCCACGCCACGCCACGCCACGCTGAAGGAGGGCCAGGATGGCCGTCACGGGAAGCGCCGCGCCCGGCCTCGCCGCCGCCGCGGCCTCGGCCTACCGCACGGCCGCCGGCGCGGGCGCCTCTGCCGGCGCGGAGGCAGCCGCCGATGCCGGCTTCGGCGGCATGCTGCGCCGCGCGCTCGACCAGGGCATCGAGATCGGCCGCAGCGCGGACGCCGCCTCCACCGCCGCGCTGATGGGGCAGGGCGGCGTGACGGAGGCCGTGCTCGCGATCTCCCGCGCCGAGCTCGCGCTGCAGGCCACGGTCGCCATCCGCGACCGCGTCATCGCCGCCTACCAGGACGTGATGCGGATGCAGATCTAGGCGCCGGCCCGGGGATCGCCGCCGATGGGTGCCGAGGAAGCGCTCGGCCAGGCGCTGCGCGAATCGCTCTGGGTCTCGCTGCAGGTCATGGGGCCGCCGCTGATCGCGGTGCTGGTGGTGGGCCTGCTGGTCTCGCTGCTCCAGGCGCTGACGCAGATCCAGGAAGCCACGCTCGCCTTCCTCCCAAAACTCGCCGTCGCGGCGCTGGTCATGCTGCTGCTCGGCCCCTTCAGCATCGGCGCCATGCGCGGCTGGACGGAAGCGCTGTTCGACCGCGCGGTGGCGATCGGCGGCTCGCCGTGACGCCCGCCGACCTCGCCTTCATCCAGGGCCTGCCGGCGCTTGGCTTCCAGGCGATGCTGGTCTTCGCGCGCCTCGGCGCGGCGGTGATCCTGCTGCCCGGCATCGGCGAGCAGGAAATCCCCGCGACGGTGCGGCTGACCCTCGGCCTCGCCATGCTGGCGCTGCTGCTGCCCGCGCTGGCCCCCGGCCTGCCGCCCGCCCCGCCGGAAGGGGCGGAGGCGGTGCGCCTCATCGTCCAGGAAGCGGTGGTCGGCCTCTGGCTCGGCACGCTGGCGCGGCTGGCGGTGACGGCGATGGCGATGGCCGGGCAGCTGATCGCCACCCTGATCGGCCTGCAGGGCATGCTGGTCGCCGACCCCGCGCTCGGCCTGCAGGCCACCGCGCTCGGCCGCGCGCTCGGGCTGCTGGCGGCGGTTCTGGTGCTGGCCAGCGGCCTCTACGGCATCGCGCTGCGCGCCATGGTCGAAAGCTACGCGCTGCTGCCGGCGGGCGCGGCCTTCCCGTCCGGCGCGCTGGCGCAGGCGGTGGCGGAAGCCGGCGTCGCCTCGCTCGCGCTGGCCCTGCGGCTCGCCGCGCCCTTCGTGGTGGGGGCGGTGATCCTGAACGTCGCGCTCGGCCTGCTCGCGCGGCTGGCGCCGCAGGTGCAGACCTTCTTCGTCGCGGTGCCCGGCCAGGTGCTGGCCGGCATCGCGCTGCTGATGCTGCTGGGCCCGGCGATGCTGCACGTCTTCTCGGCGGAGCTGCGCGCCAGCCTGCCGGCCCTGCCCGGCCTGCGCTGATGGGCCGCGCGGCACCGCGCCCGCCCGCCACGCCGCGCGCCCCCGCGCGCCGGCGCTGAGGCATGGCGGAGGAGGAGGACGGCCAATCGGCCGCCGACCGGTCGGAAGCCGCGACGCCGCGGCGGATCGAGCGGGCGCGGGAACAGGGCCAGGTCGCGCTGTCGCGCGAGGCGGTGGGCTGGGCGGCGCTGGCTTCGGGCACCGCGGCCGCGGTGCTGGCCCTGCCGGCGCTGGGTGGCGAGCTGCTGCGGGCCATGCGGGCCGCCCTGGAACGCGCGCATGACCTCGACATGGCCGGCGCCGCCGGCGGCATCGCCTGGCTCGGCCTGCTGCTGGTGGTGCCGGTGGCGGGCGCGGCGGCGCTGGGCGCGGCGGCGGCGACGCTGGTGCAAACGCGCGGCCTGCTCTCCGCCGTGCCGCTGCAGCCGATGCTCTCCAAGATCAGCCCGCTGGCCGGGCTCAAGCGCATGTTCGGCGCGGACGGGCTGGCGGAGTTCGTCCGCAGCCTGCTGAAGCTGGCCGTCGTCGGCGTCGCGCTGTGGCACGCGATCGGCGATCCGGGACGCGTGCAGGGGGCGCTGCACCTGCCGGCCGCGGCGATGCTGGCCGTCGCCGCGCGGGCGGCGCTCGAGCTCATGGTGGCGGCGCTCGTCGCCTTCGCGGTGCTGGCGGCGCTCGACCTGGCCTGGGTGCGGGTGCGGCACCTGCACATGCTGCGCATGACCCGCCAGGACCTGCGGGAGGAGCTGCGCGACACCGAGGGCGACCCGATGCTGCGCGCCCGCCGCCGCCAGCTGCGGGAGGCGCGGAGCCGCCAGCGCATGATGCAGGCGGTGCCGCAGGCGGCCGTGGTGATCACCAACCCGACGCACTATGCCGTCGCGCTGTCCTATGCGGGCGGCCAGGCGGCGCCGAAGGTGGTCGCCAAGGGCGTCGATTCGCTCGCCGCGCGGATCCGCGCGGCGGCGGAGGCGGCGGGGGTGCCGCTGGTCGCCAACCCGCCGCTGGCGCGCGCGCTGCATCGCCTGGACCTCGGGGCGGAGATCCCGGAGGAGCATTTCCAGGCGGTGGCGGAGATCATCGCCTTCGTGTGGCGTCGCCGCGGCGCGGCGCGGGGATAGGCGGCGCGGCGCGGCGCGGGGATAGGCGCCGCGGCGCGGCGCGGGGATAGCCGCCGCGGCGCGGCGCGGGGATAGCCGCCGCGGTGCGGCGCGGGGATAGGCGGCGCGGCGCGGCGCGGGGATAGGCGCCGCGGCGCGCCTGGGGGATCAGCTTCGCGGCGCGGCGCGGCGGTTCAGCGGCCCGGGTCGTCTTCCGCGCCGTTGCTGCGCAGCGCGGCCTCGATGCGCGGCCAGATGGTCTTGAACATCTCGGTGTAGAGCGCGCGGTCATGCGCCGGCGCATGCGGCGCGTCCGGGTGCAGCTCCCGCGCCAGCGTGCGCCGCAGCGCGGTGACGCGCACGCGGAAGGCCTGCCCGCTCTCCTGCCCGGGCTGGGCCGCCAGCCGCGCCTCGGCCTGCAGCGCGCGCTGCTTCCAGCCCTCCGCCTCCTCCGCCAGCGCCTTCAGCCTGGCGATCTCCGCGCGCAACTCGTCGATGCCCGGCCCGGCCTGGGCGCCGGTCCTCGCCTCGGCCTGCGACCAGCCGCGGCGCGCCGCCAGCGCGTCGCGGACCCGGTGCACGCCGCCTTCCTCCGCCGGGCCGATCAGCCCCTCCGCCTGCAGCGTGTCGAGGAAGCTGGACGCCGCGCGCTCCGAGGCCCCAAGTCCCTTCATCAGTGCCTGCAGCGTCAGCCTGTTCTGGCGCCGGGCGAAGGCGCGGGCATCATCGAGCGAGACGAAGCGGGCCAAATCCTGTCCCCAGAGAACCGACGTCGTGTTAACTTAGTGGGTCATGGGATCAATATCCAGACATTCCGCCAGCAGGGGTTGCGTACCTCCGGCGCATGCCCGGCGCCGGGTGCGGTCAGCCGTCGCGGCGTTTCTCATATTCGCGACGGCGCCGGGCGCGCCGGCCCGCGCGAGCGGAGCGGACCCCTGCCGCGAGGCCATCGCCTCGGTCGAGCCCGGCTCCGGCCTGCCGCCCGGATTGCTGGAGGCGATCGCGCTGGTCGAATCGGGCCGGCCCGATCCGCGCGGCGGGGTCTCGCCCTGGCCATGGGCGTCCAACGCGGCCGGAACCGGGCGCTTCCACGCGACCCGGGCCGAGGCGGTCGGCGCCGTCGCCGCCCTGCGCGCGCAGGGCGTGCGGTCGGTCGATGTCGGCTGCATGCAGGTGAACCTGCATCACCACCCCGCCGCCTTCGCCAGCCTGGAGGACGCCTTCGATCCGCTGGCCAATGTCCGCTATGCCGCCGGCTTCCTGGCCGAGCTGCACCGGCGGGCAGGGGGCGACTGGGCGCGTGCGATCGGCTGGTACCACTCCACCACGCCAAATCGCGCGGCGGCCTACCGGGCGCGGGTGCTCGCCGGCTTCGAGTCGCCGCCGGGCGCGTCGCCGCCGGCCGGCGGCGTCGTCGTGCATCGCCCGCAGGCCTTCGCGCTTCCGGCGCCCTCGGCGGCCTGGTGGGCGCCGGCTTCGCTGCCGGCTCCGGCGCTGGCGGCGCGGCTGCCCACCCCGGCGCTGGTGGTGCCGCGGCCCGCAGCGGTCGAATCGGGGCGGATGTCGCCGGAGGCCCGGCTTGCGGTGCCGTTCCAGCCGGCGCCCGCGCGCGCTGCGTCGCGGGAGGCGGCGCCGGCGGCACGCCTGCCGTCGGTCATCACGCCGGGCCAGGCGGGGTCCTTGCCCTGGACCGGGCGAGGTTTGGCGCCGTGAGGCAAGAATGACTAATTCATAGACAAATCTTATTTTTGAGTTATTGACCACCAGCAACGGTTATCATAGAAAAAAAAGGCGTCTCGCGGTTGCTGAGACGTAACCGACACGCGGGCCGGGGCGCAGGGCTTCCGGCCGCTGGAAGAGGGACGAGACCTATGACCAAGCTGATCGCCGCCGCGCAGCGCTTCGCCACCGACCGCAAGGGCGTGACCGCCCTCGAGTACGGCCTGATCGCCGCGCTCGTCGCCGTCGTCATCATCACCGCCGTCACGACGCTGGGCACCGAGGTCGAGGCGACCTTCAGCGCCGTCGGCAGCGCGATCGCCGGCACCCGCGGCTCCTGATCCGCCGGCCACCGCCAAGGTCGCCGCGGGCCGATCGCCCGTCGCGTCCCTGGCCGGACCGGATACGGGGCGCCGCCTTTCGCGGCGCCCCGCAAGTTCCAGATCGGGCGGTCATCACATGCTGGAAGCGGTGTCGGCTGGCGCCCTCGCATGCGCCGCCGGATTCCTTCTCTGGGCCGCGCTGCACGACGTGGCGACGCGCACCATCCCGGACACGGTCTCGGTGGTCCTCGCCGGCATCGGCCTCGGGCTGCGCCTGGCCGATGGCGACCTGCAATGGGCGCTGCTGGCCGCCGGCCTCGTCTTCGGCATCGCCTTCCTGGGCTGGCGCTTCGGCCTGCTCGGCGGCGGCGACGTGAAGCTGCTGGGCACGGTCGCGCTGCTCGTGCCGCCCGCCTTCGTCGCCTCCCAGCTTCTCGCCATCGCGCTGGCCGGCGGCGTCGTCGCGCTGGCCTACCTGCTGCTCGGGCCGCTGCTGCGCGCCCGCCCGGCGGGCCCGCGCCCTGCCTCGCTGCCGGCGCGCGCGCTGCGCGCCGAAGCCTGGCGCATCCGCCGCCGCGGTCCGCTGCCCTATGCGGTCGCCATCGCGGCCGGCACCTTCGTCACACTCTTCCCAATGCTTGTCCCCTCGGGAGCCTGAGCCATGGTCATCCGCGTGCTCCTGATCTCCGTGCTTCTGCTCGGGCTCGCCGGCCTCGGCGGCGTCGCCTATGTCAGCCTGCTGCCGCCGCCGGCGCAGCGGGCCGAGGCGCCGCCGCCGCCCGCCCGCGCCACCTACCTGCTCGCCGCGCGCCCGCTGCGCCCCGGCAGCCTGGTGAAGCCCGAGGATCTGCGCCCGCAGGAGCTGCTGGTGGCCGAGGCGCCCGCCGGCGCCCGCCTCGACAGCCCCGCCGCGCGGGCCGAGCTGGTCGGCGCCATGGTCCGCCGCACCCTGCCCGTCGGCGACCCGATGCTGCCCGAGGACGTGCTGCGCCCCGGCGAGCGCGGCTTCCTGGCCGCCGTGCTGGGGCCGAACATGCGCGCCGTCTCGGTCGGCGTGGACCTCGTCTCCGGCACCGCCGGGCTGATCTGGCCCGGCGACCGGGTGGACCTGCTGCTGACCCAGCAGCTGAACGACGACGCCCTGCCGATCTACCGCCGCATCGCCGGCGAGACGGTGCTCAGCGACGTCCGCGTCATCGCCATCGACCAGGCGCTGGTGCAGGGCGCCTTCGGCGAAGGGGTGGAGGGCAACCGGCAGGTCCGCACCGTCACCCTCGAAGTCACCTCCCGCCAGGCGGAGCGGGTGGCCGTGGCGACGCGGCTCGGCCGCCTGTCCCTGCTCGTGCGCTCCGCCGACGAGCCGGTGGCGGACCCGCCGGTCGCAGCACCCGCCACGCCGCCGATCACCTGGGGCGGCGATGTCTCCCACGCGCTGCGCGGCGGCCGCACGGACAATGGCGGCTCCACCGTGATCCATGTCTTCCAGGGCAGCGCTCGAAGGGACGAGTTCCGGTTCTGATGCGCATCCCTCTCGCCTTGCTCGCCGCCTTCGCCCTGGCCGCGACCCCCGACCCCGTCCTGGCGCAGGGCGCCGGCCCGCCGGGCCGCGACGCCGCCGGCGCCCCGAACGGCGCCGCCCGCGCGCCGGTGCCGAACGGCGCCGCCCGCCCGCCGGTGCTGCCGATGCGCGACCTGACCCGCAACGCCGCCGTCGCGCAGGGCGCCGGCGAGGCGCTGGTCATCGAGGCCGGCGCCGGCCGCGTGGTGCAGGTGAACCGCGCCGTCACCTCCGTCTTCGCCGCCGATCCGCGGGTGGTGGAGGTGCGGCCGGCCAGCCCCACCAGCCTGTTCGTCTTCGGCGTGGCGCCCGGCCGCACCACCATCGCCGCCATGGACGCCGAGGGCGCCCCGATCGCGCAGTTCGAGGTGAGCATCCGCCCCTCCGCCTTCGGCGCCGCCGAAGCCCAGGCGGCGCTGGCGCGCGCCCTGCCGGGCCGCAGCCTGCGCGTCGAGACGCTGCTGAACCGCCTGGTGGTCAGCGGCGAGGTGCAGGACCCCGCCGAGGCCCAGCGCGCCGTCGGCGTGGTGCGTGCCTACGCCGCCGAAGGCCAGGCGGTGGACAACCGCATCACCGTGCTGTCGCAGATCCAGGTGAACCTGCGCGTGCGCATCGCCGAGGTGTCGCGGGAGGTGACGCGCGCGCTCGGCATCGACTGGCAGGCGGTGGGCAATGCCGGCCGCTTCGCGCTCGGCATCGTCACCCGCACCAACGTCGCCGACGCGGCGAGCCTGCCGGCGCGGATCGGCCTCGGCTGGAGCGACGGCAACCTCGACATCAACGGGCTGATCGACGCGCTGGCGCAGGACCGCCTGATCACCGTGCTCGCCGAGCCGAACCTGACGGCGATGAGCGGCGAGACCGCCAGCTTCCTGGCCGGCGGCGAATTCCCGATCCCGATCGGGCTGCGCGACAACCTCCTCACCGTGGAGTTCAAGCAGTACGGCGTCAGCCTGGCCTTCGTGCCCACCGTCTCCGCCCAGGGCCGCATCACGCTGCGCGTCCGCCCGGAGGTGAGCGAGCTGACCGAGCAGGGCTCGGTGCGCCTCGGCGGCACCAATGCCGGCATCCAGATCCCCGGCCTGTCGGTGCGGCGTGCCGAGACGACGGTCGAGCTCGGCAGCGGCCAGTCCTTCGCCATCGCCGGGCTGCTGCAGGACACCAGCCGGCAGCTCGACCGCGCGCTGCCCGGCATCGGCGAGATCCCGGTGCTCGGCCCGCTCTTCCGCTCCGACCGCTTCCAGCGCAACGAGACCGAGCTGGTGATCATCATCACCCCCTACATCGTCCGCCCGGTGAGCGAGCCGAACCGGCTGCGCCTGCCGACCGACGGCCTGGTGCCGCCCGATGACCGCGAGCGGCTGCTGCTGTTCCGCCAGATCGGCCGCGAACGGCCGGCGCCGCGCGTGCCGGGCGATGCCGGCTTCATCCTGTTCTGACCCGGAGGAGGCCGCCCCGATGCAACCCGCCCGAGCCGTTCTCCTGCTGCTGCCGCTGGTCGCGCTGGCCGGCTGCGCCGAGCTCGATCCCTACACGCGCGAGGGCGTGTGGCGCCCCGCCGGCGCCAATGCCGCCAACCTGCGCGCCATGGTCGCCGTGCCGTCCGAGCTGCAGCAGGGCACCGACTATGCCGGCCCGACCGGCCAGGCCGGCGCCGCCGCCGTGGACCGCCTGCGCGAGGAGCGCGTGCGGCCGCTGCCATCCGTCACGACCGGGGCCTTCGCGCTGCCGGGCGGAGGCGGCAACTGATGTCGGAGACAGGTCTCTTCGGGGAACGCGCCGAAGCATCCGGCGGCCGGCCCGACCGCAAGCCGCTGGTCTGCTTCGTGGCGGACGCCGAGACCGAGCAGTCGCTGCGCGCCGGCTTCGGGGAAGCGCTGCCCCCCGGCGCCGAGTTCCGCCGCATCGACAGCTCGCAGATCGTCGCCGCGCTGCGCGCCATGCCGACGCCCTGGACCATCGTGCTCGACATCGCCGGCCACCCGCAGCCGCTGGCGCTGCTGGACGACGTGTCGAACGTGGTGGAGCCCAATGTCCGCGTGCTGGTCATCGGCGACCGCAGCGATGTCGGCTTCTACCGCAGCCTGACGCGCGGCCTGGGTGTCGCGGACTATCTCTACAAGCCGGTCACGCCGACCATGGTGGCGGAGCATTTCACCCCCGTCGTCGCCGGCCGCGGCTCGCTGGGCCGCGCCGCGCCGGGCGGCCGGCTGGTGGCGGTGACCGGCGCGCGCGGCGGGGTCGGCGCCTCCACCATCGTCGCCAACCTCGCCTGGCTCGCGGCGCAGGGCTTCCAGCGCCACAGCTGCGCGCTGGACGCCGATGTCTATCGCGGCACGCTGCCGCTGCTCTATTCGGCCATCGCCAGCACCGGCCTGCGCGGCGCGCTGGAACGGCCGGAGCGCATCGACGACCTGCTGATCGAGCGCGCGGCGGTGAAGGTGGAGGAACGCCTCTTCCTGCTGGCTGCCGAGGAGGGCCTCGCCAACCCGCTGGTCTGCGCGCCCGGCTCGGTGGAGCGCCTCGTCGCCACGCTCCGCCGCCGCTACAACTTCATCTTCGCCGACGTGCCCTTCAGCAACGAGACGATGGCCCGCGACCTGCTGGACCAGGCGCAGCTGCGCGTCGTCGTGATGGAGCCGACGCTGCCCGGCATCCGCGACGCGCTGCGCCTGCTGCAGCTGCCGCCCGGCCAGGGCCAGGCCTTCCGCCCGCTGCTGGTGCTGAACCGCGCCGGCCGCAAGGGCACGCTGCCGGTCAAGCAGGTGGCGGAGACGATGAAGGTCGCGCCCGACGTCGTCATCCCCGACCTGCCGGCGAAGATCGAGGAAGCCGCCACGCTGGGCAAGCCGGCGGCGGCCGCCAAGGGCGCCTTCCGCGCCGCGCTCGACCAGCTCGCGCTCAAGGCCTGCGGCGTCGGCAAGCCGCCCGCCCGCGGCCTGTTCCGGGTGTTCCGCCGATGAGCAACGCGCTGACCCCGCCCTTCGGGCGCCGCCGGACGGAACTGCAGACCATCGGGCCGAGCCAGGTCAGCCCGCTGCCCGAATCGGAAGCGCCGAATTTCGTGCAGGAGGAAGCGCTCGCCCGCGCGCAGCGCGCGCCCGCGCCGCCGCCGGCCGCCAACCTCGCCGAGCTGCGCGCGCTCTGCCTCGCCCGCCTCGACCCCGCCGTCGTCTCCAAGATGCCGCCCGACAAGCTGGCGGCCGAGGTCGAGCGCCTGCTGGCCGAGATCGCCACCGAGGCCCGCATCCAGCTCAACGCCCGCGAACAGCGCATGCTGGCGCTCGAGCTGGTGGACGACATGCTCGGCCTCGGCCCGCTCGAGCCGCTGCTCGACGACGAGACGGTGACCGACATCATGGTCAACGGCCCGGAACGCGTCTTCGTCGAGCAGCGCGGCCGCACCGTGCTGTCCAACGTGCGCTTCCGTGACAACCAGCACGTCGCCAACATCGCCCAGCGCATCGCCGCCGCCGTCGGGCGGCGCATCGACGAGGCCTCGCCGCTGGTGGACGCCCGCCTGGCCGATGGCAGCCGCGTCAACATCGTCTTCCCGCCGCTCGCCCTCGACGGGCCCTGCCTGTCGATCCGCAAATTCGCCCGCAAGACGATCGACTTCGAAAGGCTGGTGAATTTCGGCTCGATGACCAGCCACATGGCGCGCGTGCTGCAGATCGCCGGCCGCGCGCGGCTCAACGTCATCATCTCGGGCGGCACCGGCTCGGGCAAGACGACGCTGCTCAACGCCATGAGCCGCACCATCGACCCGTCGGAGCGCATCATCACGGTCGAGGACGCGGCGGAACTGCAACTCCAGCAGCCGCATGTCGTCCGCCTGGAAACCCGCCCGCCCAGCCTCGAAGGCCGCGGCGAGGTGAACCAGCGCGACCTGGTGCGCAACGCGCTGCGCATGCGCCCCGACCGCATCATCCTCGGCGAGTGCCGCGGGCCGGAGGCCTTCGACATGCTCCAGGCGATGAACACCGGCCATGACGGCAGCATGAGCACGGTGCACGCCAACACCTCCCGCGATGCGCTGACCCGCATCGAGAACATGGTGACGCAGGGCAATTTCGGCCTGCCGACGCGCGCCGTGCGCCAGCAGATCGCCTCGGCCGTCGACATCATCGTGCAGGTCGAGCGCCAGCGCGACGGCACGCGCCGCGTCATCCAGGTGACCGACATCATCGGCATGGAAGGCGACGTCTTCACGCTGAACGACGTCTTCGCCCTGGAGCATGAGGGAGAGGACACCGAGGGCAAGCTGAAGGTGCGCTGGCGCGCCAGCCGCATGCGCCCCTCCTTCCAGACGCGGCTTGCCTATTTCGGCCTGGAACGCGCCTGGGCCGCGGCGCTGGAGGAGGCCGACCGATGAACGGCGTCCCCACCCTGCTCATGGTCTCGGTCGGCGGCTTCGCGCTGCTGGCCGGCATGGTGATCTGGGGCATGTCCGTCCTGTCGGCGCGCGAGAAGCGCGAGGCGCGGATCTCGGCGGTCGTCGCCCCGCACCTGCCGGCCCGCTTCAGCGCCCGCCCGCGCGCCCCGCGGCGCCCGCTCTGGACGTTCCTGCCGGTGCGGCAGCTGGCCCTGCTGCTCGGCTTCGACACCACCCGCACCGACGAATACCGCGTGCCCTGGTGGGCCGTGCTGCTGGTCGCCATTCCCGTCGCGCGGATCATCGCCGGGCTCGCCGCCTCGGTGGTCAGCGAGGTGGCGATGCTCGCCCTGCCGCTGTTCTGGGTCCTGGTCTGCCGGCTTGCCTTCCGCACCATGCTGGCGCGCCGCCGCGCCGCGCTGTTCCGCCAGTTCCCGGACGCGCTCGGCATGCTGACGCGGATGGTGCGCGTCGGCATCCCGGTGACGGAATCGATGCGCGTCATCGCGCGCGACAGCCCGAAGCCGACCGCGATGGAGTTCCAGCGCATCGCCGACCGGCTCTCCATCGGCATCCCGCTCGACCAGGCGCTGGCCGAGACGGCGCGGCGCAACGCCGTGCCGGAATACCGCTTCTTCAGCACCGCGCTGTCGCTGCAGGCGCAGACCGGCGGCGCGCTGTCCGAGGCGCTCGACAACCTCGCCGACGTGATCCGCAGGCGCATCGCGCTGCGGCAGCGCGGCATCGCGCTGGCCGGCGAGGCCAAGACCAGCGCGGCCATCCTCGGCTCGCTGCCCTTCTTCACCGTCGGCCTGCTCATGCTCGTCGCCCCGGACCACGCCCGCCTGCTGTTCGAGGACAAGGACGGCCAGCGGATTCTGGGCGCGGCGATGCTGCAGCTGGGCGTCGGCTGGATGACCATGCAGCACATGATCAAGAAGGCCCTGTCATGAGCGTCGCGATGATGGGCGGCCTCGTCGGCGGGGCGCTGATGCTGGCGCTGCTCGGCTCCATGCTGCTGCGCGCCGATGGCCGCCAGCGGCTGGTGGGGGAACGGCTGGTCGCGGTGCAGCGCCAAGCGGGGCTGGACCAGGTGTCGGCACCGCGTTCGCTGCTCGGCCTGCCGGTGCGCGCGCTCGCGGCCTTCGGCGGCCTGCTGACGCGCGGCGGGCTGCTGCCGGCGAAGACGCTCCGGGAACTGGAGCAGACGCTGCTCGCCGCCGGCTTCCGCGGCGACCGCGCGCTGGCGATCTTCGTCGGCGGCAAGGTGCTGGCGCTCGTCCTGATGCCGGGGCTGATGTTCGCCGCGCTCAGCTTCGCCGGCGTGAAGCAGCCCTGGCTGGCCTACGGCGTGGGCGCCGCGGCGGTGCTCGGCCTGCTCGGGCCCGACATGATCGCGAAACGGCTGCGCATGCGCTACCTGCGGCAGGTGCAGAAGGGCCTTCCGGACGCGCTCGACCTGATGATCATCTGCTCGGAAGCCGGCCTCTCGCTCGAGACGGCGGTGGAGCGCGTGGGCCGCGAGATCCGGCCGGCCAACCCCGAGGTCGCGACCGAGTTCGACCTCTGCGCGAGCGAGCTACGCATCCTCTCCGACCGCCGCGCCGCTCTCGAGAACATGGCCGCGCGCACCGGCATCGACCAGCTGCGGCGGCTGTCGATGACGCTGATCCAGACGCTGCAGTTCGGCACGCCGCTGAGCCAGGCGCTGCGCACCCTGGCGGCCGAGATGCGGCACGAGCAGCTGATGAAGTTCGAGGAGCAGGCGGCGAAGCTGCCGGTGAAGCTGACCGTGCCGATGATCCTCTGCATCCTGCCGACGCTGTTCATGGTGGTGGCAGGGCCGGCGGCGCTGAAGCTGATGCGGACCTGGTAGCCATGCGCGCGCCGTTCCGCCGCGCCGGGCTGGCAGGCGACCGCCGCGGCGCGATGGCGGTGGAATTCGCCGTCACGGCCATGGCGTTCTTCACCCTCGTCCTCCTGCTGCTGGAGATGGCGTGGCAGATGGCGGTGGGTGCCGCGCTCGACCATGGCGCGCGGGAAGCCAGCCGCTGGGCGATCACCGGGCAGGGCATGAGCACAGGCGGCGGGCCGGTCGCCTCGCCCATCCTCGTCGAGGCCGACGCGGTGCTCAGCAGCCGCGAGCAGGAAGTCCTGCGGCGGGTCGTCTCCTCCTCCGGGCTGCCGCTGCGCGGCGTGCTCGGGGTGACCGTGCGTCCCTATCGCAGCTTCGCCGAGGCCGGCGCCGCGAACCTGTCGCCCTGCGCCGGCCGCCCGCCAACGACCTCCGTGACGGGCTCGGCCGGCGGGGCGGGCGCGGTGGTGCGCTACGACGTCTCCTACACCTCCGCCGGGCTGACGCCGATCGGGCGTTCCCTGCTGCCGTCCGGGCTTCTCCTCCATTGCGTCGTCCTGCTGACCACCAATGAGCCCTTCCCGGAATAGCCGCGCCCGGCGCGGCACGGCGGCGGTGGAGTTCGCGCTCCTGCTGCCCTTCCTGATGATGCTGTTCATCGGCGTGGCCGAGCTGGTGACCTACATGCGCGCGGTGCACAGCCTGGAACGCGCGGCGGCCGAGGTGGTCGGCGCCGCCGCGCGGCTGGAACAGGCGACGCAGGAGGATGTCCGCGGCCTGTTCGACGCGGCCAACCTCATCGCCGCGCCGATCCGCGCCTGGACGACGGCGACCACGCCGCCACCGCCGGATCGCGCCCGCACCTTCATCAGCGTCGTCACCAACCGCGGCTCCGGCAACGAGGTCTCGTGGACCTGCGCGCGCGGCGACACGACGCAGACCGCGCGGCTGATCGCCGGCACCAGCTCCGTCACGCTGCCGAACGGCTTCGTGGTGCCGGCCGGCCAGACGGTGATCGTCGTCGAGATCGTCAACACGCGCCAGGCCTTCGCGGTCTTCCGGGTGCTGTTCGGCCCGCAGGGGCCGCCGGCCATCCGGACCTACGCGATCCAGCGTCCCCGCCAGGCCCAGCTCTCCACGCTGTCGCAGGGGTGTCCGGCATGAGGTGGAACCGTCGCGGCAACATCGCCATCATCACCGCGCTCATGGCCATCCCGATGGTCGGCATGGTCGGCATCGCCACCGACGGCACGCGCGCCTGGCTGCTGCGCTCGCGCCTGCTGACGGCGCTGGACGCCGCCGCGCTGGCGGGCGCGCGCAACATCAACCTGCCGCCCGCCCAGCGCGACAACGAGGTGCGGTCGATGTTCTGGACCAACTACCGGCCGCTCGGCCTGCCGGCGCTGTCGCCGCCGCCCGGCGCCGGGCAGCCGACGATCGGCTACCTCGACGCGGTGACGACGCTCGACGAACCGGCGGTGGTCGACGCCAACACGCTGCGCGTCTCCGCCACCGCGCGGCTGCCCACCACCTTCTCCCGCGTGCTCGGCATCGACGAGCTGACGGTGCGCGGCAGCGCGGTGGTGCGGCGCGCCGATCTCGGCATGGAAGTCGCGCTGGTGCTCGACGTGACCGGTTCGATGGACACCAACTGCACCACGCCGAGCAACCGCACCACGGCCGATTGCGGCGTCACTCCCGTGCCGCGCGCGCCCGGGCAGACGGTGACGGCGCGGAACAACAACATGGACCTGCTGCGCGTCGCGGCGGCCGACCTCGTCAACATCCTCTACGGCGACCGCGACACGGTGACGGGCCTCTGGGTCTCCGTGGTGCCCTACACCACGGCGGTCAATGTCGGCCCGTCCCGCACCTCGTGGCTGACGGCGGAAGCCCAGGCCAACCTCGGCGCGATGTACCAGCCGACGACCTGGCGGGGCTGCGTCGAATCACGCGTCGGCCTGGCCGGGCAGCCCGCCAATGGCGACCAGCGCGACTACACGCCGGCGGAAGTGCCGTTCCAGCCATTCTACTTCCGCAGCACGCTCGGCCTCTACAGGCTGAACGGGGTCGTCGTGCCGGGAGACAACGACTGGGACCGCAAGCTCTGGAACGCCAGCACCACGGGCGGCAACGCGATCACGGAGGACTGGCAATACTGGCGCGGCAACAACAATGTCGGGCCGAACCTCGGCTGCCCGCAGACGCCCATGCTGCCGCTGACCGCCAGCAAGACCACGGTGCTGGACACCATCCAGTCGCTGCGGCCGACCTTCCGCAGCGGCACGGCGGCCAGCGCCGGCCTGCAGATGGGATGGGCCGCGCTCAGCCCCCGCTGGCGGTCCACCTGGAACCTCGGCCCGCCGCCGTCCGGCCAGTCCACCTCCTTGCCGCTTGACTACAACACGCGGTTCATACGCAAGGTCCTGGTCATGATGACGGACGGTCAGAACAGCCTCCATGACGGCGCGACAGGCTATCCGGGCGCCTGCGCCTCGACCTCCGTCAGCACGGCCAGCACGCCGGGCAGCGGTGCCGGCTTCCCGCCGCCCGGGCCGGCCATGCCGCACCAGCCGATCGCCTGCCCGTCCTCGGCGGCCGCCGGCACGAACGCGGCGAACATCGTCGCCGCCCCGGGCGCGCCGGTGATCCTCAACAACACCGACTACACGGGGTACGGCCGGCTGCAGGAGCGCCGGCTCGGCGCGGGCGTCACGACGATCGCCCAGGCCGCGACCGAGATCAACAACCGGATGGAAGCGCTCTGCACCGCGATGAAGTCGGCCAGCGGCGTGCCCGGCGCGACCGAGGACATCATCATCTATTCGGTGGTGCTCGACACCTCCGGCACGGCCGTGAACACCGCGACGCGCCAGCTCTACGAACGCTGCGCCACCTCGCCGCAGAACTTCTTCCTCGTCACCCGCCCCGACCAGCTGCGCCCGGCCTTCCAGCAGATCGGCACGCAGCTGGCCAACCTCCGCATCGTGCAATGATCCCTGTCCCGCCGGCCGCCGTCCCCCCCATCGCCATGCCCCGCCCGCGGCGCGCCGCCTTGCCGCTCGGCGCGCTGGCCGCGCTGCTGCTGCTCGGCGCCTGCCAGACCCCGGCCGAGGCGCCGGGGCAGCCCTCGCTCGAAACCAGGCTGCGCCTGTCCGAGGCGGTGGACACCGCGCGCGGGGAGGGGGCGCAGGCCACCCTCGCGACGCTGCGCGCCGCCGCCGCGGCGGAGCCGCGCAACATCCTCCTCCAGGAACGCCTCGCCGGCGCGGCGGAGCGCGAGGGCGCGCCGGCCGAGGCGGCGCAGGCCATGCGCCGCGCGATCGCCGCCGGCGGGCCGACGCTGGCGCGGCAGATGGCGCTCGGCCGGGCGGAACTGCTGGCCGGCCAGGGCCAGGCCGCGATCGACGCCTATGCCATTGCGCGCCGCCTGTCGCCCGAAAGCCCGGCCGCGGCCGGTGCGCTGGCCACCGCCTTCGACATCGCCCGCGACCACGCCGCGGCGCGCCAGCACCACGAGGCCGCGCTGCGCCAGGCGCCGTCGGACTGGACCCTGCGCTCCAACTACGGCCTGTCCCTCGTCATGGCCGGCCGGCCGGAGGAAGCGGTGCGGATCCTCGGCGATGCCGCCCATGTCGCGGATGCACCCCGCCGTGCGCGGCACAACCTGGCCCTGGCGCTCGCCGCGCTCGGCCGCCGGGCCGAGGTCGCAAGCCTGCTGCGCGCCGACGGCGTCGCCGAGGCGCGCGGCGCGATGCCCGAGGATTTCGAGGCCTTCGCGGCCTGGCTGCGCAGCCTGCCGCCGCAGGGCGGCTGAGACGCCCGGCCGGCCCGCATCCAGGCCGGCCGTTCACCCTTCCTTCATCTGACCGGCGCCATCCTTCACCGGGCAGGGCGTGGGCGCGTGGCCCGGGCCCGGCCTCGGCAGCGGCGCGGGCAGCGGCGCGCCGTCGCACTGCTTGTCGCGCCGCGGCCCGGACGTCACACTCAACGCGGCACGCCAGGGTTGAAGACTGTCCGGTCGGACTTGCCTCACGCGCGTCGCATCCTGCCCGCGCGCCGCCCGACCGGCGGTGACAGCTGCGCCGGGACATCCGCCCGGTCGAACTCCGGCCTGCCTCCGCCGCCCGCCGCGGCCCGGATGGCAGGCCCTGACAAGAAGCCCTCGCCGCGCGCCCACCCGGCGCCGCCGGCAGAACGAAGGGAGGTTGAGGTGGTCGAGCAGCGCTGGGGACTCGAGTCGTGGCTGCGCGGCCGCGGCGCACGCCCCGGCATCGACCCCGCCCTGCGCGCGGTGCTGGAAGCCGCCTCGCCGGGCCTCGCTTTGCTCGACCCGCTCGACCGGCTGGTCGCGTGGAACCCCGAGCTCGCCCGCTTCGCCGGCCCCACCCTGCCGCTGCGGCCCGAGCTGCCGGTCACCGTCCTCGTCGCCCCCGAACACCGCGACGCCGTCGCCCTCGCGCTCGAAGCCGGGCGGCGCGTCGAAGCCCCGCTCGCCTGCGCCGGCCGGCCCATGGTGCAGCTCGAACGCCGGCCGCTGAACCTCGCCGATCTCGGCGGGCTGCTGCGCGTCACGCCGCTCGCCGCGGCGCAGGACACGGCGAACCACGAAGTCGCCGCGCGGCTGCAATCCATCGGCGCCCTGGCCGGCGGGATCGCGCATGACTTCAACAACCTGCTCACCGCCATCCGCGGCAGCACCGAAGCCGCCATGGCCGCCGGCATCCCCGCCCAGGCGGATCTGGAACTGCGCCAGGTGCTGGAAAGCGCCTCCCGCGGGGCGGCCCTGGTGCGCCAGCTGCTCGCCTTCGCCCGCCAGCAGGCGATGCGGCCGCGCGCGCTGGAACTCAACGGCGCCGTCGGCTCGATCACCGAGCTGCTGCGCCGCCTGCTCGGCAGCCGCGTGCGCCTGGCGGTGGAGCTCGAGGAACCCGGCCGCCGCGTGCGGATCGACCCGACCCAGCTCGACCAGGTGGTGATGAACCTGGCGCTGAACGCCCGCGACGCCATGCCCGAAGGCGGGGAACTGCGCATCGCCACCGGCCACGCCGTGGTGCTGAGCCCGGAGCCGCTCGGCCAGGAAACCCTGCCGCCCGGCCGCTACGTGACGCTCGAGGTCGCCGACACCGGCAAGGGCATCCCGCCCGAGCTGATGCACCGGATCTTCGAGCCCTTCTTCACCACCCGTCGCGAACAGGGCGGCACCGGGCTCGGCCTGTCCACCGTGCACGGCATCGTCCGCCAGTCCGGCGGCTTCATCGGCGCCGGCACGCGGCAAGGCGGCGGCACCGTCTTCCGCATCTGGCTGCCCCGCCATGACGGCCCGGCCGACCCGCCGCTGCCGGCGCCCCGCCTGCCCGCCCCGGCCGCCGCGCCCGCCATCGCCACGCCGCCTTCCCCCGTGCCGCCGCCGGCCAGCCGCGGCCCCGGCCCCATCCTGCTGGTGGAGGACGAGGCGCCGCTGCTGAAGCTCGCCGAACGCGCGCTGCGCCGCGCCGGATTCGATGTGCTGCCCGCCGCCTCGGCCGAGGAAGCGCTGGACCTGCTCGCCGGCGGCGCGCCCCGGCCGCTCGCCCTGGTCTCGGATGTCGTCATGCCCGGGGTGGACGGGCTGGAACTTGCCGCCCGGCTGCGCGCCGCCGATCCCGGCCTGCCCGTCCTGCTCGTCTCCGGCTATGCCGAGGCCGCGCTCGGCCGCGACCTCGCCGCGGAGCGACTGCGGCTGCTGCCCAAGCCCTACGGGCTGGCCGACCTCGTCACGGAACTGCGCGCCATCCTGCCCGCGGAGCAGGCAGAAGTTTCCTAAATGTTCTTGTCCGGCGGCGCCGGTTCCTCCATATTCACGAATGTCGCTGCACGGTTGCGGACGGCCTTGGAGTGGGCCTCGCCATCGGGCAGTCTTTGCGGTGGCATCACCTGGGCGCGAGGATTCGCCGTGCGAATGCGCCTCCAGGTTGAGACGCCGGGGCGGTCATCCGTGCGGGAAGGGCGCGGGCGGCCGTCCATCTGAAGGGTGTATCGCGCGATCGGCCACGCCGGCGATTCCGCCGCCGCGGCCCGCGCTCCAAGGTCGGGAGGGCAAGGCCCCATGGACAAGACGAAGGCGCTCGACGCCGCGCTCAGCCAGATCGAACGGGCCTTCGGCAAGGGCTCGATCATGCGCATGGGCACCAAGGCGGCCGATGCGGAGGTGGAGGTGGTCTCCACCGGCTCGCTCGGCCTCGACCTGGCGCTCGGCATCGGCGGGCTGCCGAAGGGGCGCATCGTGGAAATCTACGGGCCGGAAAGCTCGGGCAAGACCACGCTGGCGCTGCACGCCATCGCGGAAGCCC
This sequence comes from Acetobacteraceae bacterium, assembly GCA_027487675.1. Lineage (GTDB taxonomy): Bacteria > Pseudomonadota > Alphaproteobacteria > Acetobacterales > Acetobacteraceae > Falsiroseomonas. The sequence goes on along the minus strand of JAIYDD010000205.1, from coordinate 6,352 downwards.
AGAAGCGCGGCGGCACCTGCGCCTTCATCGACGCCGAGCACGCGCTCGATCCCGGCTATGCCCGCAAGCTCGGCGTGGACGTGGACAACCTGCTGATCAGCCAGCCCGATGCCGGCGAACAGGCGCTCGAGATCTGCGACACGCTGGTCCGGTCGGGGGCCATCGACGTGCTGGTGGTGGACAGCGTCGCCGCGCTGGTCCCCCGCGCCGAGCTGGAAGGCGAGATGGGCGACACCCATGTCGGCCTGCATGCCCGGCTGATGTCGCAGGCGCTGCGCAAGCTCACCGGCAGCGTCAGCCGCTCCAACACGCTGCTGATCTTCCTGAACCAGATCCGCCTGAAGATCGGCGTGATGTTCGGCAACCCGGAGACGACCACCGGCGGCAACGCGCTGAAGTTCTACGCCTCGGTGCGCATGGAGATCCGCCGCATCGGCTCCATCAAGGACCGCGACACCACCACCGGCAACCAGACCCGGGTGAAGGTGGTGAAGAACAAGATGGCGCCGCCGTTCCGGGAAGTCGGCTTCGACATCATGTATGGCGAAGGCATCTCCAAGGTCGGCGAGCTGATCGACCTCGGCGTGAAGGCCGGCGTGGTCGAGAAGTCGGGCGCCTGGTTCAGCTGCGACAGCCAGCGCGTCGGCCAGGGGCGGGAGAACGCCAAGCAATTCATGCGCGACAACCCCGCCATGGCCGAGAGCGTCGAGAAGCGCATCCGCGCCCAGGCGGCGGGCCTGGCCAACACCATGCTCTCCGGCGAGGAGGAAGCCGCGGCGGCGGAATGACGGCGGGCGGCGGGGGAGGGGCTGGGCTTGCGCTGTCGCCCTCGGGAGGGGCGCCGCCCCTCCCGAACCCACCCGGCCGGGGGGCGTGGCGCCCCCCGGACCCCGCCGTGAGTCTTGTCGTGGTCTGAGGAGGGGGCCTCGCGGGCGCACCCGTGACGCCGACCTGCCCGGCCCCCTCCTCAGACCACGACCAAACTGATGGGGGTCCAGGGGCATCATGCCCCTGGCTGGTGGGGTACGGGGAAGGCGGAGCCTTCCCCGGGCCACCAGCGCAACACCCAGGCACCCCCCCCGCCGCCTCAGCCCAGCCCCGCCCGTCGCAGCCCCTTCTCGTAGTGCTGCCGGTCCTCGGCGCGCTGCATCGGGTTGCGGCGCAGCGCGCGCGCCAGGGTGAAGCCCGGTTCCAGGTTGTGCAGCCGCCGGCGCACCGCCGCGGCCTCGGCGCCGGCGTCCATGTGGCCGAGCGCGCAGAGCAGCACCTTGTAGGGGTAGCTCATCGCCGGCTGCAGCGCGATCGCCTGCCGCGCCACGTCGGCGGCTTCCTCGTGCCGGTGCAGCAGCAGCAGCGGGATGCCCTGCGCCGCGTCGAAGAAGAAGGCGTGCGGGTGCAGCGGCGAGAGCTGCTTGTAGCGATCCAGCCGCGCCAGCGCCCGCTGGTGCTCGCCCAGGTAGGTCTCCGCCATGCCGGAGAACACCCAGGCCATGGCGAGGTTCGGGTTCAGCGCCAGCGCCCGGTCGTGCAGCGCGCGGGCCTCGCGCAGCGCGTGGTGCAGGAAGGCGCGGACATGGCCGTGGATGGTCAGCGCCTGGGCGTCCTGCGGGTCGAGCGCGATGGCGCGGCTGGCCAGGCGCTCGGCCTCCGCGATCGCGGTGGCTTCCTCGCCCCAGCCCTGGCCGACCAGGAACAGGTGCCAATAGGCGTGCCAGGAAAAGGCCGGCGCGTAGTCGGGCTCCAGCGTGGTGGCGCGCGTCAGCAGCGCGCCGGCTTCCATGAAGCCCTCGCGGTCCAGCCGGTGCAGGGCGGGGATGGCGCGCAGCAGCAGGTCGTAGCCGGTGGCGCCGACATGCCGGCGCGTCTGGGCGCGCTCGGCCTCGATCAGCAGGATCTCGGGGTCGAGCCGCGCCACGAGCTCGGCCGCCGTCTCGTCCTGCAGCGTCAGCATGTCGCCGGTCTCGCTGTCGAAGCGCTGGCTCCAGGCGATGGTCGCCGGCGGCGTCAGGTCGGTCAGCTGGAGCGACACGCGCACCCGCCCGCCTGCCCGGTGCACGGTGCCGGAGAGCAGGAAGTCCAGCCCCATCTCGGCTGCCGCCGTCGCCTCTCCCCCCCGCGCCGCGGCGGCGGCCAGGGAGGTGCCGTCGGCCACGAAGATCCAGCGGAAGCGGGCCAGCGCGCGGGTGATCTCCTCCGCCAGGCCGGTCGCCAGGTGCGCATCGGTCTCCTCGCCCACGCTGCGCAGCGGCAGCACGCCGAGCCGCGCGCCGCGTGCCGGCCCGCGCGGCTTGGCCGCGGCCGCCGAAGCCGGGAAGACGGCCGGCGGGGCGGAGCCGGCGGCGCGCAGGCCCCGCGCCAGGCTTTCCATCTCGGGCGGCGGGCCGATGCCGAAGCGTTCGGTCAGCAGCCCGCGATAGCGCTCATAGGCCTCCAGCGCGGCGCCGTGGTCGCCCAGGTCGCAGCGTGCCCGGATCAGGCTCCGCCAGGCGCCTTCATGGGTCGGCTCCAACTCGAGCAGCCGCTGCGCGGCGGCCAGCGCCGCGTGCGGCTCGGTCGCGTTGGCCAGCCGCGCGCCGGCGCTGCGGACCGCGGCTTCCAGCAGCCGGCGGCGCTGCGCGGCGAGCCACGCATCGAAGGCCTCGTCCAGCCCGTCGAGGTCGGCCAGCAACTCGCCCGGCGGCAGGTCGCGGCCGGCGCGCAGCCCATCCACCGCATCGGTCCAGACCAGCTCGGTGCGCAGCCCGACGGCGTCGCGGGTGGCGACCACCAGCGCCTCGCTGGCCGGGGCCAGGGCTTCGGTCAGCTCATGCACCGCCTGGCGGAGCGAGCCGCGCTGCTGGTCCTCCCCACGGCGGGACCAGAGCAGCCCGGCCAGGCGCTGCCGCGGCACCGGCGCGCCTTCCGCCAGCGCCAGCATGGCGAGCAGCGCGCGGGTCTTGCGCGCGCGCGGCAGCACAGGGACGGAGCCCGGGCTCCAGGCTTCCATCGGGCCGCAGAGCACCAGCCGCAGCCGTGCCAGGCGCACGGGCGTGCTGACTGCCTCATTCGAGGCAGCCCCAGGTGGGAACAGCGTCGCCACGGGCCCGGCCATTCCCGCAGGGTGACCGATTCTGTCGCCGTCGTCACGCTAGAGTTGAATATCGGCCCGACCCTACGCGCGTTTCCGGGACCCCGGCCCTTGCTGTCGGCCGCGACCCGCCTTGCCCCGGCGCGCGCGCAGGGCGCGGATGGCCGGGCCCGCCGGCTTCGCGGCCAGCCCGGGCGGACCCGCGGCACCCCCGGCCCGCGTCAGTTCGGCCGGGCCGGCACCGCGCGCAGGGCCTCCCGCAGCGCCTCCGCCGCGCGTTCGAGGTCGAAGAGGAGGAAGTCGCGGTCGATCGCCTCCGCCAGCGTCGCGGCCGGCGGCACGCGGCCGGTGAGGATCTCCGCCACCTGGTCGCGACAAGCCAGGAAGTTGCGCGCGCGCTCCACCACGGAGTGCAGGGCGTCCTCGGCGGGGCTGGCGTCGGCGGTTGTCATCTCGGCGTCTCCGTTTCGTCCTGATGTCGAATTCTTGGACGTGGCGGCGGACGCCCGGGCGTGAGAAGCCACGCCCCATCGTGAATCACGCGTGAATAGATCGCGAAGGGTCGGCCGCGCCCCACTGCCGTGCCCCCCCCTGGCGTGCCCCCCCTGGCGCGCCCCCGCTGCCGCGAGCCGCCCGCCGGTCGGGGGGCGGCGAATCGGTGCGCAAAGAAAAATGCATCGAAGATGGAGATTTCTCTTGAACAAAACATGAACATTAGGCATGATCCGCGGCGCGGCACCTCACCGCCGGGTGCCGCGACGCCGACCCGGCAAGGCCCGCCCACAGGGGGCGGGACCGCAAGCCGCGTCGGCGCCGAACCGCCAAAAGGAGACCGCAAGATGCCGTCGATCACCCCCCCGACCTTCACCGCCGCCGATGTCGCCGATGCCGGCCATGTGCGCCTCGGCGCCGGCCTGCGCCACGCCGCGAAGCCCGTCCCGGCCAGCGTCGCGGATGCCGGCAAGGTCCGGCTCGGCGCCGGCCTGAAGCTCGCGCCGAAGCCCGCCGCCGCCCCGGCCTCGGTCGCCGATGCGGGCCGCGTGAAGCTCGGCGCCGGCCTGCGCCGCGGCTGATCCCGGCGCGCCCCGCGCCGCGCTTCGCGGCGCGGGGCGCCAACCGCCTTTCCGCCAGCACCGCCCGCCAGCAGGGGAGAGCCGCGCCATGCCCGCCGAGGCGCCCATCGTCACCTTCTACCGCATGATCGATGCCGCGCCGGCCCCCCAGCGCGCCGACCGCTCCGCCCTCGGCATCCTGCCGACGCGCGCCTTCCGCCATTGCGACGCGGTGACCACGGCGGCCGGCTTCGGCTGGCATCTCTGCCCGCCGATCGACCTCGACCTGGTCTGGGATGGCAGCCGCATCCTCTGGACCTGCGAGGGGCTGGAGGACTGGCTGCCGTTGTCGGCCGCGCAGTATCCGCATTTCCGCGCCCGCTTCGCCGCCGCCGCGCCGGAAGGGATCGAGGAGTATGCGCCCCCCTTCCTGACCGCGATCCGGGAGCCCGGGGTGGTGCAGGTCTGGACCGGGCTGGCCGCCCGCACCTCGCCGGGCTGGAGCCTGCTACTGCGCGCGCCGGCCAACCTGCCGCGCGCCCCGGGCTACGAACCCTATGAAGGCGTGGTGGAGGCCGACCACTGGTTCGGCCCGCTCTTCACCAACCTGCGCCTGACCCGCACCGACGAGGTGATCAGCCTGCGCCGCGCGGAGCCCTTCTTGCAGGTCCAGCCCATCCCGCAGATCGCCTATTCGGACCGCGTGCTGAACGGCGCCGGCCTCGTCGATGCGCTGGAGGCCTGGTCGCCCGCCGACTGGGAGGATTTCCGCACCACGATCGTCGAGCCGAACCGCGACCCCGAGACGCATGCCGGCCGCTACGCCGCGGAAGCCCGTCGCCGCCGCCGCTGCCCCTTCGCGGCAGCGGCCGCCCCGGCCCCCGCGGCCGCCTGACCGAAGCGGCCGGCCAGCCGGGCAGCGCCCCCTTCTCCCCCGGCCGGGGAGGAGGGGGCGCGACCCGCTGGCATCGCCGCGAGCCGCGCGGGTGGGCAGCCCGACCCGCCTCGAAAGCGCGGATAAATCGCTAAATGGCCAAAGTCACAAAGTGCGTCAGGCGGCGCTGCCCTTGTTGCGCTTGGTCGGGTCGTTCGCCGCCATGCCCTGCATCGCCATCGGGTTCACCTCCCGCTCGGCCAGCATGGTCAGCTTCTCGTCCGTCGCCTTCTCCTCGGCCAGCGTCTCGCCGAGCAGCTGCGCCGCCTCGGTCATCCCCGCCGCCCTGGCCATGCTCGCCAGCGTGCCATAGGCGGCGATCTCGTAATGCTCGATCTTCTGCGCCATGCCGATCAGCGCCGCGTCGCGCACCGGGCCTTCCTCATGCTCGTCCATGATCTCCTCCGCCTCGGAGATCAGGCCCTCCATCGCCTCGCACTCCTCGCCTTCCAGCTCGACGCCGGCCATCTTCGCCAGCTTCTCCAGCCGTTCGATCTGCCGCTCCGTCTCGCTCCGGTGGTGTTCGAAGGCGCTGCGCAGCGAGGGGGTGGACGCCGCCTCGGCCATGTCCGTCAGCGCGTCCAGCGCCTGCGTCTCCGCGCTGTAGGTGTCCTGCAGCATCTCTGTCATCAGCGACTTGAAATCTTCGGCCATGGTGCTCTCCCTCTGGCACGGCGGCCGAGCATCTGGCCGCACAGGCTGCGAACGGCCGGCCCCGGGGGCGGGTTCCGGCCCGCGGCCCTCCACGCGCCCCGCCGCGGCTTTTCCCGCGGCCCTCCACGCGCCCCGCCGCGGCTTTTCCCGCGGCCCTTGACGCGCCCCGCCGCGGCTTTTCCCGCGGCCCTTCACGCGCCCCGCCGCGGCTTTTCCCGCGGCCCTTCACGCGCCCAAAGCCGCGGGCTAGTTGGAACGGCTTGCCCTGTGACCGCCAGGGCAGTCCGGGGCAGACGACGGCAGCGACCAGGCCATGACAAGCAGCAACGACATCCGCGCCACCTTCCTCGACTATTTCGGCCGCAACGGGCATGCCGTGGTGGACAGCTCGCCGCTGGTGCCCCGCAACGACCCCACGCTGATGTTCGCCAATTCCGGCATGGTGCAGTTCAAGAACGTCTTCACCGGCCAGGAACGCCGCGCCTACCAGCGCGCCACCACCGCCCAGAAATGTGTCCGGGCGGGGGGCAAGCACAACGACCTCGACAATGTCGGCTACACCGCCCGCCACCACACCTTCTTCGAGATGCTGGGCAATTTCTCCTTCGGCGACTACTTCAAGGACCAGGCCATCGCCCATGCCTG
>JAIYDD010000033.1 GCA_027487675.1 Acetobacteraceae bacterium | reverse complement strand
CGAAGATCTTCGGAGTAGGGCCGCATTCAGGCTGGCCTCCAACGCCCAGCCCGAAGCTTGAATCAGAAATCAGCCCGCGCCGGAATCCCGATTCAACCTAAAGACAGCGTGCTCTAGCAGGCTGCGGAAATTCGCCGGCTGAAGAAGGCAGCGGGAGGGCGCTGCCCTCCCCCACCCACCCGCCAGGAAACTGTGTTTCCTGGATCTTCGCCAAATTTAACGGGATATATCAATATTTAAGGGGAGGTGCAGGAACATCAGGTTCCTGCCGGGGTGCTCGAGGGGCGGAGCCCCTCGACATTTCCTTTTGCGTCCCAAGGCGAATTTCCGCAGCCTGTTAGGGCTCTGGCCCCCCTCACCCCACCCTCTCCCCCCTGCGGGAGGAGAGGGCTTCGGGGCCCCGCTCTCCCAGCGCTCTCCCGCCTGCGGGGGAGGGGCTGCGGAGGGGGCGGCCCTCAGCGCCAGCCGGCGCGCTGCATGATCCGCAGCGCCTCGGCGGCATGCGCGGCCAGCTGGTCGCCATTGATCGCCTCGGCCCGGAAGGTGCCCATCGCGGCGAGGGCGGGGTGCAGCGGCACGCCCTCCACCGCCGGGTATTCCATGTTGCCCAGCGCCAGGATCTCCTGCGCCTCGCGCGTCGTCAGGAAGTCCAGGAAGCGCACGGCATTCGCCCGGTTCGGCGCGGTGCGCACCAGCGCGGCGCCGCTGACGTTCACATGCGCGCCGCGGTCGCCCGGCGCCTGGTTCGGGAAGATCACGCCGATCCGCTGGAACAGCTCGCGATCCGCCTGCGATTCCGAGGCGCCGAAGGCCGCCAGGTAGTAGGTGTTGCTGATCGCCAGCCGGCACTGGCCGGCGGGAATGGCGCGGAACTGGTCGCGGTCGCCGCCCTGGGGCGGGCGGGCCAGGTTCTGCGCGACGCCGCGCGCCCAGCGCTCCGTCGCCTCCGGCCCGTCGGCGGCCAGCAGCGAGGCGGCGAGGCTGACATTGTAGGGATGGTTCGCCGCGCGGACGCAGATCTGCCCGCGGAAGCGCGGATCGGCCAGATCCTCGTAGCGCGCCAGCCCGGCGGGCGGGCCGGCCTGGCGGTCGAACATCACGACGCGCGCGCGCTGCGACAGTGCGAACCAATGCCCCTGCGGATCGCGCAGCCCGGCCGGGATGCGCGATGCGACGGTGGCGGAGCCGTGCGGCTGGGTGATGCCGGCTTCCTTGGCACGCGCCAGCCGCGCGGCGTCGACGGTGATGAACACATCGGCCGGGCTGTTCGCGCCCTCGGTGCGGATGCGCTCGATCAGCTGGTCGGCCGCGCCCTCGATCAGGCGGATCCGGATGCCGGTCTCCCGCGTGAAGGCGTCGTAGAGGCGGCGGTCGGTGTCGTAGTGGCGGGCGGAATAGACTGCGACCTCCCCGGCCTGCTGGGCCTGGGCCGGGGCGGCGAGGGGGGCGATCAGCAGGGCGGCGAGCGGGGCGATAAGCGATCGGCGCAGCATGGCGTGGGTGGGCTCCCTCGGGTCATGGTGGCCGCAGGCTACCGCAAATGAGAACCATTCGCAACACGCGGAGGGCGACCGGGCCCGGATGCCCCCCGCGGGGCTTGCGGCTTCGAACCCCGGGCGGACACGAAACGGCCCGCCGCCGGAGGCCGGCCCGCGCCCCCGTGGCGGGCGCCGTCGCCTTGCCTTCAGGCCCCGCCGCCGCAGGCGGAGCCGCCGGCGGCAGCCAGCCCGCCCGGCGACGCGGTCGCGCCCTCGCGGCAGCCCGGCGCCGTGGCGATCGCGGCGGTCAGCCCAGCCCGCGCAGGAACCGGGCCCGCTGCGACGCGCCGGCCATCAGGAAGGCGTGGTCGTTGCCCGAGAGGATGAAGCGCGCGCCGAGGGCGATGTAGTCCGGCGCGACCTTCTCGTCATAGACGCCGCCCATGCCCATCACCTTGCCGTGCCGCCTGCACGCCGCGCCCACCGCTTCGTAGGCGGCGCGGACGTCCGGGTGGCCGACCTGCCCGGCGATGCCCATGGTCGCGGTCAGGTCCGAGGTGCCGAACATCAGCACGTCCACCCCCGGCACGGCGGCGATGGCCTCCGCATTGGCCACCGCCAGCGGCGTCTCGATCATGCAGGCGACCAGGATCTCCCGGTTCAGCTCGGCCTGCGCCGCCGCGGCGTCCGGCGCGTGCAGGCCATAGGCGAAGGGCGGCCCGCCCCAGCTGCGCTCGCCCTGCGGCGGGAAGCGGTAGGCGCGGGCGACGGCGGCGGCTTCCCCGGCGGTGTCGACATGCGGGACGACGACGCCCATCGCGCCGTTGTCGAGGCAGCGCGTGCCTTCATGCACCGCGTCCTTGCAGACGCGCACGATGGGGGTCACGCCCTGCGACAGCGCGGCGATGCTGATCTGGCTGGCGTCGTCCACGCTCAGCGCGCCGTGCTCCATGTCGATGAACAGCCAGTCGAAGCCGGCGGCGGCGGCGATCATGCCGGTGGCGCTGCCGCGCAGGTGGTTCACCCCGAAGCCGAGCGCGAGCCCGCCCTCGGCCAGGCGCTGGCGGATGCGGTTGGGGGGCACGGGCATGATGACGATCCTCCGCGCCCGAGCAGGGCACCGCCGCCGGCCCGGGTCAATCCGGGCCGGCGGGGTCGAGCGCCGCAAGCCGGCAGCGGCGCCGATCCTCGAAGCGCTGGCGCTTCGCAGCGCAGCACTTGTAGAAGCGCCGCCAGGCCGGCCGGATCGGCTTCGGCGGGTCGTAGACCGGCCTGCCGAAATAGGCGCGCCCCGTGCCGAGGTCGCGCCGGTAGTGCATGAACAATCCCTTGTCGGGCCGCCTGATGTGGCGCCTGAACCAGACCATCGTCATTCTCCGCGTGTCGGGGTTCAGCAGCCGCGGCAACACGGGAACGTCGTCGGGTTACCGCAGGCGCGAGGGCGCCCGCAACGCCGCGATGCGCCTCAGCGCGCCGCGATCGCCGCGATCTCCACCTTCACGTCGCGCGGCAGCCGCGCCGCCTGCACCGTCGCGCGCGCCGGCGGGTTGGTCGGGAAGTAGGTGGCATAGACCGCGTTCATCCGGCCGAACTCGTTGAGGTCGGCCATGAACACGGTGGTCGAGACGATGTCCGCCATGGTGAAGCCCGCCGCCTCGACCACGGCCTTGAGGTTGTCCAGCACCCGGCGCGTCTCCGCTTCGATGGAGCGGTCGGCGATCATCTGGTTGGTGGCGGGGTCCAGCGCGATCTGCCCGGCGAGGTACAGCGTGTTGCCGACGCGGATCGCCTGGCTGTAGGGGCCGATCGCCTCCGGCGCGGCGCGGGTGGAGACCACCCGGTCCTGTGCCAGGACGCCGGCGGCGGGCGGCAGGGCGAGCAGCAGGGAGGCGGCGAGCAGGCGGGCCTGGCGGGTCATGCGGGTCTCTCCTCGGCGCCGGGCGGCGGGATGCGCGCCCATGCCCGGCGAGTGTGGCAGCAGGCCGGGCCGGGCCGCTATGCCGCCGCCTCCCCCACGATCATCCGCTCCAGCGTCGGCAGCTCGTCCGCTTCTTCCGCCGGCTTGTCGCGGCGCAGCCGGGCGATGCGCGGGAAGCGCAGCGCGACGCCCGATTTGTGGCGCGGGCTGCGCTGCGCGGCGTCGAATTCCACTTCCAGCACCAGCGCCTTCTCCACCTCCCGCACCGGGCCGAAGCGGCTGGTGGTGTTGTTGCGGATCCAGCGGTCGAGCCACAGCAACTCGGCATCTGTGTAGCCGGAATAGGCCTTGCCGATCGGCACCAGCTCCCGCCCGCCGGCGCCGTCGGGGCGCCACAGGCCGAAGGTGTAGTCGGAATAGAAGCTGCTGCGCTTGCCGTGGCCGCGCTGCGCATACATCAGCACCGCGTCCACGCTGAGCGGCGCGCGCTTCCATTTCCACCACAGCCCCTTGGTGCGGCCGGCCTGGTATGGGCTGTCGGCGCGCTTGACCATCAGCCCCTCGATCGCCGCGTCGCGCGCGCCGGCGCGGATCCTTGCCAGATCCTCCACGCTGTCGAAGCCGACCAGCGGCGACAGATCCATCCGCGCCGGCGCGACGCGGGCGAACCACGCCTCCAGCCGCGCCCGGCGCGCGTCGAAGGGCAGCGCGCGCAGATCCTCCTCGCCGTCGAACAGGATGTCGTAGAGGCGCACGCCCACCGGGTGCTGCGCCATCATGCGGGCCGTGACGAGCTTGCGGTTCAGCCGCTGCTGCAGATCGGCAAACGGCGCCACCACGCCGTCGCGCATCACCAGAAGCTCGCCATCCAGCACGGCCCGAAAGTCCATCGCCCCCAAGATCTCGGGAAAACTCGGAGAAATGTCCTCCGCGCCGCGCGACCACAGCTTGCGGCCGCCGGCGGTCGCGGCGAGCTGCACGCGGATGCCATCCCATTTCCACTCCGCCCGGTGCGTGGCGGGGGTGATGGCGGGCAGGTCCGGCTCCTCCAGCGGATGGGCCAGCATCAGCGGGCGGAAGACCGGCGCGTCGCGCGCATCCGGGCGCGGCGCGCGACCTTCCAGCCAGGCGAAGAGCGGCAGGTAGGGCGGCTCCAGCCCATGCCAGGCTTCCTCGATCGCCGCGACGTCCTGCCCCGCCCATTCCGCCAGCGCCGTCTTGGCCAACCGCGCCGAGACGCCGACGCGCAGCCCCCCCGTCACCAGCTTGATCAGCGCGAAGCGGCCATTGGCGTCCAGCGTGTCGAGCCAGCCGGCGATCAGCGAAGGCAGCTCGGCCTTGGGCGTCGCCTCCATCGCCTCCACCACTTCGGCGAGGCCCGGCGGCGGCGCGTTCACCCCGTGATATCGCCCGGCCGATTCACGCTCCGCGCCTGCGGCGCTCCGCGATCGGACGGGTTGCCCGGCCGATTCACGCTCCGCGCCTGCGGCGCTCCGCGATCGGACGGGGCCCGGCCAGATCAGCGAGACGGTCTCGGCGAAGTCGCCGACATAGTCGTGGCTCAGCGCCAGCAGCACCGGGTCGGTGCGCGCCGCCACCAGGTCGCGGACCAGGGCCGGCTTGGCGACGGAGAGCGAGAGCTCCCCGGTCAGCGCCGCCAGCGCGATGCCGCGGTCAGGGTCCGGCTGCGTCGCGAACCAGTGCCGCAGCAGCGCCAGCTTGGCGTTGCGCCCCGGCGTGAAGACCAGCCGCTCCAGCAGCGCCGCGAAGGCCGGCAGCGTCATGCCCCCTCCCCCGCCGGCGCCGGCGCCGGCGCCGGGGCGGCCGGTTCCTCATCCTCCTCGCCGAGCCCCACCAGGTGCAGCGCGCGGCCGCGCACGCCGCGCCCTGCCAGCGCATGCACCAGCGCGTCGTCGCGGCCATGCGTCACCCAGACTTCGGGCGCCTCCACCTCCGCGCAGGTCGCCAGCAATTCGTCCCAGTCGGCGTGGTCGGAGACGATCAGCGGCAGCTCCACGCCCTTCGCCTTCGCCCGCTGCCGCACCCGCATCCAGCCCGACGCCGCGCAGACCACCGGATCGGCCAGCCGCCGCACCCAGGGCGTGGCCTCGGCGCCGGAGGGCGCCAGCACGATCTCGCCCGCCAGCAGCCCGCCGCCGCCGCGTTTCTCCGGCGCCGGCACCGGCCGCAACTCGCCCAACGGCACGCCCAGCTCCCCATACAGGTCGCACAGCCGCTGCAGCCCGCCATGGATATGGATCGGCCGGTCCCAGCCGGCTTCGCGCAGCAGCGCGATCAGCCGCTGGCACTTGCCCAGCGCATAGACGCCGACGAGATGCGCGCGGTCCGGGAACAGCCGGAGGCTTTCCAGCAGCCGCGCCGCCTCGGCCTCGGCCGGCGGGTGGCGAAACACCGGCAGGGCGAAGGTCGCCTCGGTGACGAAGACGTCGCAGGGCACCGGCTCGAACCCCGCGCAGGTCGGGTCGCGGCGGCGCTTGTAGTCGCCCGAGACCACCACGCGGCTGCCGCGCCATTCGATCACCACCTGCGCGCTGCCCAGCACATGGCCGGCCGGCTCCAGGCGGACCGTCACGCCGCCCAGCGTCGCCGCCTGCCCCAGGCGCAGCGCCTGCTGGCTGCGCCCGGCCCGCCCCTCGCCCAGCCGCGCGCGCATGATGGCCAGCGTCTCCGGCGTGGCCAGCACCGCGCCATGGTCCGGGCGGGCATGGTCGGAATGCCCATGGGTGATCACGGCGCGCGGCACCGGCCGCAGCGGATCGACGTGGAAATCGCCCGGCTCGCAATACAGGCCGGCCGGGGTCACGCGCATCCAGCTTTCGGGATGGGGCATGGCGGCAGAGTTCGGGCCGGGCGGCATCCGGTCAAGCCGGGTGCTCGGACAAGGGCCGAGGCGGGGGGAAGCTGCCTCTCCCGCCCGGGCGGGAGAGGGTGGGGCGCGCCGCGCCGGGCCAGGCGCGCCTCGGGATCCGGGCCGGGGACCCGCGCCGCGCGCGCCCCGGCGGCGCACGGCGCCGACGCTTTCCCCCTCAGGGGGCATAGCGCGGATGCGTCGGCGACATCCGCCCTGCTTCCCGCTCCTGGCATCGCCCTGTCCGGTCGTGCGCCGCCCCTTTCGCCGGTCCGCCCGATCCGCCATAGAAGGCGGGCCGCGCCGGTCCGCGGATGGCCGGAAGCCGCGGGAGGCCCGCCTTCCGCCCGGGAGAAGGTTGCGGGGTGAGCCTGGCAGGCGCAGCGCGGATCATGGGTTGGCGGCCCTGCGCCGATGTGGTGCCGCCGCCCGCGGCCAGGGGGGCGGGCCGACCGCCCCATGGGCGCCGACGTGACGGCCAACGCTGCGCGAGGTGGCCCGGTCGGCGCCGTTGCCTCCCCCGTCACGCGCCTTCGGCGTTTGCCCCCCCACGGCCAGGGCTGCCGCCCTGGCCCGGCATCAGCCGAACGGTCGAACGGATGAAGGGGGTCCCAAGGGTCCGCTGCCCCTTGGCGGGGGCCGGACGCATGCGTCCGACGGGCAGCGCCGCTCGCGGAGCGCGAGGCGGAGCCTCGCCCCCCCCGCCGCCGCACTTCCCCAGGCTCGCCAAGCCCGGTTCGGCGCCCATTCGGGACCGCCCCCGGGTCCCGGGCGCGCCATGATCGCGGAGAACGCGGCCCGGCTGCGCGGCTTCCTCGGCCGTGCCGGCAGCAGCTACGCGCCGGGGCTGGACGAGGTGCCGAACGCCCTGGTCGCCCCCGCCACCGGCCAGTTCCGCCCCAGGGACGCCAGGCGCCAGGCCGTGCATGCCGAGATCGCGGCCCTTCCCCTCCGCGCGCAGGAAGTCTTCGATGGCGGCGTCTACGACGCCGAGGGGCGCATCGTCGTCTCCGCGATCCATCTCGGCGGCGGCCGCCGCCACCTGCCGGGCCTGGCGCCGCCTTCCGCCGCCGGCGCGCTCGACCTGCCGGGCACCTGGCTCTACGGCGGCGTGCTGCACCAGCATTTCGGGCATTTCCTGACCGAAAGCCTCGGCCGGCTCTGGGCCTGGCCGCGCCAGCGCCCGGCGCCGGAGGGCGTGCTGTGGCTGCTGCCCGGCCCGGTGCCCGCAAGGCGGGCCGCGCAGATGGCCAAGGCGGTCGAGCGCCCCTTCATCGTGCAGCTGCTGCGGCAGCTCCGCGTCCGCGGCGCCCAGCGCGTGGTGACGGAAACGCTGCGCGTCGAGCGGCTGCTGGTGCCGGCGCAGCTGATGATGAACGCCGGCGGGCGCAGCGTCGCCGGCCATCCGGTGTTCCGCCGCTTCGGACACGGCCTCGCGGCCGGCGCGCCGGAGGTGCAGCCGGGCCGCCACCTCTACGTCTCCCGCGCCGGCCTCGCCCGCGGCGGCCGCTTCGTGCTGGAGGAGGAGGTGGAGCGCCGGCTCGCCGCGGCCGGGTGGGACATCCTGCGGCCGGAGACGCTCGACATCGCCGGCCAGGTGGCGGCCTACGCGGCGGCGGAGCGGCTGCTGTTCGCCGAAGGCTCGGCGCTTCACCTCTACGCGATGGTGGCCCGCCCCGAACAGCGCGTCGGCGTGATCTGCCGCCGCACCCCGGCCAAGCGGAAGTTCGAGGCGCAGCTGCGCGGCTTCGGCGCCGGCGAGGTGCACACCCTGGACGCGGTGCGCGCCCTGGTCCTGCCGATGCGCCGCGGCGCGGATGGCCGCCCCCGCCCCGTCGGGCGCAACGACGCGGAGGCGGTGCTGGACTTCGCCCTGCTCGGCCGGATGCTGGAGGAGCACGGCTTCCTGCCCGATGGCCTCTGGACGCCGCCCGACCCGGCGCAGGTGGACGCCGCCGTCGCGGCCGCGCTGGCCGCCCGCCGCGCCGCCGAGCCCGACACCGAGTTCGCGCTGATCCCGCGCGCCGAGGCCCCGCGCGGCCCGGCCGACGACGACTGACGCCGCCGGCCACCGGGGCGCCCCCCTTTCGCGCGGCGGCCGTCCCGCTAGGCTGGACGTCGCAGGGCAGGGACGGGCCAGGAGAATGACCAAGACCGAGGCGCTGCCCGAGGACCTGGCGGAAGGCTGCTTCGGCCTGCGCGTGCAGCTGCCCGAGGGACCCGCCGCGGTGGCGCTGCTGGGCGGCGCCGCCTTCGACATGACCCCCGCCTTCGGCACCTGCTCCGCCTGGCTGAACGCCGCGGACCCGGTCGGCGCGATCCGGCTGCGCGGCGTGCCGATGGCGCTCGACCTCGCCGGCGCGCTGGCCAATGCGCACCACGCGGCGCGCGATGCCGCCCGCCCCTTCCTGCTGGCGCCGGTCGACCTGCAGGTCATCAAGGCCGCCGGCGTCACCTATGTGCGCAGCATGCTGGAACGCGTGATCGAGGAACGCTGCCGCGGCGACGCCACCCAGGCCGAGGCGGTGCGCGCCGAGGTCCGCGGCATCATCGGCGACGACCTGGCGAACCTCGTCCCCGGCAGCGCCGAGGCCGCCGCGGTCAAGGCCGCCCTCGTCGCGAAGGGCTGGTGGAGCCAGTATCTCGAGGTCGGCATCGGCCCGGATGCCGAGGTCTTCACCAAGGGCCCGGTGATGTCCGCCGTCGGCACCGGCGCCAAGGTCGGCGTGCATCCGATGAGCGCCTGGTCGAACCCCGAGCCCGAGGCGGTGCTGGTGGTCAATGCCGGCGGCCGGATCGTCGGCGCCACGCTCGGCAACGACGTGAACCTGCGCGACGTGGAAGGCCGCAGCGCGCTGCTGCTGGGGCGCGCGAAGGACAACAACGCCTCCTGCGCGCTGGGGCCGATGATCCGGCTGTTCGACGCGGGCTTCACGCTGGAGGATGTGCGCCGGGCGGAGCTGCGCGTGACGATCGCCGGCCGCGACGGCTTCGCGCTGGACGAGCGGGGCGCCGTCGGCGCCATCGCGCGCGATCCGGCCGATGTCGTGGCGCAGATGATCGGCGCGCACCACCAGTATCCGGACGGGGCGGTGCTGTTCCTCGGCACGCCCTTCTCGCCGGTGAAGGATCGCGGCGCGCCGGGGATGGGCTTCACGCACCATCCGGGCGACGTGGTGCGCATCGCCAGCCCGCGCCTGGGCGTGCTGGAGAACGAGGTGGACCGCACCGACGCATGCCCGCCCTGGGCGTTCGGCGTCGGCGCGCTGATGGCGAACCTGGCGCGTCGCGGCCTGCCGCGGCCCGACCTGGGCGGCGCGGCGTGACGGGGGAGACCACCGGCCGGCTCGACGGCCGCATCGCCTGGGCGCGGCTGGAAGGCGGCGCACCGGGCGTGATGTTCCTGCCCGGCTTCCGCAGCGACATGCAGGGATCGAAGGCGCTCGCGCTGCGGGACGCCTGCGGCGCGTCGGGGCGCGCGCTGACGCGGCTCGACTATGGCGGCCACGGCGCCTCGGCCGGGCGGTTCGAGGACGGCACGATCGGCGCCTGGACCGGGGATGCGCTGTCCGTGCTGGACCGCGTCGCGCAGGGGCCGCAGGTGCTGGTCGGCTCCTCGATGGGCGGCTGGATCGCGCTGCTGCTGGCGCTGCGGCGGCCGGACCGCGTGGCGGCGCTGGTGCTGGTCGCCCCGGCGCCCGACTTCACCGAGGCCCTGATGTGGCCGGCCTTCGACGCGACGCAGCGCGCGACGCTGCTGCGCGACGGCGTGCTGCGGCTGCCGAGCCCGTATGGCGAGCCGACGCCGGTGACCCGCGCGCTGATCGAGGAAGGGCGCGGGCACCTGCTGCTCGGCGGCCCGATCGGCATCGGCTGCCCGGTGCGCATCCTGCAGGGCATGCGCGACCCGGACGTGCCCTGGCGGCACGCGCTGCGGCTGGTCGAGTCGCTGTCCGGCGAGGATGTCCGCCTGCAGCTGGTGAAGGATGGCGACCACCGCCTGTCGCGGCCGCAGGACCTCGACCTGCTGGTGCGCAGCGTGGCCGAGTTCTAGCCGGCCGCGGAAGGACCCCCGCCGAGCCCCCTGCCCGGCCTTCCAGGCGGGAGCGCGCCGCGGCACCGCCCGGTCGCGGCGCGGCGGAGGCGCAAGCCCCTGAAGGCGTCGATGATCCGCCACGCCTCCGCCGCCCCCAGGCCGATCGCAGGCGGGGTGCAGACGCGGCGGCACTCGCCCTCCCCCGCCCGGGCGGGGCCCGGCGCCCTTGGCGTCGCACCGTCCCCGCGGGCGAAAGCGCGGATTTTCCGCGCCCTGCCAGCGCGGCAGGCCGGGTCACTCCCCATGGGCGTCAACTTATCGCCCTGCGTCGCGCGAGGTGGCCCGGGTGGAGGCGTTGCCGCCCCCGTCGAACGCCTTCGGCGATTGACCCCCCCACCAGCAGGGCTGCCGCCCTGGACCGACATCAGCAGCAAGAGCAAACGCATGACGGGGGTTCCAAGGGGCCGCTGCCCCTTGGCGGGGTCCAGGGGCAGCGCCCCTGGCGGAGCGCGAGGCAGAGCCTCGCACCTTCAGCCGCCGCGATTCACCAAGGCCGCCAGGCCAAAGTTGGCGCCTATGGGGCAGCGCCCCTGCCGGAGCGCGAGGCGCGGCCTCGCACCGCCTGCTTCCGCCGCCGAGGAGTTGAGTTAGCGCCTATGGGGCAGCGCCCCTGGCGGAGCGCGAGGCGGAGCCTCGTACCTTCGGCCGCCGCGGTTCACCAAGGTCGCCAAGCCAAAGTTGGCGCCCATGGGTCACCCCCCCGCCGCAAGGATCGCGCGCAGGCCCTCGCGGTAGGTCGGGTGGCGCCAGCCCAGGCCGAGGGCGGTCCTGGTGACGGCGTTGGCGACGACGCGGTGCTCGGACCAGAAGGACAGCGCCATGGCGGACATGCCGGCCCGCGCCGTCTCGAAGGGGATCTCGGGGGGCGGCGGCACGCCGAGCAGCCGGGCGGCCTCGGCGACGACGTCGGCGCTCGGCGCCGCCTCGTCGTCCACCAGGTGCAGCACGCGGGTTCCGCCGGCGGCGTGGCGCAGCGCGGCGGCGACGACGGCCAGCGCGATGTCGTCGCGGTGGATGCGGCTGAAGGCGTGGCCGGGGCGGATGACGCAGCGGGCGGTGCCGGCGCGCACCTCGTCCAGCGCGCTGCGCCCGGGCCCGTAGATGCCGCCCGTGCGGAACAGGTCGAGCGCGGCGCCGCGGGCGGCGGCGGCTTCGCGCCAGGCCTGCTCGGCGGCCAGCCGGCGGATGGAGCGTGGCTGGCCGGGCGAGGGCGCGTCGGCCTCCGTCACCACCGCGCCGCCGCGGTCGCCATAGACGCCGGTGGTGGACAGGTAGCCGATCCAGCGCAGCGCCGGCGCGGCGGCGATGGCTTCGGCATGCGCGGCCAGCACCGGGTCCCCCGCCTCGCCCGGCGGCGCGGTCACCACCAGATGGGTCGCGTCGCGGATCGCCTCCCCCGCCGTGTCGAAGCCGATCGCCCGCACGCCCGGCGGCGGCCGCGCCCCGGCCGGGTCGCGCGCCGTGCCGCGCACCGCGAAGCCGCGCGAGGCCGCCTCCGCCGCGATCGCCGCCCCGCTGTAGCCGAGGCCCGCCACCACCATCCGAAGCGCATCGTCCATGCCCCCCACTTGGCCCGGAACCGGCCGCCGCGCAAAGCCCGGCATGTTGCGCACGCGACACCGTCATGACACAGGGTTGCGCGCCCGCCGGCCCGCGGCGGTGGCGCGCCCCGGCACCGGCCGGTAGGATCGCGCCGCCATGCGACGCCCTGTCCGCCACGTCCTGCTCGGCGCCTTCGCCGCCGCCGCGCTCTCGGCCCTCGGGGCGGGGGTGTGGGTGGTCGCCACCCCGAGCCCCGCCCGCACCGCGGAGGAGACGCTGCCCACCCCGCCCGAGCCGCCGCGCCTGGCCGACGGGCCCGAGGCGCAGCGCTGCCTGGCCCTGCTGGGCCTGGACGCGGAGGCCGCGCATGCCTTCGCCGAAGCCTGGAAGGAGCAGGGCGGCGGCGAGGGCGCGCAGCATTGCCGCGCGCTGTCCATCCTGGCGCTCGGCCAGCCCATGCGCGCGGCCGAGATGCTGGAGGCGCTGGCCGCCCGTTCCCAGGCCGGCCATGCCGCCCGCGCTGCGGTCTTCGCCCAGGCCGCGCAGGCCTTCCTGATGGCCGGCGAGTCGAACCGCGCCTTCGGCGCGACCACGCTGGCGCTGACCCTGACGCCCGAGGATGCGGACCTGCTGATCGACCGGGCGGTGGCGCTCGGCACGCTCGGGCGCTACCGAGAAGCGATCGAGGACCTGGACCGCGCGCTCGGCCGCGACCCGGACCGGGCGGAGGCGCTGGTCTTCCGCGCCGCGTCCTGGCGCCACCTGGACCGCCGCCAGGAAGCCGCCCGCGACATCGAGCGCGCGCTGGCGCTCGCCCCCGACAACCCGGAGGCCTTCCTGGAGCGCGGCATCCTGCGCCAGCTGGGCGGCGACGCGGAGGGCGCGCGGGAGGATTGGGAACGCGCGATCGCCCTGGCGCCGGACACCCCGACCGCGGATCTCGCCGTGCAGAACCTGGCGCTGAACGAGGCCGGGCCGCAGCGGCGCTGAGGGCGCGGCGCTACGCCGCCCCCGCCTTCAGCCCCGCCAGGAAGGCCGCCGCCTCCCCCCGCATCGCCTGCACCTTGGCCGGGTCCATCCGCGCCAGCGTCTTCAGCGGCATGGCCATCCGCGGGTTGCGCGCGAAGCGCGCCGCGTGGCGGGCCACGAAGTCCCAGTAGAGGTAGTTGAACGGGCAGGCGCGCGGCCCGGTGCTGCGCTTCACGTCGAAGGCGCAGCCGCGGCAATGGTCCGACATGCGGTTGATGTAGGCCCCCGACGCCGCATAGGGCTTGGACGCCATCACCCCGCCATCGGCATGCAGCGCCATGCCATGGGTGTTGGGCAGCTCCACCCATTCATAGGCGTCGGCATAGACCACCAGGTACCACTCGTTCACCGCGGCCGGGTCGAGCCCCGCGAGCAGCGCGAAATTGCCCGTCACCATCAGCCGCTGGATGTGGTGGGCATAGGCGAGCTTCTTGGTCTGCCCGATCGCCGCGCGCAGGCACGCCATCTCCGTCTCGCCCGACCAGTAGAACCAGGGCAGGGGCCGGCGGGCTTCCAGCGCATTGGTCGCCGCATAGCCCGGCATGCGCAGCCAGTAGATGCCGCGGACATATTCCCGCCAGCCGAGGATCTGCCGCACGAAGCCCTCGACCGCGTTCAGCGGCGCATGCCCAGCCCGCCAGGCGCGCTCCGCCGCCTGGCAGGCCGCGCGCGGGTCCAAAATGCCGACATTCAGCGCCGCCCCGATCAGCGCGTGGAACAGCGTCGGCTCGCCTTCGGCCATCGCGTCCTGGAAGCGGCCGAAACCCGGCAGGCGATTGGCGACGAAATCCTCCAGCGCCGCCTGCGCATCCTCCGCGGTGACGGGCCAGCCGAAGGCGTCGAGATCGCCGAAATGGTCGGCGAATTCGCGCGCCACCAGCGCCATCACCTCCCGCGTCACCGCATCGGGGGGGAAGCGCAGCGGCGCCGGCGGGCGGGTGCCGGGGGCGAGCGGCTCGCGGTTCTCCTGGTCGTAGTTCCACTGGCCGCCGGCGGGCAGGTCCGGCGCGTCCATCAGCAGGCCGGTGGCGCGGCGCATCTCGCGGTAGAAGTATTCCATGCGCAGCTGCTTGCGGTCCCCCGCCCAGGCGCGGAAGCGATCCAGCGCGCAGAGGAAGCGGTCGTCGTCCCGGATCTCCACCGGCAGACCGGTCGCGCCCGCCCAGCCCTGCATGTCGGCCAGCACGCGCCACTCGCCCGGATGGGTGCAGACGATGCGCGTGGCGCCGGCGGCCGCGGCGATGCGCGCCACCTCGCCGCGCAGCGACTGGGTGTTGGCCGGATCGTCCAGCCGCGAATAGGCCACGCGCAGCCCGCGCGCCTCCAGCCGGGCCGCGAAGTGGCGCATCGCGGACAGCACCAGCGCGATCTTCTGCTTGTGGTGGCGGACATAGGTGCATTCGGACCGCACCTCCGCCATCAGCACCAGGTCGCGCGTCGGGTCGATGCCATCCAGCGCCGAGAGCCCGTCCGAGCACTGGTCCCCCAGCACGATGCGCAGCGTGGTCATGCCCGTCCTTCAGCCCGAAGCCGCGCCGGATCTGGCGCCGAAGCCGCCGGGCGGAAGGGGGTGGCGCGGGAGGGGCGCCGTCGCCACGGCCGCGCATGCCCGGCGCATCCCATGGGCACAGCCCGCCGGCGCGGTGTCCCGAGCCCGGCCCGCCCGTCGCGTCCCCCTTGGCGCCTGGCGCCGCGCCTCCGCCTGGCGCTTCCGCCCTGGCCGTGCCGCAACCAGGCGCCGCCGTCAGGCCCGCTCGTAGCGCACCGCGCTGCCATCCTCGCCGGTCGTCGCAAAGCCCACCCAGGTCCCGGCGGCGTCGTAAAGCACCTCCGCCCCCTCGCCCCCGATCACCCGCACCAGCACCCCGCCGGGCCGCGCCGCGCGCTCGATGCGCGGCATCACGGCCCGCCCGCCGCGCGGGTCGAACAGCGGCACGCCGGGCCGCAGCGTCTCCGCCCGCCACCAGGTCAGCGGCGCCGCCTCGGCCGGCAGCAGCGCCTCGCCCGCCGCGCCGCGCAACCGCAGCCCCGCGCCTTCGGCCCGCGCCGCGCTGGTCGTCACCGTCCCGTTCTTCTCCAGCCGGCTGTCGAGCGAGACCAGCCGCTCGCCCCGCCAGGCCTCCTCCGTGTCATGCGCATAGCGATAGACCGTGAAGCCCATCAGCCGCACCGTCACCCGCACCTCGCTCGCCACCTCCAGCAGCCCGGCGGCATCGCGGAAGCGCACCCGATGGGTGCCGACCTCCGCCCCCTCCCGCAGCACGCGGAAGCCGATCGCCGGCGGCGCCGCCTCGCCCGGCCGCGCCAGCAGAGCGGCAAGCCCCAGACCGATCGCCAGCCGACGTCGCATGCCTCATCCCTTCCCGGCCAGCGCCCCGCGCCCGCCATCCACGCCGATGACCTGGCCGGTGATCCAGCCGGCGGCCTCCGACAGCAGCAGGTCGGCCAGCGCCGCCGCATCCTCCGGCTCGCCGAGGCGGGGGATCGGGTGCTGGCGGGCGATGGCGTCGGCCATCTGGGCGCTCCGCGTCAAGGGCTCCGCCAGGGCCGTCCGGGTCAAGCTCGGCGCGATGACGTTCACGCGCACGTGCGGCGCGAGCTCCGCCGCCAGCGACACCGCCAGCCCCTCCACCGCGCCCTTGGCCGCGCCGATCGCCGCGTGGTTCGCGAAGCCCCGCCGCGCCGCGACGGAGGAGAACAGCACCACCGCTCCCTTCCCCGCCGCCAGCGCCGGCGCCGCCGCCTGCACCGCCAGCGCCGGCACCAGCGCGTTGATGCGGAAGGTGTCCAGGAACTCCGCCGGCGTCAGCCGGGCCAGCGGCTTCAGCAGGATCGAGCCGATGCAGACCGCAAGCCCCGCAAGCGGGCTGCCGGCGGCTTCCACCGCCGCGCGCAGCGCCGCCGGGTCGGTCGCGTCCGCCGCCTGGAAGGGCGCATCGAGCTCCGCCGCCAGCGCCGCCAGCCGCCCCGCATCGCGCGCCACCAGGAAGGGCCGCGCGCCCCGCCCCGCCAGCCGCCGCGCCAGCGCCGCCCCGATCCCGCCCGTCGCGCCCAGCACCAGCACCGTCATGTCCGCAATCCTTCCTTCGGCGCGCTGAGATAAGGCCGGCATCGGCGACCGTAAGGGCCGGGCGCGGAGGCAGACAGCGCCGGCGCCGCGTGCTTAGCTGCGCACACGATGCGACAGTTGCTGCTGCTGCGCCACGCCAAGTCCTCCTGGGACGACCCGAGGCTTCCCGACCATGCCCGCCCGCTGAACGCCCGCGGCCGCCGCGCCGCCGGCGCCATGGGGGAGGCGATGCGCGAGCTGGGCCTCGCCCCCGATGTCGTCCTCGTCTCCTCCGCCCGCCGCACGTTGCAGACGCTTGAGGCACTCGGCCCCTTCGAGGACCAGCCGCTGGTCGAGCCGATGGACGCGCTCTACCTCGCCCCCTGGTCGGCGCTGCTGGAGACGCTGAAGGGCGTGCGGGAGACGGCGCGCAGCGTGCTGCTGCTCGGCCACAATCCCGGCCTGCACGAACTCGCCCTGGCGCTGGCCGGCCCCGCCGCCATGGCCTCCGGCGGGCTCGCGCCGCGCCGGCTCGCCGAAGCCTACCCGACCGCGGCGCTGGCCGAATTCTCCGTCGCCCTGCCCTGGCGCCTGCTGGAGCCGGCCGGCGGCCGGCTGCTGCGCTTCATGACCCCGGCCGACCTGCCCGGCGCCGAGCCCGGCGAAGCCGCGGAGCCGCACGCCTGAGCGACGCCCCCGCCCGCGCCGCGCGGCGCGCCCGCCCCCCCGCCCCGGCGCCCGACCCGCAGGCGCCCGCGCCGGACGGCACGCCCCCCCCGGCGACGCCGGAGGCCGCGCCGCCCGCCGCGCCCTTGGTGCTGGAAGCCGCCATCCCGCCCGCCCTGGCCGAGCGCCTGCCGCGGGAGGCCGCCTTCGCCGCCCGCCGCGCCGGCCGCGCCCGCGGCGCCGCGGTCTTCCTCGCCTGGCTCGACACCGCGGAAGGCACGCTGGCCGCCCAGGGCCTGGCGCTGGAACAGCCCCGCCGCGGCCCGCGCACCCTGCTGCGCAGCCTGCCGCCGCCCGCCACCCCCTGGCATCCCGGCCTGCCCGCCGCGACGGAAGCCGAACTGCCCGAGGGCGAGGCCCCCGCCGCCGCCGGCGAGGAGCCGCTGGTCCCGATCGCGGCCTTCGAGGGCCGCCGCACCACCCTGCCCTTCGCCGAGGGGGTGGAGGCGGTGCTGGTCGCCGGCCGGCTGCGCGCCGTGGTGGCGGAGGCGGAAGCCGCACGGCTGACCCTCTCCGGCCCGCCCGACGCCGTGATCGCCACGATGCAGGCCCTCGCCGCCGAGCTTCCCTGCCTGCCCGCCCGCGCCACCCTCGCCGAGGAAGGCCGCGCCCTGGCCCGCGGCGAGGCGCCCCGCCCCCGCCGCCTCGGCGCGCCGGAGCTCGACCCGGCGATGGACGTCGAAGGCGCGCTGGTGCTCGCCCTCGGCCACCTGACCGAGGCGATGCTGTGGCACGCGCCCGCCGCCCGCGCCGGCACGGCGCCGGACGGCGTGCACCAGATGCGGGTCGCGCTGCGCCGGCTGCGGTCCCTGCTGCGCGCCTTCCGCCCGGCCTGCGACGGCCCGGCGCTGCGCGGCTTCGATGCGGAGCTGCGCGGGCTGGCCGCCGTGCTCGGCCCGGCGCGGGACTGGGATGTCTGGCTCGGCGGGCTCGGCGCCGAGATCGCCGCCACCCTGCCCGGGGAGCCGCGCATCGCGGCGCTGATGCGCCAGGCCCGCGCGGCGCGGGACGCCGCCTATGCCGGGCTGCGCCCGGTGCTGGACGGCCCCGACCTGCGCCGCGTCGCCTGGCAGGCCGTGGCCCTGGCCGAGCTGCGCCCCTGGCGCGGGGAAGCGAGCGAGGAGGCCGCCGAGCGCCGCGCCCGCCCGCTGCCCGATTTCGCCGCCGGCGTGCTGGAACGCCGCTGGCGCCGACTGGCCGAGGCGGGCGAGGGCATCGACGAGCTGCCCGACGAGGCCTTCCATGAGCTCCGCATCGACGCCAAGCGGATGCGCTATGCGGCGGAGCTGTTCCACCCCCTCTGGCCGCGCAAGCGCGCGCGCCGCTTCCTGGTGCGCCTGGCCGCGGTGCAGGAGGAGTTCGGCCTGGCCAACGACGCCGCCGTGGCGCGCGCGCTGGTGGGGACGCTTGGGCGTCGCGGTGGGCCGCGCGGGGGGCGGGACGGTGGGCCGCGCGGGGAGCGGGACGGTGGGCCGCGCGGGGAGCGGGACGGTATGCCGCGCGCGGAGCCACACGGCGGCGGCGGCTGGGCGGCCGGCGTGGCGGAAGGCTGGGCGCTCGCCCGCGCCCGGCGGGCGCGCCGCCGCGCCACGGTTGCATGGAAGGAACTTTTGGCAACCGAGCCCTTTTGGGCGTGATCGGTCCGGTCGCGCGGGCTTCCACAGGCTTTCCGGGTTTTCCTCAAGGAAGCGTGATGGACCGTATTGCGCGCTCGCCGGGGGTCGGGTTAACGCTCGCGAAACTGGTGCCCCGGAAGCCGACCGTGCAGTACCGCCGCCGCCTGTTCCGCCCGCAACGCGACCCGCGCAACTGGCGCCGGGCCTTCTTCCTCCTCGCCGGCATCACGCTGGTCGCGGCGCTGTCCGGCATCGGCCTGCCGGCCAACCTGATGGGCTCCGCCCCGCGCGAACAGGACTGGTCGGCGCTGGCCGCCGAGGTGCGGGTGGTGGATGGCGAGACGCTGCGCCTCGGCGACCGCATGCTGCGGCTCGCGGGCGTCGATTCGCCGGAACGCGGCCAGGGCTGCGCCGACCCCGCAGGCCGCGGCTTCGATTGCGGCGTCGCGGCGGCCGAGGCGCTGTCCCGCCTGGTCAACAGCCGGTCCGTGGTCTGCGTGGTGCGCGGGCGCGACCGGCTGGGCCGGGGGCTCGGCGTCTGCCACGCCGGCGGGGTCGAGCTGAACGCCGGCATGGTCCAGGCCGGCTGGGCGCTGGCGACCGAGGACGCGACCATCCTCGGCCCGCTGGAAGCCGAGGCGCGCCGCAGCGGCCGCGGCCTCTGGGCCCAGGGCTTCGGGCGCCCCGAGGACTGGCGCCGGCGCCTCTAGCAGGCTGCGGAAATTCGCCTTGGGAGGCAAAAGGAAAGGTCGAGGGGCTCCGCCCCTCGAGCGCCCCGGCAGGAACCTGATGTTCCTGCACCTCCCCTTAGTTATTGATATATCCCGTTAAATTTGGGGAAGGTCCAGGAAACTCAGTTTCCTGGCGGGTGGGTGCGGGAGGGCAGCGCCCT
>JAIYDD010000186.1 GCA_027487675.1 Acetobacteraceae bacterium | reverse complement strand
TTCGCGCTGGCCTGATGTGGTTGGCGCGATCTCTGAAGCGATCGATCTTGAAGCCACGGCACGGACCAGCGGCGCGCTGGTGCGGCGGCGCGAGATCCGGACGGCCGAGCAGTTGCTCCGGCTGGCACTGGCCTACGGCCCGGGCGGCCTGTCGCTGCGCATGGCGGCGGCCTGGGCCGAGATCAGCGAGGGAGCCGAGCTCTCCGACACGGCGGTCATGAACCGTGTCCGCAACGCGGCCGACTGGCTCGGTGAGATTGCCGGTGCGCTGGTGGGTCGCGCGGCCGCGGCGCCGCTGCCGCCGGGCGGGCCGCTGCCCGATCGGCGGCTGCGCATCGTGGACGGCAGCATCGTCACCCGGCCCGGCAGCACCGGAGCGGATTGGCGGCTGCACGCGGTCTACGACCCGGCAGCCAGCCGCTTCACCGGCCTCGACCTCACCGATGGCCGCGGCGCGGAGCGGTTCGGGCGTGCCGGCATGGAAGTCGGCGACGTGCTGCTCGGCGACCGTTGCTACGCCCGTGCGCTCGACCTGCAGGCGGTGCTGACCGCTGGCGCGGACTTCATCGTGCGTGTCGGCTGGACCCGGCTGCGTCTGCGCGGAGCGGACGGAAAGCCGTTGGCCTGGGAGCCGATCTTCGACGGCCTGGCGCCAGGCGGCGCTGCCGAGCGACGGGTCGTGGTCGAGCCCTCCGGCAAGGGAGGCAAAGGACGCGGGCGGACCCTGCTCGAGGCCCGGCTGATCGTCCTGCGCCTGTCGCCCGAGACTGCGAAGCGCGCCGCCAAGGCGGTGCACCGACGCCGAAGCCGGCAGTGCACGCGCGGCCCGGCGCAGCCGCTCACGCTGCGATCCAGCGGCTATCTCATGCTGCTCACCTCGCTGCCTGACACGGTGACGGCCGCGCAGGTGCTGGCCGCCTACCGGCTGCGCTGGCAGGTGGAACTCGCCTTCAAGCGCCTGAAGGGACTGCTTGGCATCGACCGGCTGCCGGCGAGAAGCGATGCGCTCGCTCGAAGTTGGCTGCTGGCGCATCTCATCCTCGCCCTCCTCATCGACGAGGCTTCCCGGGACCACCTCCCGGACTCTCCCCCCTGTGCAACTCACAAAGCACCAACGGCCGATCTCGCTCTGGCGCGTCGCCGCCGCGCTGCGTGACGCCTTCCTCCTCGCCATCCGCGGCGCCCTGACACTCACCACCCTGAGCGCCGCCCGCGCTGCCCTTGCCAGACACCTTCACGAGCGACCACGTCGCCGAGGATGCCAAATCCTCGCCGCTCGCCAGCAGCCCTCGGCATAAGTTGGCGCCTATGGGGCAGCGCCCCGGCCGGAGCGCGAGGCGGAGCCTCGCACCGCGCCACCCCGCCACACTCTGCAGGGAAGGGGCTTGGCTTCGCGCGCATGAGGCGCAGCCTGCCCCCGGGCCACCAGCGCCACCCCACCCAGCTTGTCACCCCCGCCCACATATGCGTTTTTCCCGTATGGGAGAAAACGCGGACCCCCTCGCCCGCCGCCTCGCCGACCGCCTCGCCGCGCTGCGCGCCGAGCGCGGCCTCTCGCTCGACGACCTGGCGGCGCAGACCGGCCTCAGCCGCGCCACCCTCTCCCGCATCGAGCGCGCGGAGGTCAGCCCCACCGCGGTCCAGCTCAACCGGCTCTGTGCCGCGCATGGCTGGACGCTCTCACGCCTGATGTCGGCCGCGGAAGGCGAAGCCCCCGCCCTGGTACGGCGCGACGACCAGCCCGCCTGGACCGACCCCGCCACCGGCTTCCGCCGCCGCGCCGCCTCCCCCCCCGGCCCCGGCCTGCGCATCGAGCTGGTGGAGGCCGAGCTGCCCGGCGGCGCCACCATCGCCTACGACGCCGCGCCGGTGCCGGGGATGGAACAGCACATCCTGCTGCTCTCCGGCGCGCTGGAATTCAGCGATGCCGGCGCGGCGCATCTGCTGCGCCCCGGCGATTGCGTGCGCGCCCGCCTGTGCGGCCCGACCCGCTTCCGCGCGCCCGGCCCGGATCCCGCCCGCTACATCCTCGCCATCTGCCCGCCCTGAAGGCCGCACGCATGACCGCAAGCATTACCATCGAGGAACTGGACGCCGCCGCCGCCGCGGCCGCGCTGCCGGAATTGGCCCGCATCCTGCGCGCCTGCGTGGAGGCCGGCGCCAGCGTCAACTTCATCCTCCCCTTCCCGCAATCCGACGCCGAGGCGTGGTGGCGCCGCGCCGTGCTGCCGGCGCTGGCGGAAGGGGAACGCCGCCTGCTGGTCGCGCGCGGCGCGGATGGCGCCATCCTCGGCACGGTGCAGCTCGCCTTCGCGGCGCAGCCCAACCAGCCGCACCGGGCGGAGGTGACGAAGCTGCTGGTGGCGCCGGAAGCCCGGCGCCGCGGCGTCGCGCGCGCCCTGATGAGAAGCCTGGAAGACCTGGCGCGCCAGTCCGGCCGCCGCCTGCTGCTGCTCGACACGGTGGAGGGCAGCGATGCGCAGCGCCTCTACGAAGCGCTGGGCTGGACGCTGCTCGGCGTGGTGCCGCGCTTCGCGCTCTCCACCGACCGCGCGCGTCTGGAAGGCTCGGCATTCTTGTGGAAGGAGATCGCGTAGCGCCGCGCGGTGTCTACGCCCCTTCGAGCCGCACCCCCAGCCGCGCATAGAGCGCCGCCAGCCGCGCCGCATAGGCGGCTGGCCCAAAACGCGCCGCCTGCACCGGCCCGCGCGCGGCGAGGTCCGCCCGCAGTTCCGCGTCGCCGTCCAGCGCCAGGATCGCCTCCGCCATCGCCCGCGTATCCAGCGGATCGACCAGCAGCGCCGCGTCGCCGGCCACCTCCGGCAGCGAGGCGGCGTTGGAGGTCATCACCGGCGTGCCGAGCTGCATCGCCTCCAGCACCGGCAGCCCGAAGCCCTCGTAGAGCGAGGGGAACAGCACCGCCCGCGCGCCGCGGATCAGGCTGACCAGCAGCCGGCGCGGCACGTAGTCCACCAGGATCACGCGGTCGCGCAGCCGACGCGTCAGGCCCTGCACGCCCTCGATCGGGCCGCGCGGGACGAATTCGCGCCGGTCGTCCTCGTAGAGCAGGCCGAGCTCCTGGTGGGAATTCCAGGCCTGCTTGCCGCAGATCACCAGCGGATGCGGCGAGCCCGCGGCAAGATGCGCCTCGATCAGCCGTCCCACGTTCTTCTTCGGCTCCACCGCGCCGAAGAACAGGAAATAGCCCTGCCAGGGAAGGCCGAAGGCGCCCTCCACCTCGCCGCGCGCCAGGCGCTCGGGCTTGGTGGCGTCCGTGCCCGGCGGCTCGATCGCCTGGAAGGTGTTCGTCACCCGCTCCTCCGGCACGCCGAGCAGGTTGATGATGTCGCGGCGCGACGCCTCGCTGACCGTCACGATATGCGCCGCATTCGCCGCGATGCGCCGCGCCGTGCCGAGATAGCGCCGCTTGTTGTCGAGCGTGGTGGCCGGCAGCCGCAGCGGCACCAGGTCGTGGATGGTGTAGATGTTGGGCACGCCCTCCACCTCCAGCGGCACCGGATAGGTCCAGTGCATCAGGGCGGGGCGCTGCGGCAGCCGCAGCCGCCCGAAGCGCCGCGCCGGGGCGGAGCCGAGGGTGGCCGCGCGATACAGCCCGGGGATGTTCCAGATCCGGTCGAAGGCCGGCATGCGCGCGGCCATGGCGCCGGGCTCGACGCGGCCGGTGACCGGCACCTCCACCGCATCGGTGCCGAGCCTGAGCCGCGCCATGCCCTTCAGGTCGTCCACCAGGCGCTTCCAGCCCGGCCCGCCGCTGCGCGGATCGAAGAAGGTCACTTCCCGCAGCAGGTCGTCGGCGCCGGAGGAGGAGCGGTGGCCGTAGAGCACGCCGACCTCGGCGCCCATTTCCTTCAGCCGGTGCGACAGGCTGCGCGCATAGGTCGCGACGCCGGTCCCGTGTTCTAGCGCCAGGTTGTAGCCGTCGATCGCGATCAGCGGCCTTTGCACCTGCCCCGTCCCTGCCTGTCCGCGCCGGTTAAGCGGCGGCCGGCCTGCGTCGTCAACCATCCGTGGCGCTGGACGCGGCGGGCCGCGGCTTGCTTCAAGGGGGCGGTTGGGGAGGAGGCGCGCATGCGGCCCGGCGAGCAGGCCCGGACGGCCAAGCGGGATGAGGCGGCCGGCGGCGTGCCGCCCGCCTCCGCGCTGGCGCTCGGGCTGACGCATCTCGCTGTGCTGCTGCTGCGGCTGGCCGCGCTGCTGGCGCTGGCCGCGCCGGTGGCGGGCCTGGCCTGGTGGCTGCTGGGCTAGGCGGGCGCCCGATCAGGTCCCGATGCCGCCGATCGCCAGGTACTTCACCTCCAGGTACTCATCGATCCCGTATTTCGACCCCTCGCGCCCCAGCCCGCTTTCCTTCATGCCGCCGAAGGGCGCGACCTCGGTCGAGATCATCCCCTCGTTGATGCCGATCATCCCGTATTCCAGGAATTCCGCCACGCGGAAGATGCGGCCGATGTCGCGGGC
>JAIYDD010000195.1 GCA_027487675.1 Acetobacteraceae bacterium | reverse complement strand
TCTCACGGGAAACAGGGGCGGGCGCGGCGCGCCGCCGCCCCGCAGCTGAAACGGTGCGGCCATGATCGAAGTCATCCTGATGCAGCGGGTCGAGAAGCTCGGCCAGATGGGCGAGCGGGTGCGGGTGAAGCCCGGCTACGCGCGCAACTTCCTGCTCCCCAAGGGCAAGGCCATCCGCGCGACCGCCGGCAACCTGGAGCGGTTCGAGAAGGACCGCATCCAGCTCGAGGCCCTGAACCTGAAGAAGCGCGAGGAGGCCGAGCGGATCGCCGAGCGCGTCTTCGGCCTGACCGTCGTCATCATCCGCGCGGCGGGCGAGAGCGGCGGCCTCTACGGCTCCGTCACCTCGCGCGACATCGCGGATGCCTGCAAGGCCAATGGCCTGACGGTGGACCGCACCCAGGTGCTGCTGGAGCAGCCGCTGAAGACCACCGGCATCTCCCAGGTGCGCGTCGCGCTGCACCCGGAGGTGGTGATCCCGATCGGCGTGAACATCGCGCGCTCCCAGGAGGAGGCCGAGAAGCAGGCGCGTGGCGAGGACCTGCGCGCCGGCGACCAGGCCGAGGAGGAGAGCCTGGAGGCGGAACTCGCCGCCGAGCTGGCCGAGCTGGGCGCCGCCGCCAACCGCATGTGATCGCCGCCGCAGGGCGAAGGGCGTGACGACGCCGCGCGGCCCCCGGGCTGCGCGGCGTCCGCGTTTTTGCGGCAGCGCGCATCGCCCCGCGATGGGGCGCCTGGCGCGCATCGATACGCCCCCATGCGTGCCCCGGCGCGCACCGATGCGCCCATGCGTGCCGCGGCACGCATCGATGCGCCGTGCGGCCTGGAAGCCGTCTGTCCAAAATCCTTAATCTTCCGCTCCGGAAGGGGGCGCCAAGCTCGACCGGCGTCCCCCCGAGGAGGGGTGCGTCATGCTCCAGGCTTCGCTGCGGGTTGCCCTTGGTCGCCTGGTCCGGCGCGGCGGCCTCCGCGTGCAGCTGCCCGACGGCGCCGGGTGGAGCTTCGGCGACGGGCAGGGCCCAAGCGCCGCCTTCGCGCTGCGCAGCCCGCGCGCGCTGCGGCGCCTGCTGCTGAACCCGTCGCTGGCCTTCGGCGAGCTCTACATGGAAGGAGAAGTGCAGCCGGTCGGCTGCAACATCGCCGAGGTGCTGGAGGTGCTGGTGCTGAACCAGCACGCGGGCGGCGACCACCCGGCGGAGGCGCTGCTCGGCCCCTGGCGCTGGGCGCGCCGGCGCCTCGACCAGCTGAACCCGGCCGGGCGCGCGCGGCGCAACGTCGCCCATCACTACGACCTCAACGGCCGGCTCTACGCGCTGTTCCTGGACCGCGACCGCCAATACTCCTGCGCCTTCTTCCCCACCGGGCAGGAGACGCTGGAGGAGGCGCAGGCGCTGAAGAAGCGCCACATCGCCGCCAAGCTGCGGCTCGACAGGCCGGGCCTCGAGGTGCTGGACATCGGCTGCGGCTGGGGCGGCATGGCGCTGCACCTGGCGCGCGACTGGGGCGCGCGCGTCACCGGCATCACCCTGTCGGAGGAACAGCTGGCCGAGGCGCGCCGCCGCGCCGCGGAAGCCGGCCTGTCGGACCGCGTGCGCTTCGAGCTGATGGACTACCGCGCCTGGACCCGCCCGGTGGACCGCATCGTCTCGGTCGGCATGTTCGAGCATGTCGGCGTCGGCAACTACGCCACCTTCTTCCGCACGCTGCGCTTCGCGCTGAAGCCCGACGGCGTGGCGCTGGTGCATGCGATCGGCCGCGCCAAGGGCGCGGGCACCACCAACCCGTGGCTGGCGAAGTACATCTTCCCCGGCGGCTATTCGCCGGCGCTGTCGGAGGTGGTGCCGGCGATCGAGCATGCCGGGCTCTGGATCACCGACCTCGAGATCCTGCGGATGCACTACGCGATGACCATCCGCGAATGGCGCCGCCGCTTCGCCGCCAACCGCGACGCCATCGGCGCGCTCTACGACGAGCGCTTCTGCCGGATGTTCGAGTTCTACCTGGCGGGCTGCGAGATGACCTTCCGGCACGGCGACCACATGAACTGGCAGGTGCAGCTGGCGCGCAGCCCGCACGCGCTGCCGCTGACGCGGGACTGGATGGCGGAGGCGGAACGCGCGGCGCCGCGGGAAGCGGTGCCGGCCGGGGGGTGAGGGCGGGCAGGGGGCGGCGCGTGATGGCCCGGGGGGAGGCGTTGCCTCCCCCCGTACCCCCCACCACCAGGGCTGCCGCCCTGGACCGGCATCAACAACGAGAAAAGATAAACGAAGGGGGTTACAAGGGGCCGCTGCCCCTTGGCGGGGTCCAGGGGCAGGGCCCCTGGCGGAGCGCGAGGCGGAGCCTCGCAACGCCTGTATCCGCCCCCGAGGAGTTAAGTTAGCGCCTATGGGGCAGCGCCCCTGGCGGAGCGCGAGGCGGAGCCTCGCACCGCGCCGCCGCCCGTCCCCGTTATCCACAGCCATCCCCAGGCGGCGGGGGCAGCGCGCGACTCCGCGGCGGGTCTAGACTGCGCGCATGAACACCATTCCCCCCGGCGGCGGCGCGCCCGGCGACGGCCTTCTCGGCCTGTCGCAGCGCCTGCCGCCGCAAAACCTGGAAGCCGAGCAGGCGCTGCTCGGCGCGCTGCTGGCCAACAACAAGGCCTATGAGCGCGTCAGCGAATTCCTGGCCCCCCACCATTTCGCCGATCCCGTGCATGGCCGCATCTTCGGCGCCATCCAGCGGCGGGTGGAGAACGGCGCGCTGGCGGATGCCGTCACGCTGCGCGCGGAGTTCGAGCACAACGGCCTGCTCGACGAGGTGGGCGGCACCGCGTATCTCGCGCAGCTGCTCACCGCCATGGTCGGCATCATCAATGCCGGCGAATACGGCAAGGTGATCCACGACGCCTGGCTGCGCCGGCAGCTGGTGGATGTCGGCGAGAATGTCGTGAACCGCGCTTTCGGCGCGGAGCCCGAACTGGACGCCCGCCAGCAGCTGGAAGCCGCCGAGCAGACGCTGTTCGACCTGGCCAAGGACAATGCCGGCGAAGGCGGCTTCATTGCCTTCGAGAAGGCGCTGACCGCGGCGGTTCGCCAGGCCTCGGTCGCGATGTCGAATCCGGGCGGCGTCTCCGGCCTGTCCACGGGGCTGCGCGACCTCGACAAGAAGATCGGCGGCCTGCACAAGTCGGACCTGCTGATCCTCGCGGGCCGGCCCGCCATGGGCAAGACCGCGCTGGCCACCAAGATCGCCTTCGGCGCCGCGCGCGCCGTGCTGCGCAAGGCGCGCGACGCCGACCCCAATGCGGTGCCGCGCGGCGGCGTGGCGGTCTTTTCGCTGGAGATGAGCGCGGACCAGCTGGCCACGCGATTGCTGGCCGAGGAATCGCGCATCTCGTCCGACAACATCCGCCGCGGCGACATCCACCAGGCGGATTTCGACCGCTTCTTCGCCGCCAGCCGCGAATTGCAGGCGCTGCCGATCTGGATCGACGACACGCCCGCCATCACGATCAGCGCGCTCCGCACCCGCTGCCGGCGGCTGCAGCGCCAGCGCGGGCTCGACCTGATCGTGGTGGACTACCTGCAGCTGATGCGCCCCGCCGCCGGCACCAAGCCGGAAAGCCGGGTGCTGGAGATCAGCCAGATCACCCAGGGGCTGAAGGCGATCGCCAAGGAACTCGCCGTGCCGGTGATCGCGCTGTCGCAGCTCTCCCGCCAGGTGGAAAGCCGGGAGGACAAGCGACCGCAGCTGTCGGATCTGCGCGAATCCGGCTCGATCGAGCAGGACGCCGACATGGTGATGTTCATCTACCGCGACGAATACTACCTGCAGCAGCAGGAACCCAAGCCAATCGCCTTCGAGGGCCGCGACGAGGCCGACCGCCAGTCCAAGTTCGAAGCCGCGCTGGACCAGTGGAAGAAGCGGATGGAGGAGGCCTACAACAAGGCCGACCTGATCATCGCCAAGCAGCGCCACGGCCCGACCGGCACCGTGAAGCTGTTCTTCGAGGCGCAGTACACCCGTTTCGGCGACCTCGACACGCGGCACGAGGGCGGGTACGGGGACTAGGTGCCCCGCCCGACCCTTCCTCCCCCGGCGCGCGACGCATGAGCCCGGCCCCCGGCCAGGCGGCGCTGCGCATCGACCTCGGCGCCATCGTCGCCAATTGGCGCGACCTCTGCGCGCGGCATGGCGCGGCGGTGGCCGGCGTGGTGAAGGCCGACGCCTATGGGCTGGGCGCCGCGCCGGTGGCGCGCGCGCTGCACGCGGCGGGCTGCAACATCTTCTTCGTCGCGCATCTGACCGAGGGGCTGGCGCTGCGCCAGGCGCTCGGCGTCGCGACCGATGGCGCGCGGGCCGGGGGGCCCGCGATCGTTGTGCTGAACGGCTTCCCGCCCGGCGCCGATGGCGATGCGGCGCTGCTGCCCGTGCTGAACAGCCTCGGCGACGTCGCCGCCCATGCCGCGGCCGGGCGCGCCGCGGGCGTGCCGCGGCGGGCGCTGCTGCATCTCGACACCGGCATGGCGCGGCTCGGCCTCGATGCGCGGGAACAGGCGGCGCTGGCTGCGGATCGCGCCCCGCTGGCCGTGCTCGAGCTGCGCTTCGTGATGACGCATCTCGCCTGCGCGGACGAGCCCGCGCATCCGCTGAACGCCACCCAGGCCGCGCGCTTCGCCGAGGCCGCCGCCCGCATCGCGCCCGGCGTGCCGCGCAGCCTGGCCAATTCCTCCGGCATCTTCCTGGGCGAGGGCTTCCGCTCCGCGCTCGCCCGCCCCGGCTGCGCGCTCTACGGCATCAACCCCACGCCGGGTGCCGGGAACCCCATGCGCCAGGTGGCCACCGTGGAGGCGGAGATCCTGCAGGTCCGCGACATCGAAGCCGGCGACACGGTGGGCTACGGCGCGTCCTGGACAGCGCGGGAACCGCGGCGGATCGCGACCGTTGCGGCGGGGTATGCCGATGGCTACCTTCGCGCGCTCTCCGGCCGGTCGCTTGCCCTGCTGCACGGCCGGCCCGTTCCCCTCGTCGGCCGGGTATCCATGGACCTGACCACCTTCGACGTCACCGATGTGCCGCAGGCCGCGCCGGGCGACCGGCTGCTGCTGGTGGGCGGACCCGGCAACACGCCGGACGACATCGCGGCGCGCTGCGGCACCATCGGCTACGAGGTGCTGACCTCCCTCGGCGCGCGCTACCTGCGCGTGCATGCGGACGCCTAGGCGCTTGGACCGCGTCCTCGACCTGACGGCCGCGCTCGGGCGCGGGGTGATCGCCATGCTGCGCGGCATCGGCGGCGTCGCGCTGTTCGCCGCCGAGGCGCTGAGCCATGTCGTCCGCCCGCCCTTCCATGGCCGCCTGTTCCTGCGCGCCTTCGTCGAGATCGCCTGGTTCAGCCTGCCCGTCGTGGCGCTGACCGCGGTGTTCACCGGCATGGTCCTCGCGCTGCAATCCTACACCGGCTTCGCGCGCTTCAACGCCGAAGGCGCGGTGGCGAACGTCGTCGTGCTGTCCATCACGCGCGAACTCGGGCCCGTGCTGGCCGGGCTGATGGTCGCGGGGCGCATCGGCGCGGCGTTTGCCGCCGAGATCGGCACGATGCGCGTGACCGACCAGATCGACGCGCTGCACACGCTCTCCACCGACCCGGTGAAATACCTGGTCACGCCGCGCATCCTGGCCGGCACGCTGGCGCTGCCGCTGCTGGTGGTGGTGGCCGATATCCTCGGCGTGATGGGCGGCTGGCTGATCGGCACGCAGCAGCTGGGCTTCGCCTCCGGCGCCTATCTCAAGGCGACCTTCGACTTCCTGCAGCCCTGGGACGTGATCTCCGGCCTGATCAAGGCGGCGGCCTTCGGCTTCATCGTCACGCTGATGGGCTGCTGGTGCGGCTACACCTCGGGCGGCGGCGCGCAGGGCGTGGGGCGGGCGACGACCGCGGCGGTGGTGGCCAGCTCCATCCTGATCCTGGCGGTGGACTACGTGCTGACCGCGCTGATGTTCAGCCGATGAGCGAGCCGAAGATCCGGTTGCGCGGCCTGGCCAAGTCCTTCGGGCCGAAGCTGGTGCTGGACGGCGTCGACCTCGACATCCGCGCCGGGCATTCGATGGTGATCCTGGGCGGCTCGGGCTCCGGCAAGTCGGTCACGCTGAAATGCATCCTCGGCCTCATCGCGCCGGATGCCGGCACGATCGAGATCGACGGGCGCGATGTCGCGACGCTGTCGCGCGCCGACCGCCGCGCGCTGAACGACCGCATCGGCATGCTGTTCCAGAACGGCGCGCTGTTCGACAGCCTGCCGGTCTGGGAGAATGTCTGCTTCAAGCTGCTGGCGCAGAAGCGCATCGCCCGCGGCGCCGCGCGCGACCGCGCGGCGGAGGTGCTGGCGCAGGTGGGTCTCGCGGCCAGCGTCGGCGATCTCTACCCGTCGGAGCTGTCGGGCGGCATGCAGAAGCGCGTCGGCCTGGCGCGGGCGATTGCCGCCGAGCCCGACATCATCTTCTTCGACGAACCCACCACGGGGCTCGACCCCATCATGGGCGCGGTGATCGACGGGCTGATCGTGGATTGCGTCAGGCGGCTGGGCGCCACCGCCGTCTCCATCACGCATGACATGGCGAGCGCGCGGCGCATCGGCGACGATGCGGCGATGATCCACAAGGGCCGCATCGTCTGGACCGGCGCGGCGGCGAGCCTCGGGCAGACCGGCAACGCCATGGTGGACCAGTTCGCGCGCGGCGAACGCGAAGGCCCGATCGAGATGGAGCTCAGGAAGTAGAAGCCGCGCGCAGCGGCAGCCGGATGCGGGCGCGGAGCCCCTCCGCCCGCCACTCCTTCGTCACCTCGCCGCCGGCGGGCCCAGACAGCGCGCGGCGCAGCAGCTCGCTGCCGAAGCCGCGGCGCGCGGGCGGGCCGGCCAGGGCGGGGCCGCCGCGTTCCGTCCAGTCCAGCACCAGCCGCTCCGCCTCCACCCGCCAGGCGATGCCGAGCCGGCCCTCGGGGACCGAGAGCGCGCCATGCTTCGCCGCATTGGTCGCCAGCTCGTGCAGCACCATCCCGAGCGGCACGGCGGCGTCGCCCGGCAGGCGCAGCGCGGGGCCGGACAGCGCCACGCGGTCCGGCCCGTCGCGATAGGCCGCCAGCGTCTCCCGCAGCAGGTCGGCCAGCGCCAGCTCGCCCGGGCGGTCCTCCATCAGCAGGTTGTGGGTGCGCGCCAGCGCCCGCAGCCGGGCGCCGAATTCCTGCGCGAAATGCTGCGGCTCGGCGGTGGAGCGCGCGGAGAGCGTGGCGAGCGACTGCGCGGTGGCCAGCAGGTTCTTCACGCGATGGTGCATCTCCCGCAGGATCAGGTCGCGCGATGCCTCCGCCGCGCTGCGCCGCGCGGCGGCCTCGGCCATCGCGCGGGCGGCGTCGTTGACCTCCTCGACCGGGGTGTGCAGGGCGGGCGGCGTGCCGCCCTCCCCCAGGCGCCGCGCCGCCTCGCCCAGCTGCGCGACCGGCCCGGCGATGCGCCGCGCCACCAGGGACGTGCCGAGCCCCGCCAGCAGCAGCAGCGCAAGCGCCGCCGGCACGAACAGCGCCGCGGCGCGCCACAGGGGCGCCCGCAGCGCGCCCTCGGTGATGCCGAGCCCGACGGCCAGCCCGCTGAAGGCGGAGACGGCATGCGCCACCGCCACGCGCCGGCCGGTCAGGCTGCGGCCATGCCAGATGCCCTCCGGCGCCGCGCGCAGCATGGCGGCGGCCTCGGGCGGCATGGGGCGGCCGACCAGCGCCTCGTGCTCCCGCCAGCGGGCGACGATGCGGCCCTCGGCATCGGCCAGCGCCGGGCCGTAATCCGGGCCGAAGCCGGCGGCGGGATCGTCGAGGAGTGCCGCGCGCAGCCGCGCCGCCGGCACCGCCAGCACCCGGAAGCCCACCCCGCCCGGGCCCGGCAGCGGGTTCGCCAGCAGCAGCGCATGACCGCCCGAGGCCGGATCGGCGACCAGCGGCGAGACCAGCCGCCGCCCGGCAGCGACCTCGGCCGCCGCCGCCACCGCCGCCGCCGGCAGCGCGGCGCCCGGCGGGCGGGTGTCGGCCAGGGTCGTGCCGTCCGCGGCGTGGCGCGACAGGTGCAGCCCGGTCGCCGCCCGCAGCGCCGCGGCGGCCGCGTCCGCATCCTCCGCCTGGGGAAGCCCGCGCAGCCCCGCCAGTGCCTCGGCCAGCAGCGCATCCACCCGCTGCAGGGCGTGCCGCGCCTCCTGCCGCGCCGCCGCCTCCGCCGCGCGCAGCTCCTGCCCGACCAGCAGCCAGAAGGTGGCGCCGCCCAGGATCAGCAGCGGCAGCAGGAAGCCGAGGCCGAGCGTGGCGAGGTGCCGGCGCAACGACCGGGGAGGGTTGTTTCCAAGGCGGGCGGACATGCCGCCGGACCATGCGCGAGGCGGCGCCGCCGCGCAGCGCCCGGCATGTCGCAGGGCGGCCCCGCCCGATCACGACACCGGGAGGTCTCCCATGGCATGACGCTTCCGCTGGCCCGCCGCATCGGCTACAGCGTGATGTTCCCGTTTCGTCCAGGACCCGGCCCGCACAGCACCCCATGGCCAAGGACCGCACCCGCTTCGTCTGCCAGGCCTGCGGCGCGCCGCACCCGAAATGGCAGGGCCGCTGCGACGCCTGCGGCGAATGGAACACCCTGGCCGAGGAGGTGGAGCAGGCCCGCGGCCCCGGCCCCGCCGCCCGCGTGCCCGGCGGGCGGAAGCTGGAATTCGTCGGGCTGAAGGGCCGCGCCGCGCCGCCCGCCCGGATCCTCTCCGGCATCGCGGAGCTGGACCGCGTGCTGGGCGGCGGCTTCGTCCCCGGCTCCGCCGTGCTGGTCGGCGGCGATCCGGGGATCGGCAAGTCCACCATCCTGCTGCAGGCCGCCGCCCGCGTCGCGGCCTCCGGGCGCCGCGCCCTCTATGTCTCGGGCGAGGAGGCGGTGGAGCAGGTGCGGCTGCGCGCCGGGCGGCTCGGCCTGGCGGAAAGCCCGCTTGGCCTCGCCGCCGCGACCAGCCTGCGCGACATCGCCGCCGGGCTGGAGGGGGAGGAGGAGGTCGCGCTGGTGGTGATGGACAGCATCCAGACCGTCTGGCTCGACGCGCTGGATTCCGCCCCCGGCACGGTCAGCCAGGTGCGCGCCTGCGCGGCGGAATTGATCCGGCTGGCCAAGACGCGCGGCTTCGCCCTGGTGCTGGTCGGCCACGTGACCAAGGAAGGCACGCTGGCCGGGCCGCGCGTGCTGGAGCACATGGTGGATGCGACGCTGCATTTCGAAGGCGATCGCGGCCACCAGTTCCGCATCCTGCGCGCCGTCAAGAACCGCTACGGCGCCACCGACGAGATCGGCGTCTTCGAGATGACGGAGCGCGGGCTGGTCGAGGTGGCGAACCCCTCCGCGCTGTTCCTGGCCGAGCGGCGCGGCAACGTCTCCGGCAGCGCGGTCTTCGCCGGCGTCGAGGGCACGCGGCCGGTGCTGGTCGAGGTGCAGTGCCTACTCTCCCCCAGTTCCGGCGGCACGCCGCGCCGGCAGGTGCAGGGCTGGGATGGCGGGCGGCTGGCGATGCTGCTGGCGGTGCTGGAGGCGCGCTGCGGGCTCGGGCTCGGGATGAACGACGTCTACCTGAACGTCGCCGGCGGCCTGCGGATCGGCGAGCCGGCGGCGGACCTCGCCGTGGCCGCCGCGCTGGCCAGCGCCGCCACCGACCGGCCGACCGATCCGGGCACGGTCTATTTCGGGGAGGTCGGCCTCTCGGGCGAGGTGCGCCAGGTGGCGCAGGCGGAAGCCCGGCTGCGGGAGGCCGGGAAGCTGGGCTTCACGGCGGCGACGCTGCCGCGGCGGGTGGCGCGGGGGAACGCGGCGCCGGCGCCGGTGCCGGGGATGAAGCTCGCCGAGATCGGGCACCTGTCCGACCTGGTGGCGGTCTTCGCGGCGAAGACGGTGAAGCGGAAGGGGGCGGCGGAGACGGGACCGGCCCGGACGACGGAGGCGGTCTGAACCAGCCTCAATCGCCGCCGGATCGGGGCTTCGCAGGCCGCGGTTCCGTGTGCGTCGCCGCCTGCGACAGGCGGACATGGTTGAGCAGCACCCGGTTGATCCGCGTCTGCCAGCCTGGGCCGAGGGTTCGGAAATGCTCCAGCACATCCGCATCCAGCCGAAGGGACACGAGGCGCTTCGGTGCCTTCGGCCGCACCACCTCGGCGAAGGGGGGCCAGCCCAGCGGCGACTCCAACGGTGGCGGATCGGAGTCCGGGTCCTCGGCGATGGCCTGTTCCAGCTCGGCCTCGGTCAGCGCCGCGACCCGCGGAAGGTCGCTGCGGCTTTTGCCGCGGGCGACCATCGCGCGCAGTTCATCCGCCGTGTCGCGCCTGATGTGCTCGTCGTTCCCCATCGCGCGCCCTCCTTGACGAGATCACCCGTAGCGCCCCTTGCCGCGGCGTGCAGACCAGCGTGGCGTAGACCGAGCCGATGCGGCCGGTCACCTTCCGGCGCACCGCATCCGTGCCGGGATGCGTCGCAACGACGACGTGCGGCCCGTCCATCAGCAGCACCGCGTCCAGGAAGTCCAGGCCGTGCTTCGCCAGGTTGAGCGCGCGCTTGGCCTCGTCCCATTCCAGATCCGGAACGGCGGCGTCTCGCCCGGATGGATCGCCGTCATCCGTCATGTGCCGCTAGCAGCCTGCGGAACTTCGCCTTGGGACGCAAAGGGAAAGGTCGAGGGGCTCCGCCCCTCGAGCACCCCGGCAGGAACCTGATGTTCCTGCACCTCCCCTTGGTTATTGATATATCCCGTTCAATTTGGGGAAGGTCCAGGAAACTCAGTTTCCTGGCGGGTGGGTGCGGGAGGGCAGCGCCCTCCCGCTGCCTTCTTCAGCCGGCGAATTTCCGCAGCATGCTGGGGAATGTAGCTACAGCGGCAGGGGCGCAGCAACGTCCTTGTCGCCCCGCCCGCATGACACCCCGCCCCCCGCGGGCTATATCGCGCGCCTGTCAGGCCGCGCCCCAGTCCGGCCCCGACCGCCGCGCCCCGCGACGCCCTTCCCACTGGGACCGATCCTCCAGCCGAACGGGGCGCGATGACCTGGGTCGATGGCGTGGTGCTCGCGGTGCTGCTCGTCTCGGCGGGGCTGGCCTATCTGCGTGGCATGGTGCGCGAGGTGCTCGGCATCGGCGCCTGGGTCGGCGCGACGCTGGCCGGCATCCTGGCCGAGCCCGCCACCCGTCCGCTGGTCGAGCCGCATGTGCAGCCGGACTGGCTGGCCACGGGCCTGGCCGTCGGCGGCGTCTTCCTGGTGGTGCTGATCGTCCTGCAGGTGCTGATCGCCTGGCTGTCGGGCAAGGTGCAGCGCTCCGCGCTCGGCGGGCTCGACCGCGCGCTCGGTTTCCTGTTCGGCCTGGCGCGGGGTGCCTTCGTCGTCGTGCTGGCATATATCGTGGGCGGGCTGCTGGTGCCGGCCGCCGAGCGCTGGCCCGACCCGGTGCGGGACGCACGATCCCTGCCGCTGGTCGCCGATGCGGCGCGCTGGGCGGCGGACCTGCTGCCGCCCGATGTCCGCCCGCGCCTGCCGGACGGCGCCGGGCGGCAGGAGCCGAGCCTGGAGGACCTCTTGCGCCCGCCGGCCCGGAACCGCACGTGACAGCCGGATGGCGGTCCCCGGCACGCCACGCGTCGCGCCGGCAGGGTTTTCCCCCGCGCCCGATGGCGCGGGACCAGGACCGGCGCGGTGGCGCGCCTGAACAAGAGCGAGCATGGACGCATTGACCACCCATCCCTGGGATGGCGGCCCCGATGACGACGACAAGCCGCATGAGGAATGCGGCGTGGTCGGCGTCTGGGGCAGCGCGGACGCCGCGGCGCTGACCGCGCTCGGCCTGCACGCGCTTCAGCATCGCGGGCAGGAAGCGGCCGGCATCGTCTCGGCCGAGGCCGGCGGCATCTTCCACGCCCACAAGGGCCGCGGCCTGGTGGGCGACAATTTCGGCGACGCCGCGGTGATCGCCGGCCTGCCGGGCCGCGCCGCCCTCGGCCACAACCGCTACGCCACCACCGGCGAGACGGCGCTGCGCAACGTGCAGCCGCTCTATGCCGATTTCGAATTCGGCGGCCTCGCCGTCGCGCACAACGGCAACCTGACCAACGCGCACACGCTGAAGCGCGCCCTGGTCCGCCGCGGCTGCCTGTTCCAGTCCACCACCGACAGCGAGGTCTTCGTCCACCTCATCGCCATCAGCCTCTATTCCACCGTCACCGACCGGCTGATCGACGCGCTGAAGCAGGTGCAGGGCGCCTACAGCCTGGTCGCGCTGCATGACGGCGCGCTGCTCGGCGCGCGCGATCCGCTCGGCGTGCGGCCGCTGGTGATCGGCAGGCTGGCCGGCGGCGGGCCGAACGGAGCCTATGTGCTGGCCAGCGAGACCTGCGCGCTCGACATCGTCGGCGCGGAATTCGTGCGCGACGTCGAGCCCGGCGAGATCGTGGTGATCGACGAGGCCGGGCTGCGCAGCCTGAAGCCCTTCGGCGTGAAGCCTTCCCGCTTCTGCATCTTCGAATACATCTACTTCGCCCGCCCCGATTCCACCGTGGAGGGCACGCCCGTCTACGACACGCGCAAGCGCATCGGCGCCGAACTGTCGC
This sequence comes from Acetobacteraceae bacterium, assembly GCA_027487675.1. Taxonomy (GTDB): domain Bacteria; phylum Pseudomonadota; class Alphaproteobacteria; order Acetobacterales; family Acetobacteraceae; genus Falsiroseomonas. The sequence goes on along the minus strand of JAIYDD010000195.1, from coordinate 2,883 downwards.
GCGAGAGCAACGTGCCCGCCGATGTCGTGGTCCCCGTGCCCGATTCCGGCGTGCCGGCGGCCATGGGCTACGCCGCCGAATCCGGCCTGCCCTACGAACTCGGCATCATCCGCAACCACTATGTCGGGCGCACCTTCATCGAGCCGACGGACCAGATCCGCCACCTCGGCGTGAAGCTGAAGCACAGCGCCAACCGCGCGGTGATCGAGGGCAAGCGCGTCGTGCTGGTCGATGACAGCATCGTGCGCGGCACCACCAGCCGCAAGATCGTGGAGATGGTGCGCGCCGCCGGCGCGAGCGAGGTGCACATGCGCATCTCCTCGCCGCCCACCACGCATTCCTGCTTCTACGGCATCGACACGCCGGAACGCAGCAAGCTGCTGGCCGCCAAGCACGACGTGGAGGAGATGGCGCGCATCATCGGCGCGGACAGCCTGGCCTTCATCTCGCTCGACGGGCTCTACCGCGCGCTCGGCCGGCCCGGGCGGGATGCCGCCAATCCCGGCTATTGCGATGCCTGCTTCACCGGGGACTACGCGATCCCGCTGGTCGACCTGCAGCAGAACGCCGCGCCCTCCCTCTCCCTGCTGCAGGCCAACGGACAGTGACGGATCCGCTTCCCCTCAAGGACCGCGTGGCGCTGGTCACCGGCGCGTCGCGCGGCATCGGTGCGGCGCTGGCGGTGGAGCTCGCGACGCGCGGCGCGCATTGCGTGCTGATCGCGCGCACCCAGGGCGGGCTGGAGGAGACCGACGACGCCATCCGCGCCGCGACCGGGCGCGGCGCCACGCTGCTGCCGCTCGACCTGCAGAAGGCGGAGAAGGAGCTGGACCTGATCGGGCCCTCGATCGTCGAGCGCTTCGGGCGGCTGGATATCCTGGTGCACAATGCGGGCGTGCTGAACAAGCTGACCCCCGTGGCGCATATCGAGCCGCGCGACTGGGCGGAGACGGTGGCGGTGAACCTCTCCGCCGCCTGGCGGCTGATCCGCACCTGCGACCCGCCGCTGCGCGCTTCCGACGCCGGGCGCGCGGTCTTCGTCACCACCGGCCGCGTGCTGCGCCCCAAGGCCTATTGGGGCATGTACGGCGCCACCAAGGCGGGCATGGAACACCTGGCGATGACCTGGGCGCAGGAAGTGGCGGCGACGAAGCTGCGCGTGAACCTCGCCGATCCCGGCGTGGTCGCGACCAAGATGCGCGCGCTGGCGATGCCGGGCGAGGACCAGGCGACGCTGCGGCGGCCGGAGGACATCGCGCCGCACCTGGCCGCGCTCTGCGCGCCGGCGGAGCAGCGGCACGGCGCGCGGGTGGAGATCGAAGCGGCGATGCGGGGGGCGTGATGGCGGCCGAGCTGGATCTGGTGCTGCGCGGCGGCACGCTGGTGCTGCCCTGGGGCGAGGCGGTGGGCGACGTCGCCGTGCGCGGCGGCCGCATCGTCGGGCTCGGCACCGTCGATGGCCACGCGGCCGAGGAGATCGATTGCCGCGGCCTGCACGTGCTGCCCGGCCTGATCGACAGCCATGTCCACCTGCGCGAACCCGGCGACGCCAGCGTCGAGACGATCGAGACGGGCACCAGGGCCGCGGTGCTCGGCGGCCTCGTCGCGGTGTTCGACATGCCGAACACCAACCCCTCCATCACCGATGTCGCGCGGCTGGACTGGAAGCGCGACCACCTGAAGGGCCGCGCCTGGTGCGACATGGGCCTCTATGTCGGCGCGACCAAGGCGAACATCGCGGGGCTCGCGGAGCTGGAGGCGCAGCCGAATGTCTGCGCCATCAAGGTTTTTGCCGGCTCCTCCACCGGCGACCTGCTGGTCGAGGACGACGAGAGCCTGGAACGGGTCATGCGCGCCGGCCGGCGGCGCATCTGCTACCATTCGGAAGACGAATACCGCCTGCAGGCGCGCAAGCCCGCCTACAGCTCCGGCATGCCGCACCGGATGCACGCGGAATGGCGCGACGTGGAATGCGCCTTCCTCGGCACGCGGCGGCTGATGGCGCTGGCCCGCAAGACGGGGCGGCCCGCGCATATCCTGCACGTCTCCACCGCCGAGGAGCTGGACTACCTGCGCGACCACCGCGACCTCGCCACCGTCGAGGTGCTGCTGAACCACCTGACCCAGACCGACGAGGCCTATGACCGCCTCGGCGGCTACGCGGTGATGAACCCGCCGATCCGCGACGCGCGGCACCTGGAGGCCGCCTGGCGCGCGGTGGCGGACGGCACGGTGGACACGGTGGGCAGCGACCACGCGCCGCATTCCCGCGCCGCCAAGGAACGCCCCTGGCCGGATTGCGGCGCCGGGCTGACCGGCGTGCAGACGCTGGTGCCGCTGATGCTCGACCATGTCAGCGCCGGGCGGCTTTCCCTCTCGCGGCTGGCGGACCTGATGTGCGCGGGGCCGGCGCGGGTCTACGGCGTGGTGGGCAAGGGCCGCATGGCGGCGGGCTACGACGCCGACTTCACCGTGGTGGACATGAAGCGCGTGCGCACCATCGAGGAAAGCTGGATCGCCTCGCCCTGCGGCTGGACGCCGTTTGCCGGCCACCGCTGCACGGGCTGGCCGGTGATGACCATCATCCGCGGCACCGTCGCGATGCGGGAGGACGAGGTGCAGGGCACGCCGGGCGGGGCGCCGGTGCGGTTTGGCCGGTAGGCTGCGCCACCTCTCCGGGGAGGGCGCTGCCCTCCCCGTACCCCTCCCGCCAAGGGCCGAAAGGCGTTTGGAACCCGACAATTGAGCCGCACCCGGACCTGACCTAGAGCATGCTGTATTTACATGGAAGCGTAGCCTGAGTTGGCGAGGTAGTTGGCGCATTCGGCTGGACTGACGAGGTCGAGGAGTGCGCCGACCTTGCGCCAGGTTGTCTCGACTGTC
>JAIYDD010000224.1 GCA_027487675.1 Acetobacteraceae bacterium | reverse complement strand
TTATTGATATATCCCGTTAAATTTGGGGAAGGTCCAGGAAACTCAGTTTCCTGGCGGGTGGGTGCGGGAGGGCAGCGCCCTCCCGCTGCCTTCTTCAGCCGGCGAATTTCCGCAGCCTGCTAAAGCGCGCGGTTCGCTAGCACCAGCAGCGTGTCCTCCTGCCGTCCCATGATGGTCTCGGGCGTCACGTCGTGCAGTTGCGCGTCGTAGCCCAGTTCACGCATCGGGAAGCGGCGCGCGATCTGCGCCAGCGTGCCGGGGGCGTCCACGCAGCGCAGCGCGTTGAACTCCATCAGCACGCAGACGCCGGGGTTGCGGTCCAGCAGGCGCTGCATGCCGGCCCAGACCTGTTCCTCGGCGCCTTCGACGTCGATCTTGATGAAATCGACGCGCTCCTCCGCCAGGTCGTCCAGGCTGACGGTCTGCACCGCCACTTCCAGCACGTCGTCCTGTTCGAGCTGCGGCGGCGTGCCGGGGGGCAGCAGGCGGCCGTTCTTCGGATCGGTGATGTCGGCGCGGAAGCGCAGCGTCTGGCCGCTGCGGTCCGCCACCGCCTGGCGATGCACCGAGGAGCGGTCCCAGAAGCCGTTGAGCGACAGGTTCCGCCCGCACAGCAACGCGAGCCGCGGGTTGGGCTCCACCGCGCGCACGCGGCCCTGGGGCCCGACGATCGCGCTCATCAGCACGGCGTAGTAGCCGAGGTTCGCGCCGACATCCCAGGCCACCTGGCCGGGACGCAGGGTGCGGGCGATGAACTCGGTCGCCCAGAATTCCCAGTAGCCGTCGAGCATCAGGTGCGGCGCCAGCCCGATGTCACGGCTGTCCACCAGGAACTTGAAGCGGCCGAGGATGCGGCAGAGCACGGTGTGCGGGTCGATCGTGACGGTCTGGCAGCGCGCCCGCATCGCCGCTTCCAGCGCCAGGCGGTTGCCGCCCGTCCCGAATTCCGAGAGCTCCAGCAGCGTGAAGCCGCCCGGCCCTTCCACCGCCTGGCGCGCGGCGCCGGCGATGCGGCCGAACATGTCGCGCACGCCGCTCATCGGCGCGCGTCCGGTCGGGGGCGGGTCATGGCCGGCGGAGGCTAGCCCGGATCGGCCCCCGGCGGTAGGGCGCCGGCCGGAGGGCTATCTTGCCTCCGGCCGCAGGGTGCGTTCCAGGTTCTGGGAGTAGCGGCTCATCGCGAAGCAGAGGATGAAGTAGACGCCGGCGGCGAAGAGATAGGCCTCGGTCGGGAAGCCGAGCCAGTTCGGGTCGCCGAGCGCCGCGCGCAGCGTGGTGAAGAAGTCGAAGACGCCGATGACGACGACCAGCGTGGTGTCCTTGAACAGGCCGATGAAGGTGTTGACCTGCGACGGGATGGTGATGGTCAGCGCCTGCGGCAGGATCACCAGGCGCATCTTCTTCCAGTAGGACAGGCCGATGGCGTCCGCCGCCTCGTACTGGCCGCGCGGCATCGCCTGCAGGCCGCCGCGCACCACTTCCGCCATGTAGGCCGCGGTGAACAGGGTGTAGGCGACGAGCACGCGCACCAGCCGGTCCACGGTGACGCCCTGCGGCATGAACAGCGGCAGCATGATCGCCGCCATGAACAGCAGGCTGATCAGCGGCACGCCGCGCACGCATTCGATGACGGCGGTGCAGAACCAGCGCAGCAGCGGCAATTCGCTGCGCCGGCCGAGCGCCAGCAGCACCGCCAGCGGATAGCCGAGCGCGAGGCCATAGACGGCGATGATGCCGGTGATGGTCAGCCCGCCCCATTGCCGCGTCTGCACGTAGGACAGGCCCAGGAAGCCGCCCTGCATCAGCAGCCACATCCCCGGCGCCGCGATCGCCCAGCCGAGCAGCAGCCACCTGCCCCAGAAGCGCCGGATGGTGGAGGCGACGACCATGACCACCAGGATCGAGATCATCGTCGCCGGCCGCCAGCGCTCCTCGTAGGGGTAGAGGCCGAAGATCGAGAACCAGAACTTCTCCCGCACGAAGGCCCAGCAGGCGCCGCCAGCGGCCCGGCAATCCTGCGCGGTGCCGAACAGCGTGGCGTTGGCGACGGCCCAGGACCAGAAGGGCGGCACGGCGAAGTACAGCACCGTCAGGCAGGCGATGGTGATGGCGCTGTTCACCGGGCCCGCGAAGCAGGCCTTGGTGAAGTCGCGCAGCTTCTCGGCGAAGGTCGGGCCGCGCGGCGCGGCGAGGGTGGGGGCGGTGGTGGCGCTCATCGGTCAGCGCTCCTTCGGCAGCGCGACGCGCGCGTCATGTCCGGCCAGCGGCCGGACGTGCGAAACGGCGGGACAACGCGCCGCGGCCGGCGCAGCAGGCGGCGCCATGGCTCAACGCTCCTTCAGCAGCGCGACGCGCGCGTCATGTCCGGCCCACGGCCGGACGTGCGAAACGGCGGGACAACGCGCCGCAGCCGGCGCGACGACGGGCGCCATGGCTCAACGCTCCTTCGGCAGCGCGACCCGCGCGTCATGTCCGGCCAGCGGCCGGACGTGCGAACAAGCAGAACAACGCGCCGCGGCCGGCGCGACGACGGGCGCCATGGCTCAACGCTCCTTCAGCAGCGCGACCCGCGCGTTGTACCAGTTCATCAGCGCGGAGGTGACGAGGCTGATCGCCAGATACACCGCCATGAAGATCGAGATCACCTCGATCGCCTGCCCGGTCTGGTTGATCGAGGTGTTGGCCACGCTCACCAGGTCCGGATAGCCGATCACCACGGCCAGCGAGGAATTCTTCGTCAGGTTCAGGTATTGCGAGGTCAGCGGCGGGATGATGACGCGCAGCGCCTGCGGCAGGATCACCAGCCGCATGATCCGCCCGCCCGGCAGGCCAAGCGCGCGCGCGGCTTCCCACTGCCCCTTGTGCACCGACTGGATGCCCGACCGCACGATCTCCGCGATGAAGGCGGAGGTGTAGACGACCAGCCCGATCAGCAGCGCGAAGAATTCCGGCGACATGGTCAGGCCGCCGCGGAAGTTGAAGCCGCGCAGCTCCGGCCATTCGACCGTGGGCACGAAGCCGATGGCCATCGACAGCGCCGGGAAGCCCAGCAGCATGCCAAGCCCCGGCAGCACGGTCGGGCGGCGTTCGCCGGTGGCCACCTGGCGCGCGCGTTCGCGCCGCAGCAGCACCCACCAGCCGATCGCCCCGGCGAGCAGCGCGGCCAGGACCGCGTAGAGCGCGGGGTCGGCGACCAGCGCCGGTATCTTCACGCCGCGCTGCGAGAGGAACACGCCCGGCAGCGGGTTCAACGCCTGTCGCACCGAAGGCAGCTGCAGCAGCACCGCGTGCCAGAACACCAGCTGGAGGACCAGCGGCGTGTTGCGCACCACCTCGATGTAGCCGCCGACCAGCCCGCGCAGCAGCGGGTTGGAGGACAGCCGCGCGAGCCCGAGCAGGATGCCGAGCACGGTGCAGAACGCGATGCCGACGATGGCCACCCGCAGCGTGTTCAGCACGCCCACGGTCAGCGCGTGGCGATAGGTGTCGGCCGGGGTGTAGGGGATCAGGCTCTCGCCGATCGGGATGCCGGCGGAGCGGTCGAGGAAGCCGTAGCCGAACTGCAGCCCGCGCGCCGCCATGTTGGCCTGCGCGTTGGTCCAGAACCACCAGCCGAGCCCGATGACGGCGACCAGAAGCCCCGCCTGGATCAGCAGGCCGCGCGCACCGCCCGAGGGCAGCGGGATGATGCCGCGGGCGGGCGGCATGGCGGCGGTGGTCGTGCTGCTCATGCGCTACGGGTCCGGGGAGGGTCGCGGGAAAGAAGGGGTGGGGTGCCGAGGCCCCCACCCCGACCCTCTCCCGCAGGACGGGGGAGGGGGAAGGGTGCGTCGCCCCGCCGCGTGGGCGGGACGACCCGCGTCAGCGGGCGGGCGGGGCGTAGAGCAGGCCGCCGCGGGTCCAGATGTTGTTCATCCCGCGCTCGAGGCCCAGCGGCGTGCGGGTGCCGAGGTGCCGCTCGAAGATCTCGCCGTAGTTGCCGAAGGTGCGGATGATGGTGCGCACATAGTCGGGGCGGGCGGCGCCGACGCTCTCGCCCATGTTGCCCTCGACGCCGAGCAGGCGGCGGATCACCGGGTTGGTGGCGGAGGCGGCGATCTGCTCGACATTCGCCTGGGTGATGCCGAGTTCCTCGGCGTCGATCAGCGCGAAGGTGGTCCAAGCGACGATGTTCGTCAGCTCCTCGTCGCCCTGGCGGATCGTCACCGCCAGCGGCTCCTTCGACAGGCGCTCGGGCAGGATGATGTGGTCGGCGGGGCGCGTCAGCAGCGTGCGCTGCGCGGCCAGCGCGGCGAAGTCGTTGGTGAAGACGTCGCAGCGGCCGCTGTCATAGGCGCGGCGGATCTCGTCCAGGTCCGCGATCACCACCGGCGTGAAGCGCAGGTTGTTGGCGCGGAAGTAGTCGGCGATGTTCAGCTCCGTCGTCGTGCCGGGCTGCACGCAGACCGTCGCGCCGTCCAGCTGGCGGGCGCTGGTCACGTTCAGGCGGCGCGGCACCATGATGGCCTGGCCGTCGTAGAAGGTGATGGCCGGGAAGTTGAAGCGGTTGACGTTGCTGTCGCGCGTCAGCGTCCAGGTCGTGTTGTTGGACAGCACGTCCACCTCGCCGGCGGACAGCGCCGGGAAGCGGCTCTGCGTCGTCACGGGCACGAACTCGACCCGGCTCGGGTCGTTGAAGATCGTGATCGCGATGGCGCGGCAGATCTCGACGTTGAAGCCGCCCCAGCGGCCCTGGCTGTCGGGCACGCCGAAGCCGGGGTTGGACGGGCCCTGCACGCCGCAGCGCAGCGTGCCGCGCTGGCGGATCTGGTCGAGGTCGCGGCCGGCCAGCGCTTCCTGGACGCCAAACGTCATGAAGGCCGCCGCGGCCGCGGCGAGCAACTTCCACTTCATCCCCTGTCTCCCTGTCTCCCGGCGGCCCAGCACGCAGCCGCGTTGCAGCGGGGACATCGCAGCCCCGTGAAAAAATTTCAAGTGTGCAACGCCGGGCTCGGTTTTGAGCAGTCTTGCGCCATATCTGCCCAAACTGCGCGCAGATGCCGCCAGGCTGGCGCCGGCGGCGGCAAAGGCGGCCATGCTGCACCGCATGGCTAGGCAGGCCGGCGAAGCGAAACGCGCTTGCCCCGCGCGCAGCGGCGATGGGAAGCTTTCCGCCCGAAAGCGCGTTTCCGCCTGGGAGGCGCGGTGAATGACACGCCAGTCGCAACGACACAGGATCTCTTGGCTGCCGGCGGCGCTCGCGCCCTGGTCGCGCGCGGACTGGCCGCTCGTGCTGCTCATTGGCGCGGCACTGGCCTCGCCGGTCCTGGTGCTGGACCAGGGCGGCGATTGGCGCACCGCGACGCTTGCCGCGCTCGTCGTGCTCGGCATGCCCGGTGCGGCGGTGGAGGCGATGGTCGGCGTGGTGCGGCTCGCCCTCTGGGTCGAGCCGCCGCGGCGCTGACCGGCGCCCGCGCCGGCCGGGCGGGCTCAGCCCTCCTCGCCGCCCTCCGCATAGGGGTTCTCGGTGCCGCGAAGGTTCACCCGCACCGGCACGCCGGGCATGTCGAAGGCCTCGCGGAAGGAATTCACCAGGTAGCGCCGCCAATCCTCCGGCAGCAGTTCGGCGCGCGTGCCGAAGACCACGACGGTCGGCGGCCGCGCCTTCGGCATGGTCGCGTAGCGCAGCTTGATCCGCTTGCCCTCGACCAGCGGCGGCGGGTGGCGTTCCTTCAGCACCTCGAACCAGCGGTTCAGCTCGCCGGTCGGGATGCGGCGGTTCCACAGCGCATACGCTTCCCGCACCGCGGGCATCAGCTTCTCCACGCCCTTGCCGTTCGCGGCCGACATCGGCACCACGGCGATGCCGCGCAGCTGCGCCAGGCTCGCGGTCAGCACGTCATCCAGCCGCCGGCGGGCGGCGGCGCGGTCCTCCACCGCGTCCCATTTGTTCAGCGCGACCAGCACGGCGCGGCCCTCGCGCTCCGCCAGGCGGGCGATGCGCAGATCCTGCTCGTCCATGCCCAGCAACGCGTCGAGGACGAGGACCACCACCTCCGCCTCCTTCAGCTCCGCCAGCGTCGCGGCGACCGAGGCCTTCTCGAGCCGATGCTCGATCCGCGCCTTGCGGCGCAGCCCGGCGGTGTCGACCAGCCGCACCGGGCCCTCGGCGTCGCGGAACTCGAGCCGCACGGCATCGCGCGTCAGGCCGGGCTCCGGGCCGGTGATCATCCGCTCCTCGCCGAGCAGCGCGTTGACCAGGGTGGACTTGCCGGCGTTCGGGCGGCCGACGATCGCCAGCCGCAGCGGGCGTTCCGGCTCGCCCTCGCGCCGCGGGCGGGAGGTGTCGGTCAGGCGCTCGCGCACCTCGTCATGCAGGGTGCCGATGCCGTCGCCATGCTCCGCGCTGAGCGGGACGGGATCGCCGAGGCCGAGCTCATAGGCCTCCATCGCCATCTGCGCGCCGAGCCGGCCTTCCGACTTGTTCGCCACCAGCACCACCGGCACGCCGGCGCGGCGCAGCCAGTTGCCGAAGGCGCGGTCGGCGGGCGTCAGGCCGGCGCGGGCATCCACCACGAACAGCACCAGGTCGGCGGCGCGCAGCGCGGCCTCGCTCGACGCGCGCATCCGGCCGGGGATGGTGTCGGGCGGCGCTTCCTCGAGGCCCGCGGTATCGGCCAGCAGCACGGGCACGCCGCCGATCACCGCCTCCGCCTCGCGCCGGTCGCGGGTGACGCCGGGCGTGTCGTCCACGATCGCGATCTTGCGGCCGACGAGACGGTTGAAGAGCGTCGACTTGCCCACGTTGGGCCGGCCGAGGATGGCGATGCGCTGCATCCGGGCCTCATAGCGGCCCGGACGGGGCGGCAGGAAGGGTTGGCGGCGTCAGGCGGGCGGAACGGGGTGCGCGCCGAGGCGATGGCTGCCACCCGGCAGGGCGCCGGCCCATGGGCGCCATTTCAGGGTCTGCGTTGCGCCCGTCGGCCCGGGCACCGTTGGGCGAGGGGTCGGCGCCCGAGGCGCGCCCCCGGCCCCGCCCTCAGCGGTTCGCCTGCTCCGCCGGCCTGCGGATCAGCACGCTGATCGGGGCGAGCACCAGCCCCCGCTCCTCCAGCCCCGCGGCCCAGGCCTGGATGGCCGCGACCACCGAGGGATCGGGGTTGTTCGCCAGCCCCAGCGCCGAACGGCCCTGCCGCGCCAGCGCTTCAAGCTCCGCCAGCCGGCGCTCCACCTCGCCGCGCGTCGCCGCCGGCTCGTCGAGCAGCAGATCGACGCTGCGGCCGACCGCCCGCGCCGGCTGCGGCGCGCCGGGGCGCGGATCGACATAGAGCAGCCCGCGCTGCGTCAGCGTCGCCTGCAGGGTCCCGAGCAGTTCGGGGTTCGCCGCGAAGCGTTCCCCGCGCAGATGGCCGAGCCCGCCGATCGCGCCGACCTGGCCCTGGATGCGCGACAGTGCCCAGTCCAGCCGGTCCAGGTTCTCGCCCAGCGGCAGGCCGGTCAGCAGGGCGCGGTCGCCCGGATCGGCCTGCTGCCCGAAGCCCTGCGGCTCCAGCGGCAGCGCCACCAGCACCTCCATCCCGCGCGCCCTCGCGCGGTCCAGCAGCGGGCCGGGGCGCGGGGCATAGGGGCTGAAGGCCAGCGTCACCGCGCCGGGCAGGCGGCGGATCGCGTCCTCGGAATGCTGCGCGAATAGCCCGACATTGTTGATCACGATGCCGATGCGCGGCCGCGGGTCCTGCCGGTCGAAGGCCCGGGCGTAGCTGCGGATCGAGGACCGCCCCTCCGCTCCCAGCCGCGGCACCAGCCCGTGCCGCGAAGGCTCCAGCAGCAGCGGGTCGGGTGGTGCGATCACCGGGTCCGCGCGCCGCGCCGCGCCGGCGGCGTCCGCCAGGCGCGCGCCAAGTGGCGGCGGCTCCGGCGCGGCCGGCGCGGCCGTGCGGGGATCGGGCAGCGCG
>JAIYDD010000052.1 GCA_027487675.1 Acetobacteraceae bacterium | reverse complement strand
GTGATGCTGTCGCTGATCGACCAGGCGGCGGCCTATGCCGGGCTGTGGTGCAGCGTGCCGGGCAACATCCGCCGCGCGGTGACGCTCGACCTCGATTGCCGCTTCACCGGCCAGGTGGCCGGCGGGCGGCTGGTGGCGGAAGGGCGGCTCGTCAAGCGCGGCCAGAGCATCTTCTTCTGCCGGACGGAGGTGTTCGACGAAGCCGGCGCGCTGGTGGCCTTCGGTGCCTCCACCCATCGCTGGCGCGCTGGCAGCGAGGGCATCGAGGGCCAGGCGCCGGCCGCGGCCTGATCGCGCCGCCCTGCGCCGCGCCCTTAGCAGGCTGCGGAAATTCGCCTCGGGAAGCAAAGGAAAAGGTCGAGGGGCTCCGCCCCTCGAGCACCCCGGCAGGAACCTGATGTTCCTGCACCTCCCCTTAATTATTGATATAGCCCGTTAAATTTCGGGAAGGTCCAGGAAACTCAGTTTCCTGGCGGGTGGGTGGGGGAGGGCAGCGCCCTCCCGCTGCATTCGTCCGCCGCCGAATTTCCGCAGCCTGTTAGAGCGTGATCGCCGAAGGGCGGACCGCCCGAAGGCGTGAATCACGCCAAAAAACAATAGGCTAGACCATGGTCGGCGATTCACTGCTCGCCGATCATGGTCTAGCCGGCCCGGCCGGGGGGCAGCAGCGGCAGCGCGGCCTCCGTGCCGGCGATGATCTCGACCAGCCGGGCGATGTCCACGCGGCTCAGCCCGCCATCCGCGGCGCCCAGCGCCTGCAGGCGCCGCCCGGCATCGCGCAGCGCCCGGTCGAAGCCCGCTTCCTGGCCGTGCCGGCGCCCCGCGGCCTCCAGCGCGCGCAGGTCGCGCGCCGCCTCCTCCAGCGCGGCGACGGCGGCATCCTCGGCCGGCGGGCCGGCGGCGGCGGCCTCGGCGGTGGTCAGCAGGTCGCGCACCAGCGCCTCGGCGAAGCAGTGCAGGCACGCGTCCATCGCCTTGCGGCGCAGCAGGGCGGCACGGCGGCGGCGCGCCTCCATGAACAGCGGCGGGCCGACCGCCTCGGCCTCGGTCAGCAGCCGGTCGAGCGCCGCCAGCGCCGCGGTCATCTCGGGTGCCGTCTCGGCGGTGGCGACGACCGCGGCCTGGCCGTCCAGCACCTCCTCCAGCATCCGCTCGGCCGCGCGGGCCATGCCGGGCGAGATGGAGGTGGCGGCGGCCGCCACCTCGGCCGGGCCGGCGGCGCGGCGCATCAGCAGCGCCAGCCCCGCGGTGAACGGCGCCGCCCCGGCCGCCGCCAGCTTCTCCAGCACCGCGCGCAGCTCGGCGGCGGCGTTGCCCTCGGCCAGCGCGCGGCAGGCGCCCCACAGCGCCTCGCCATGGCGCCACAGCGGGCGGCACAGCGCCAGGCTCGGGGCGAGCGCGTCGAGGGGCAGGCCGGCCGCCGCCCAGGCCGGCGCCAGCTCCGGCAGCTCGGCCGGCGCCGCCGCGTCCCAGAGACGCGGGCCCAGCTCGTCCACCGCGGCCTCGTCGGTCATGCGGCGATCGGCCATCGCGGCGTCCAGCTCCGCGGCCAGGGGGCCGAGCGCGGCGCGCATCGCCTGGGCGATCGGCGCCAGGGCGGAGCGCGGCAGCTCCGCCGGCGCGCGCGTCCAGGCGGTGGGCGGCACCAGCGCGCCTTCCAGCGGCAGGGCCAGCACCCGCGCGAAGCGCATCGGCCGCGCCGGGCTCAGCCGGCGCAGCCTGCGGCGCAGCGTGTCCAGCAGCTCATCCGCCTCGCCGCGCTCCGCCAGCCCGTCCAGCAGCCCGACCACGCGCAGCAGCGCGGTGTCGCTGGACGCGCCGAGGGCGGCGCGCAGCTGGCGCGTCTTCCGGCCGGCGGCGCTCATCCCGCGGCGCTCATGCGGCGCGCAGGCGCAGGCGCTCGGCGCGCGCGACCAGTGCCGGGCGGGCGCCCGGCGCGGCGAGCGGGCGGGGCGGCAGGTTGCGGCGCGCGGCGAGCAGGGAAGGCCAGTCGGCGGGCGCGCCCGGCCAGGCATCGGCCTCCTCGGCCGGCACGGGGGCATCGGCGGCGATCTCGGCCAAGGCCTCCTCCGGCCGGGTGGCGCGCTGGTCCGCCCAGAGCGCGGTGAGGCGGTCCCAGCCATCCAGCAGCCAATCCGCCCGTTCCGCCAGCGCGGCGGCCTCGGCGGGCAGCAGCTCGGGCTCCGTGGCGGCGGGCAGGCGCGCCAGCAGCGCCCAGAGCGGCTCCAGGCTGCCCGGCATCGCCGCCAGCGTCAGCCGCGCCGCGCCGATCGCGACGCCGACGACGATCCCGACCTCCGCCCGCCCGCACAGGCGATAGGCCTGCCCGCCCTCGCGCGCCAGGCGTTCCAGCGCGGCGAGGCGGGGGATCAGCAGGCCGCCCGGGCGGGGGCCGAGGCCGACCTCCGCCAGCGTTCCTGCCAGCTGGCCGAGCCAGGGCGGGCCGGGCGGCGCGATGCCCATCCGTGCGGCCAGCTCCGCCAGCAGGCGGAGGCGCCATTCCGCCTGCGCGCCGAGCGCCGCCGCCGCCGCCTGCCGCGCCGCCCGCCCGGCGAGGCCGGCGGCCGCGACCTCCCGCGCCGCGGCGCGCACGCCCCCCGGCGAGGGGCGCGGCAGCCGTGCCAGCCTGTCCCACAGGTGATGGTCGTGCAGGGTCGGGGCGCAGCTGGCCACGCAATCGCGCCAGCCGACGACATACACCCCCCGCCCGGTCGGCGCGGGCAGCAGCACCTCCGGCGCCTGTCCCGGCAGCTGGCGCAGCCGCGCCCCGGCCAGCAGCGGCGCGGTGAAGGGCAGCGCGACGCCACGCTCGACGAAGCTCCGCTGCCGGTCGGGCAGCAGCGTCGCGGGCGGTGCGGGCGGGGCTGCGGGCAAGGCGGGTCCTGGTCTCGCGCGGGCGGATAAGCCGGGACCATCGCATGCCTGGTCTGAACGAAGCCTTGCGGGCCGTGCTGGCCGCGCCCTCGCCGGCCGTCCGCCGGCGGCGCGGCGTGTGCCTCGCCGGCCGCTACCGCCCGCGGAACACCGGCCGGCGCTTCTCCACGAAGGCGCGCGCGGCTTCGTGGAAATCCTCCGTATAGGCGAAGTCGCCATTGGCGCGCAGCTCCGCCTCGGTCAGCGGCAGCGGCCCGCGCAGGCGCTGCAGGGCCTGCTTGTGGAACCGGTTGGACAGCGGCGCGCCTTCGGCGATGCGCCGCGCCATCGCCATCGCCTCCTCCTTCACCGCCGCGTCCGGCACCAGACGGGTCAGCAGGCCCTTGGCCAGCGCCTCCTCTCCGGTGAAGACGCGGCCTTCGATCAGCAGCTCGCAGGCCACCCAGTAGCCGACCGATTGCAGCAGCGGGTCGAGTTCCGTGCAGCCGTAGAAGTAGGAGAGGTTGCGGGCCGGGATGCCCATCCGCGTGCCAGTGCCGCCCACCCGGAAATCCGCCATGGTGGCGATGCCGCAGCCGCCGCCCATGGTCCAGCCGCGGCAGGCCGCCACCACCGGGTGGGGGCAGGTCCGCACCGCCTGGAAGGCGCGGGTCAGTTCCCTGCCGTACACCGCCTCGCGCTCCGGCGTGCCCCTTTCCTGCGCGAAGGCGGCGATGTCGGCGCCGGCGCTGAAGGCTTCGTCCCCCGCGCCCTGGATCACCACGCAGCGCAGCGCGGGATCGGCCGACAGCGCCTCCATCGCCTCGGCCAGGCCGATCCACATCGGCAGGTCGAGCGCGTTGCGCTTGGCCGGGCGGTCGATGGTCAGCAGGGCGATCCCCTCGGCCTGCTCGGTGCGGATCAGGTCATGCGGCATGCGCCGGAGCCTAGCCCATGATCCGCGCAGGCGGAATCGCCGGACCGGCGGACCGGCCGCACGAACACCGCGACATTCCCGTGCGCGGCGGCGGAGCGCGCCGCCGGGCGGATGGCGGGCGGAGCCCTGGTGCGTACACGCGGAGCGGCGCTGACGAGCCGGCCCGGGGCAGGCGCCGCGACCGCCCGCGAAGGCAAGTCACCCGCGCAGCCGGCCGGACCCCCGCCAGGATGTGCGGGCCGCGCGGCCGAGCCTTCGCGCGGTTAAGCGCGATTTCATCCTCCGCGGATATTCCGTCCCGCTATCGAAATCGGAGGCCCGCATGCGCCGCATCACCGAATTGCCTATCCTGGTGAAGGGGATGATCGTCGTCCTGCTGGGCATGGTGTCCGAACTCGCCATCACCGGCTATGCGGCCAAGGCGCTGCGGGGGGTGGAGGCGACCTATGAACGCGCCATCACGCAGGAAGCGGAAGCCGCCTTCGACATCGCTCTCGCCAACCGCTTCCTGCAGGGCGCGCTCCGGCAGGTGACCCGCCTGTCGCATGCCGGAAGCGAGGCCGACCAGGCGCCGATCCGCGCGCGGCTCGAAGTGCTGGCCCGGGAATTCCGCGCCGCGATGGACCGCGCGGCGCAGGACGCGCCCGCCTTCGCGCCGCGGCTGGAGGCGGTGCGGCGCGGCTTCGACGAGTTCATCGGCCAGGTGCCGGAGGTGGCGCGGCTCGCCCGCGCCGATGCGGCGGCGGCCGAGGCGCTGGTCGAAGGCCGGCTCGATCCGCTCGGCGACCGGCTGCGCGACCGGCTGGATGCGCTGACCGAGGACGGCAGGGGCGCGCTGGGCGCGGCACGGGCGGAGGCTTCGGCGCTCGCCGACCGCACCCTGGCATGGATGGTGGCGGTGGCGGCCATCGCCCTGGTCCTCGGCGTGGCGCTGGCGCTGCTGCTGTTCCTGTCCGGCGTGACGCGGCCGATGCGCGCGCTGTCGGCCGAGGTGGACCGCGTGGCGGGCGGCGACCTCGACCGGCCGGTGGCCGGCGGCGCGCGGCGCGACGAGATCGGCGCGCTGGCCCGCGCGCTGGACGCCTTCCGCCTCCAGGGGATCGAGAAGCGCGAGATCGAGCGCGACGCCGCCGAGCAGCAGGCGATGAAGGACCGCCGCCAGCAGGCGGTCGACATGCATGTGCAGGATTTCGGCGGCAGCGCCTCGGCCGTGATGGCCGAGGTGACGGACGCCGCGGGCCGCATGGCGCAGGCGACGGAGGAGATGGCGGCGCTGAACGCCCGCATGCGCGACGGCGCCGCCCGCACCGGGCAGGAGGCGGAGGCGAGCGCGCAGGACCTCTCGGCCGCCGCCGCCGCAACCGAGCAGCTGGTCGCCTCGATCCAGGAGATAGCGCGCCAGGTGCGGGAGGCGACGGCCGCCGTCGGCACCACCGTCGAGGAGGCCGGCCGCGGCGAGGGCCGGATGTCCGAGCTTTCCGCCGCGGCACGCGAGATCGGCGAGGTGGTGCGGCTGATCGAGGACATCGCCGGGCGCACCAACCTGCTCGCCCTGAACGCCACGATCGAGGCGGCCCGCGCCGGGGAGGCCGGCAAGGGCTTCGCCGTGGTGGCGAGCGAGGTGAAGGCGCTGGCCGCGCAGACCGCCAAGGCCACCGCCGACATCGCCGGGCGGATCGGCGCGGTCCAGGCCTCCGCCGAGGCGACCGGCCAGTCCATCGGCCGCATCGGCGCCGAGATCGGCCGCGTGCGCGACATCGCCGGCGCGATCGAGGGCGCGATCGGCCAGCAGGGCGACGCGACGCGGGAGATCGCGGCGAAGGTCCAGCAGGTGGTGCACGCCGCCGGCGAGACCAGCCGCGCCATGACCGAGGTGGGCGACCTGGCCGACCGCGCCAGCGGGGCGAGCCGCGGCGTGCTCTCCGCCGCCGCCGGCGTGCGGGGGGAGGCGAACACGCTGCGCGCCGAGCTCGACGCCTTCCTCGCCGCCATGCGCGATGCGCAGGAACGCCGGAAGTATGAGCGCATCCCGGGCCGCGACCTGCCGGTGCGGCTGGAGGCGGAGAAGGCGACGCGCCAGGCGCGCATCGGCGACATCAGCCGCGGCGGCGCCGCGTTGCACGGCCAGCTGGCGGACCTGCCGCCCGGCACGCCGCTGCGCATCACCCTGCCGGGCAACGACGCGCCGGTGCTGGCGCGGCTGGTGCGGCACATGCCGGACGGCGCCGCCGTCGCCTTCCGCCAGGACCCGGACAGCCTGGCGCTGATCGACCGCGCGCTGGAGGTGATTGGCGGGCAGCGCCTGGCGGCGTGACGACCCCGGCGGAGATGCCCGCGCATCTCCCCGCGGTGGCCGGCCTTGCGCCTGGCTTCGCGGCACCCGCCGCCTGCAGGCCAGGGTCGGCGCCCGCCCGCATCAGGGGCGGTCCAGGGCAATTGCACACGCTCTGGCGCGGAGAAAAACTCCCTCTCCCGCCTTGGCGGGGGAGCGCCGGCGCGGTGCGCCGTCGGGGGGGGGTGGGTCGCGCAGCGCTCGACGGAAAGCCTTTTCGCATCAGAGAGATGGCTTGACGCTTCGCGCGCCCCCCTCACCCCGACGGGCACTGCCACGGCGCTCTCCCCCCGTCGGGGGGAGAGGGCAAGAACATCTCCGCTGTTCGCGCTCCGTACTGCATATGCAATTGCCC
>JAIYDD010000006.1 GCA_027487675.1 Acetobacteraceae bacterium | reverse complement strand
GAAGCTCTGGCGCAACACGCCGAACTCCGGCAGGGCCAGCACGTCGCGAGCCAGCGGCGTCTGGCGCCATTCGGCGCGGTCGAAGTCCGGCACGCCGGTGGCGGCGCTCACGACAGCCGCTCCTGCCGCCAGCGGCCCGGCGTGGTGCCGACCACGGGGCGGAAGGCGGTGGTGAAATGCGCCTGGTGGGCGAAGCCGCAGGCCAGCGCGATCTCCGACAGGGAAAGGCCCTGATCCAGCATGAGCAGCTTGGCGCGTTCGACGCGGCGCTGCGTGACATGGCCATGCGGCGTCACGCCGGTCTCGGCACGGAAGGCGCGGGCGAAGTGGAAGCGCGATAGCCGCGCGACGGCGGCAAGGTCGGAGAGGGTGATCTCCTCCGCCAGGTGCGCCTCGACATGGGCCAGCACGGCGCGCAGCCGGGCAGGCGCGATGCGGTGCCGGTCCGGCGCGCCGCGACCGTGCAGCAGGCGCAGCAGCTCGACGCCGGCGAGCATCGCGGCGTGCTCGCGCAAGCGCAGCATCCTCCGCACCGGCTCAGCCTGCCCCCTCGCGGTCGGCCGGCCGCGCCTCCGCATGGAAGGTCTTGGCGTGGCACATCCATCCGCGCGCCTGGGGATGGCCGCGAAGCCAGGTGACCGCCGCCTCGCCCGCCAGCAGGCCGAGCAGCCCGAGCAGCGCGATGATCGGTGGCGCCCGCCTGCACCAGGCGTTGCATCGCGCGCTCATGCCTCCCACGAGGCGTCGCCGCAAGCATCGGCCGGGATGTACACCTCGTAGCCGGCAGCCAGCAGGTCGAGGGTCGGAAAGGCGACGCAGGCCTCCGTCCAGAGCCCGGCGCGCACGATCTTGATGCGGCCTGTCGCCTCGGTCGCCTTGCGGAAGCTCGGGGCGAGCCAGGAATTGACCCTCGTGCGGTCGATGATCCCGTGCGTCGGGAACAGGTCGGTGACCTCCGGCATGAAGGGGCCGGAGAAGCTGCCCTTCGCGACGGTCGGGATGACGGTCGGCAGGCCGAACAGCTTCGCGGCCTTCGCCAGGATCTGGACGTTGTGGCCGACTTCCAGGCGCGGATCGCTCTCGATCCCCTGCTACATGGCCGGCTGGCAGTCGATCAGTGTCAGCGCGGCGTTGGCCGGGGAGATCATGTAGGTCTTCGCCATCGAGCGCTCCGTCGCGGCATGCGGACGCGCCGGCCTGGCCGGCACGGCCACGATGTGGTGGCGGGCGGCCTCGGCGCTTCCGCGCACTTGCCCCGGTTTCGCGACTGTCGCTGCGGCGCGCTTGTGCAGGCTGGTGCGGCATCGGGCCGCGTTCGCTTGACCGGCACGGGAGCCGGCCGGCAAGGCGCACCCGCAGGGCGGCACGACACGGCAAGAGTTGCGGCAAGACGAAGTCCCGCATCGTGGCACGTGACGCCGCCCGGGAAGGCCTGGCTCTGCCTTCGCCGCGCCCCGCCGCCCGTCATCGGGCAAGGCTGCCCAGCGCGAACCCGATCGAGCGCGCCAACGCCGGGATCACGCCCCCCACCGACGTGGTCGGCATCGTTCCCGACGAGGCTGCGGTCATCCGCCGCGTCGGCCGTGCGGCAGCGCCGCAAGCCTCCCCGAGCGACCGGGCCACCCGACGCGTCCGCTGCATGACCCTGGAGACCATCGGCGCCGCCAGCGATGCTGCGCCCGTCAGCCTGCCCGCGGCGGCCGCCCGACGCGGCCGCCGAGCACGCCGGGCATCGTCGCTCCCCGACGCCACGCGACGGGACACGCCCGCACGCCGGGCGTCCATGCGCCGGCGGCGATGCTCGGCGTGGGTCTCTTCGGCCTCGCCTCCGTCCTCACTCGGGCTGGTAGTTGACGCTCCGCAGCAGTTCGGTGGCGCGGCTGATCTCCGCCGCGATGAAGCGCCGCGTCTCCTCGATGCTCTCCGTCACCGGCTCCAGGATCTGGCCCTTCAGCCGGTCCACGATGGCCGGCTCGCGCATCGTCTCCTGCATCAGGGCGTTCACGCGCTGGTTGATCTCCGCCGGCGTGCCCTTCGGGGCCCAGACGCCATACCAGGACTGGAACTGGAAGCCGGGCAGGCCGGCTTCCGCCATGGTCGGGACGGTGGGCGCCAGGCTCGATCGCTCCGCCGTCGCGATGCCGAGCGCGCGGACCCGGCCATCTGCGGCAGCCGGCAGCAGCGCGAAGCTCGGATCGATGAGCAATTGGGCGTTGCCGCCCATCAGGTCGGTCAACGCCGGCTGCGTGCCGCGATAGGTCACCATGTTGATGTCGATGCCGGTGCGGCGGAAGAACTCGATGGTCGCCAGATGCCCGGCCGAGCCGAGCGAGGAGAGCGCGAAATTCCACTCGCGCGGCTTCTCCTTCGCTGCCGCGATCACCTCGGCCAGCGTGCGCTGCGGCCGCTGGCCGCTCATCACCATCACCAGCGGCGCGGCGGCCGTGCGCGCCATCACCTCGAGATCCCGCTGCGGGTCGAAATTCGCGCCGCGCAGCACCAGCGGCATCACCGCGGTGTTGAAGGCCGAGGCCAGCTGCGTGTAGCCATCCGGCGCTGCCTGAAGCACGGCATTGGTGCCGATCAGGCCGGCGCCGCCGGTGCGGTTCTCGACCACCGCGGTGGCGCCGAGCTTCTCCTGCAGGCGCGCCGCCGTCAGCCGCGCCATCGCGTCGTTCGCCGCACCCGGCGGCCAGGGGCATATCACGCGGATCGTCCGGCCGCGCGGCCAGGAATCCTGCGCCCGGACGGCCGGCGCGGCCAGCAGCCCCATGCTGCCCGTGACGGCGGTGGTCAGAAGATGACGCCGGTTCATCGTGTGCTTCCTCCGAATGACCGCGCGGCGCTGCGCGCGGCGTTGTTGATCGTCTCAGCCGTCCAGCAGCACGCTCCGTTCCGCCGCTGACAGCGGCAGGAGCGGCGGCCGCAGACGTTGCCAGCCATCCTCGCCGGTGCGTTGCGCCAGCAGCGCCTTCAGCGAGGCCATCTGCGCGAAGCGCGAGGCGCGGTTGCGCATGGCGACGATGCGCGCCTGCGCCGCCGCCACCTCCGTCGCGCGGGCGGG
The DNA here is from genome assembly GCA_027487675.1 of Acetobacteraceae bacterium. GTDB lineage: Bacteria > Pseudomonadota > Alphaproteobacteria > Acetobacterales > Acetobacteraceae > Falsiroseomonas. The sequence continues at coordinate 21,244 of JAIYDD010000006.1, read as the reverse complement.
GTCGGCGAAGTGGCGGAACACGAAGGCGAGGTCTGCAGCGACCAGGTTCGACGTCGCGGTGATGCAGCCCGCGCCGCCCTTGCGCAGCAGCGGCAGCATCAGCGGATCGGCGCCGGCCAGCACGGCGAGGCCAGGGAAGGCCTCGACCAGCGCTTCCATGTGCGCGAGGTCGCCTGCGGAATCCTTGATGCCCGTGAAGGTGCCTGGATAGGCGGCGCGCAGCCGCGCGATCACCGGGAAGGGGATCGGCACGGCCGACATCCGCGGGATATGGTAGAGCACGACGCGCAGGCGCGGATCGGCCAGGCGCTCCATCACCTCGGCATAGGCGGCGAAGAGGCCATCCTCGGTGACGCCCTTGTAGTAGAACGGCGGCAGCATCACGACCGTGGTCACGCCGAGCGAGAGCGCATGGCGCGTGAGCGCCACCGTCTCGCCCACCGCGGCCACGCCGGTGCCGGGCAGCAGGCGATCGGGTGCGATGCCGGCGGCGGTCACCGCCTCCAGCAGCGCGCGGCGCTCATCGGAGCCGAAGGAATTCGCCTCGCCCGTGGTGCCGAGCAGCGCGATGCCATCGCAGCCCTCCGCGAGAAGCCGCAGGCAATGCGCGACGAAGAGCGCGTGGTCGGGGGCGAAGGCCTCCGTCACCGGCGTGAGGGCGGCGCTGAACACGCCGCGCGGATGCAACGCGGTCATGTGTCTTCGCCCGCCGCCCAGTCGGGCGCGACGCGTACGTATTTGATGGCCTGGCGCCAGTAGGTGTAGGCGATGTGCAGCATCCCGTCCCGCGTCTGGCAGATCGACGGGTAGGAGAATTCCCGGTTCAGCCGGTCCTTCGAATTGTTGGTCATGCAATAGCCGTCGCCGGTCTCAAGGTTGCGCCGCACCGGCCAGCTGCGCCCCTGGTCCGCGGAGAGGGCCAGCGTCATCGGCGCGCGCGGCGCACCCCAGAACGCGCTGCGTCCGGTGATGGCCGGTGCGGCGGGTGCGGGCCCATCGCCGCCGATGTCGTCATAGAGCGACAGGCGCCGCCCCGTCGCATCCGCCACGCTCGAGTGGTTGTAGACCATCGCGAGCCGGCCATCCGCGAGGCGCGTCGCCATCAGCGACGCATTGTTGTTCGGCAGTTCCGTCGGCACCGGCGCCGACCAGCTGCGGCCGCCATCCGACGATCGGCTGACATGAATCCAATCCGCCCAGCGGCTGCGGTAGAACGCCATCAGCGTGCCGTCGCGCAGGTCGACGATGCTCATGTGCACGCAGCCCGTGCTGCCGGGCACCGGATGCTCGGTCCAGGTGGCGCCGGCATCGGAGGAGATCATCACCGAGCTGGTGTCGAGGTCGCCCGTCCAGGCGCCCTGGGCCGGCCTGGTGCAGCGCCAGATCGGCAGCAGCCAGTCGCCATGGTCCAGCACGACGATCGGGCTGCGGATGAAGGTGCCGAAGCCAGGCTGCTCGCCGAACAGCGTCTCGATCGGGCCCCAGCTGCGGCCGGCATCGGCCGATATGCGGCGGCGGATGATGGCCGTGTCCTGGTTGCCCGAGACCTGCGCCGTCCACAGCAGCCACAGCCGGCCATCGGGCGCGTGGAACAGCAGCGGGTTCTGCTCGGACCGCGTCGGGTCGTCCGACAGCCGCTCCGCCGGCGACCAGCGATCGGCGCCTGCCGCAAGGCGCGAGAAGTGCACCGAGATGTCGGGCACGCCTTCCTGCGTGCCGCCGAACCACACGCAGCCCATCTCGCCCGCGCCGAGCGGCAGCAGGAAGGCGGCGTGGTTCTGGACGCAGCGTGTGGGGATGAAGGCCTCGAGGCGCGCCGCGTCGCCCGGCGCGGGGGCCAGGATTTCGGGGCGGTCGATCACGCCGGCGTCGGGCATGGGCGTCTCCTCCTCACAGCGCGGCGCGATAGATCGCCAGGATCTGCTCGCGGCTCATCTCGCGCGGGTTGTTGTCGAGCAGGCGGCGAATGGCATGTGCCTCCGTCGCCATGCGGGGCAGGTCGTCCTCCGGCACGCCGAGGTCGGACAGCCGCATCCCGATGCCGAGCGCGGCGCACCAGCCATGGGTCGCGGCGAGCACGTCGGTCGCGCCGCGCAAGCCGAGCGCCTCCAGCACCAGCGCCGTCTTCTCCGGCACCGCCGGTGCGTTGAACGCCAGCGTGTGCGGGAAGATGACCGCGCAGGCCAGCCCATGCGCGACGTGGTGCCGCGTGCCCAGCGGGTAGGCCACCGCATGCCCCGCCGCGGTGTTCACCGGTCCCAGGCAGAAGCCGCCGTACAGCGACGCCAGCGCCAGCCCCGCCCGCGCCTCGCGGTCGCCGCCATCGGCCATCGCGCGCGCCAGGAAGCGGCCGGCCAGGCGGATGCCTTCCAGCGCATGGAGGTCGACCAGCGGATGCGCCTTGCGGCTGGTGAAGGCCTCGACGCAATGGGCCAGCGCATCGACGCCGGTTGCGGCCGTCACCGCGGCGGGCACGCTCAGCGCCAGGTCGGGATCGACCAAGGCGAGGTCGGCGACCATGTGCCGTGACTGCACCGCCAGCTTGTTCTGCGTCGCGGGGTCGGTGACCAGCGCGCGCGCCGGCCTCGCTGCCGGTGCCCGAGGTGGTCGCGACCTGCACCAGCGCCACGCCGCGGCCGGCGACCTTCTCGGGCCCCACCACGTCGTGCAGCGCCTGCCCGCTGCCCGGCAGCACGGCGACCAGCTTCGCCAGATCCATCGCGCTTCCGCCACCGAATCCGATGACGAGCTGCGGCCGGGCCTGAGCGGCGACCGCGAGCGCCGCATCGAGACTGGGGATGTCGGGTTCGGGCTTCACCTCGCCGAACACCGTCACCTCGCCCGGCAGGTCGAGCAGGCCGACACGCGCCGCATTGAAGCCGCCGGCGATGACCAGGCTGCGCCTGATGCCGCGCTCCCGCGCCCAGGGCCCGACGATGGAGACCTGCCCCGGGCCGAAGGCGATGCGCGCGGGGTGGTCGATCCCGATCGGGCGGAGCAGGTCGGTCATGCGGCGGGTCCCGTGGCGGCGGCGCGATGCGTGGCGAGCAGCTCGGCATACTCGATCGCCTCGATCAGGCTGCGTTCGCTGGCGATGCCGCGCCCGGCGATGTCGAAGGCGGTGCCGTGGTCGACCGAGGTGCGGATCACCGGCAGGCCGAGCGTGATGTTCACCCCCGACAGCGCATCCCATCTTCCCGTCGCAGGATCGACATGGAAGCCCAGCAGCTTCACCGGGATGTGCCCCTGGTCGTGGTACATCGCGACCACGGCGTCGAACTGGCCGGCACGCAGCTTCACGAAGACGGTGTCGCCCGGCACCGGGCCGGTCACGTGCATCCCGTCGGCCACGGCCTGCGCGATGGTGGGCGCCACCACGTCGATGTCCTGCCGGCCGAACAGCCCGCCCTCGCCGGCATGGGGGTTGAGCGCCGCCACGGCGATGTGCGGGCGCCCGATGCCGAGGCCGCGCAGCGCCTGCTGCGTCAGGTCCAGCACGAGGCGGATGCGCTGCGGGGTGACGCGCCTCGGGACATCCTCCAACGCGCAATGCGTCGTGACGTGGCTGACGCGCATGTTGCCGTGCGCCAGCAGCATCACGCTGCCCTTCACGCCGGTGAGATCGGCCAGCATCTCGGTATGGCCGGCATAGTGGTAGCCGGCCCGGTTCAGCGCCTCCTTGTTCAGCGGCGCGGTGACGATGGCACCGACGCGGCCCAGCTGCGCGAGGCGCACGCCGTGCTCCACCGCGAGATAGGCGAAGCGGCCGCCATCGGCCGAGAGCACGCCCGGTGAGATCGGCGCGCCTTCCGGCCCGGCCTGCAGGAAGCACAGCGCCGGCCAGTCGGCGTCGTCGGCCGCGACCCCGGGCAAGGCGAGCTCCGGCGCCAGCGCGCGCCGCGCGCGCTCGAGCGCCGCGCCGCTGCCGATCACCAGCAGCCGCAGCGCGCCGGCCTCGATGCGATCGCGCAGCGCGCGGCAGGCCTTGACGATGATCTCGGGCCCGATGCCGGCCGGGTCGCCCATGGTGATCGCGAGGTGGCGTGGCGTCATGCAGGGATGCTCCGGGACGTCAGGGCGGATGCGGCCAGCAGGTCGCGCCACAGCGTATCGCCGCCGAAGGCGCCGGATTTCGAGACGACGGCCACGCCATCCCAGGCGCCGCCGCGCAGCACGGAGCGCGGCACGCCCGGCTGCACGATGCCGAGCGCGTCGAGCCCGCGCGCGCCGAGCGCATCGCAGATGGCGCGCAGCGTCTCCCCGCCGGCCGCGATCAGCGTGCCGGGCGGCGGCAGCCGGCGCGTGAGGCCCGCCATCACCGCGGCGATGCGCCGCGCCGCCTCGGCGCGGTCAAGCTCTTCGGGCAGCGCGACGCGAACCATCGCCGCCCCCGCCGCCGCCATCATCCGTGCGACGCGCGCGGCCGCCTCGGCGTCGCCGACCTCGATGCAGATTGCGCAGTCCGCGCAGGCGGCGAGCTGCCGCGCGGTCGCGGCCTGGTCCGAGCCGAACAGCCCGAGCACCGGGCCGCGCAGCGCCGTGCCGGCCTCCGCCGTGGCGGCGCCGGCCAGCGCGCGCGCCAGGCCGCCGCTGCCGCACCACAGCACCGGGCCTGCCGCAGCCCCGCCGCGCGCGACGATGGCCGCCAGATCGGCCTCATCCTCCGCATCGAAGATCGAAAGGCCCGGCGCCAGCGGCATCGAGGCGTCGCCGGGACGCGGCGCCAACCCCTCGGCGGCGAGCAGCGCGGCCAGGTCGGGCGCGAGGGCGGCGAAGGCGCCGTCCGGCTGCCGCACCAGCACGCGCCCGCCACGCGTGATGCGCCCCTGCGCCGGAAAGGCCGGCGCCAGCGCGACATGCCGCCAGCCGCCGGCGGCGATGCAGGCCGCGAGCTCCGCCGCGACGTTGCCGCGCAGCAGGCTGTCGATCTTCTTGAACGCGATGTCCGCGCCGCGCAGCGCCGGCGCCAGCGCGCGCAGCCTGGCCGCCGCCGCCTCGCGCGGCGCCTCGCGCGTGCCACTGTCGATCGCAAGGCTTCCCTTCGCCGCGCCGCCATCGGTCCAGCGCAGCGGCACGGCGCCGCAGAGCCCGGTGAGCTCCGCCGCGGAATCCAGCGCGCCGGTCAGGTCATCGGCCAACAGCCGCAGCACCGGGCGCGTCATCGCGCGGACCCTCCGGCACCGATGGTGCCGAGCGACTGGCGCAGCGCGGTGCCGAGTTCTTCCGCCAGCGCGCACACGCGCGGCGCGGTCAGGGCGATGAAGTCGGGCAGCGCCAGGCGGTCGCCGCCGATGGTCAGGCTGACGCCCGCCACCGGCGCGCCCTGCGCATCCAGCACCGGCGCGGCGACGGTGCGCAGGCCATAGGCGTTCTCGCCATCCGACACGGCATAGCCCTGCGCCCGCACCTGATCGAGGCGCGCCAGCAGCGCATCGAGGTCGGTCAGGGTCCGGTCCGACAGCTTCACCCGCGGCACGCAGTCGAGCTGCGCGACCTGCTCCGCCCGCGGCAGCCAGGCCAGGATCGCCTGGCCCAGGGCGGTGGCATAGGCGCCGATGCGCGTGCCGGGGCGGCGCACCACGCCGTGCCGTTCCAGGCCCGATTCGACGCGCGCAAGGTAGATGACCTCGCCCTTCTCCAGCACGCCGAGCGAGCCGGCATCGGCCACCTCGGGCACCAGGTCGCGCAGCAGCGGGCGCGCATGCGTCGGCAGGTCGCCGGCCGACAGCGCGGCATAGCCGAGCTCGAGGCATTTCAGCGTCAGCCGGAAGCGACGGCCCTCGGGCACCGGGCGCAGGTAGCCGAGGTCGACCAGGGTGTGGATCAGGCGGAAGGCGGTGCCGCGGTCGTGCCCGGCCTGCGCGGCGACCTCGGCCACGGTCAGCTCGGCGCGGCCGTGACCGAACGCCTTCAGCACGGCGAAGGCCTTGGCGACGGACTGGACCAGGTTCTTCGGGTTCTCGACGCGTCCCCGCGTACCATCCACCGTCGGCGGCCCCCTTCTTGATCGGAATACGAACACTTGTTCGAATTTTCTGGGCTTGCTATCGGACCCTGCCCGGCATTGTCAAGCGGGCCGCAGCCGCCAGGGGAGGCGCCGGATGACGCGTGAAACCATCGCGGGCCACGCGATCGTCACCGGCGCCAGCTCCGGCATCGGTGCCGCGATCGTGGCGCGGCTGCTGCGCGAAGGCTGGCACGTCACCGGGCTGAGCCGCAGCGATCCCGGCCTGGACGACGCGCGCTACGAGCATCGCACCGTCGATCTGCTCGACCCAGCCGCGCTGCCGGCCGCGGTCGCGGCGCTCGAGCCCACCGCCTTCGTCCATGCCGCCGGCCTGATGCGCGGCGGCGCGGTCGGCTCGCTGGACGCGGAGGCCGGCCGCACGCTGTGGCGCCTGCATGTCGAGGCAGCGTCGCTGCTGGCGAACCTGCTGGTGCCGCGCATGCCCGATGGCGGCCGCATCGTGCTGATCGGCAGCCGCACCGCCGCGGGCTCGGCCGGGCGCAGCCAGTATGCCGCGACCAAGGCGGCCATGGTCGCCATGGCACGGTCCTGGGCGATCGAGCTCGCCCCGCGCGGCATCACGGCGAATGTCGTGGCGCCGGCCGCGACCGACACGCCGATGCTGCGCGACCCCGCGCGCGCCGGCGTGGCGCCGAAGCTGCCGCCGATCGGGCGCTATGTCCGCCCCGAGGAGGTCGCCGCCCTCACGGCCTTCCTGCTCGGCCCCGAGGCGGGCGCCATCACGGGCCAGCAGATGCTGATCTGTGGCGGCAGTTCGCTGTGAGGACCGCCGGCTGTGCGGGTCGATGGGACCGTGGCGTTGCGCCGCTTCGGTGGGCACCCCGAGGCTTGAGACGGAATGGCGTCGTCCTGCAAGGATCAGATGGCCCGAAGGAACCGCGTTCCGCCCGGACCGGTGCTCCGGGTCAGGACCAGCCGCAACCGGCGCCGGATCGCCGCGGCCCGGACGCGCCGCACCCCGCCCGCCGCCGCCACGGCCATGCCACGCCCATGCCCGGTGAGGATTCCGGCGCCTGTATCCTCCTCCGGCAGCGGTTTCGGACGCAAAGGGCCAGGCCGCGCGATCCGCAGCCTGTCCGACGCCCTGCCGAGCCCGCCGGGTGCCGCGACCCGGGCGAAGCGCGCCAGCGGGCGGAGGCCCCTCGGTCATCTGGATTTCCGGCCGCTGAACGGGCAGGGTTCAAAGCGTGGGAGGGCGCACCGTACCGCCACCATCCGCCCCTCGTCGGTCGACGTCCGGACGTGCCGGGACGCGGCGCCACGCACCGTCGGGTCCCGCGGATGTGGCGCGCGCGTTGCGCCACGCCGCGATCCGGATGGCGGATGCCGACCGTATCGGCCGCGCCCTCGTGCTGCACAGGGCAGAGAGATGCAACGGCCGCCACATGCAGGGCCAAGGAACAGCAGGATGAGCCAGGCCGACGAATTCCATAACCCCGATGCGCCGGTGGGCGGCATCCATCGCGAGCTCGCCCCGGGGCTGACGACGCAGATCTTCCCGGGCGAGGGCGCGATGCTCTCCGTCGTCACCATTGCCCCCGGTGCCAGCGGCACGCTGCACCACCACCCGGAGGAGCAATGGGGCGTGCTGCTGGAAGGCAGCGCCATCCGCATCCAGGGCGAGGAGGAGATCGCCGTCCGCAAGGGCGATTTCTGGCGCACCCCGGGCGGCGTGCCGCACACCATGCGCGCCGGCCCGGAAGGCTGCCGCGTGCTCGACATCTTCGCCCCGCCCCGCCCCGAATACCGGGTGCCGGGGCGCGGCTTCGGCACCGTGTGATGCCCCGCGCCGCCCACACCGCACGGCCCCTGCAATGACCGCCACCTTGCCCGGCGCGCGGCGCCTGCCGCCCGCCAGCCCCGCCGACCCGGCGCTGATCGACGCCTTCCGCCGCTGCGCGGTCGCGAACATCAGCGACAACCTCGAACGCCTCTCCGCCGCGGTCGGGCTGCGGCCCTTCCACGCCGGCGGCACCATGGCCGGCACCGCGCTGACCGTCCGCACCCGTCCGGGCGACAACCTGGCCATCCACCAGGCGCTCGACCTCGTCCGGCCGGGCGATGTCGTCGTCGTGGACGGCGGCGGCGACGTGTCGCGGGCGCTGGTCGGGGAGATCATGAAGGCGATCGCGCAGAGCCGGGGCTGCGCCGGCTTCGTGATCGACGGCGCGGTCCGCGATGCCGATGCCTTCGCCCGCGACGCCTTCCCCTGCTTCGCCCGCGCTGCGATCCATGCCGGCCCCTACAAGTTCGGGCCCGGCGAGATCAACGTCCCGGTCTCGATCGGCGGGTTGGTGGTCAGCCCGGGCGACATCGTGGTCGGCGACGGCGATGGCGTCGTGGCCTTCCCCGCCGAGGCCGGCCCCGCCTTGCTCGAGGCGACGCGGCGCCACGAGGAGAAGGAGGCCGAGATCCTCCGCGCCATCGCGGAAGGCCGCTATGCCGGTGCCTACGCGAAGCCGGGGGCGTGACGTGGCGGAGAGCGCGGAACGCCGCCTCGCGACCAACGGGACGCTGGCGCCCGGGCGGCCGAACCACCATCAGCTGGCGGGGCTGACGGGCCGCTGGCGGCGCGGCACGATCCGCGGGCGGCTGGTCGAGGCCGGCTGGGGCGCGGCGCTCGGCTTCCCCGGCCTCGTCCTGGACGAAGCCGGCCCGGCCATCGAGGTGCATCTCTTCGAAACACAGGACCTGCCGCGCCACTGGCAGCGGCTGGATGCCTTCGAGGGCCCGGGCTACCGGCGGGTCCCGACGCGCGTGCAGACGGCCGAGGGCGAGCTCGACGCCTTCATCTACGCGCTCGCGGCGGAGCTGCCCGGGCCGGCATGACCCGGCCCGGGGAAGGCCCGCAATGCCGGACATGAGCTGCCGCCAGCGTCGCCACCTCGCCGTGGTGGCTGACCCGGACGGCATCGCCAGCGCCCCGCCGCATCCCGGCATCGCGGCGCCTGCCACCGGCCCCGCCTTCGGCGCCCCGGGGGAGGAACCAGGCGCGCCGCCGTCCGCGGGCGACGGGCGGGGCATGCGCCAGGCCGGGGCCGGCATTCCCCTTCGCCGCAAGGCGTCGCGGATCTTGCGCGATGTCGAAGTCGCGGCCATCGGGGCCGCAACCGCCACCCCGGCCGAAGCACGCCGGGGCGCGTTCGCCCCGGCTGTCGGGCCGGCATCGCCGCCCGCGGGGATGGCACCGACCGGAGCCTGGCTTCCGAAACCCGGCCTCCGCCCGCACCGGCGAGGTGCAGGCGATGACGACCACCGGCATGTCGCGCCGCTCCACCAGCCGCCGGCGCCGATGATCCCGGTCGCCGCCCTGCGGTCCGCCCGGACCATTCCACCCGGCCGCGACCTGACCTAGCCTCACGCCATGCAGGAAGAACGGCCGCGGTTGCTGATGGGCGTGGTGGCGCCCGCCACCAACATCTCCGTCCAGCCGGAGATGGAGGCGCTTCGCCCGGCCGGCGTCATCAACGCCCATGCGCGCATCCCCAACCCGGACCGGCCGGTGACCGGGGACGCCGATACCCTCGCGGTGCGCGCCGCCATGGTGGCGGGGCTGAACGCCGCGCTGGATACGCTGCTGCCAGCCGAGCCGGGCCATGTCGTGCTCGGCGTGATGGTGGAGAATTTCGTGGGTGGCGGGGTGGCCGGGCAGCGGCTCGTGGCCGACTGCGCCGCCCGCATCGGCTGCCGCGTGACGGACTACACCAGCGCCATCCTCGCCGCGCTGGACGTCATGTTCGGCCGCAGGATCAGGCTGTCGCTGCTGACGCCCTTCATGCCGGTCGGCGACGCCGCCGCCCGTGCCCTGTTCGAGGATGCCGGGCACGAGGTGGTGCGCCTGATCGGCCTGCGGGCGCCGGGCCCCGCCGCCATCGCGCGCATCCCGCGCGAACGCCTCGTGCAATCGGTGCGCGACCTGGCGGGGCCCGAGGTCGAGGCCATCATCCAGCTCGGCACCAACTCGGCCTTCCGGGTCCTGGCGCGCGAGATGGAGGCGGAACTCGGCACGCCGGTCCTCGCCGCCAACCCGGTCCTCTACTGGCGGGCGCTGCGCCGGGAAGGCATCACGGATGCCATGCCGCAGCACGGCCGGCTGTTCACGCTGTAGCCGGCGCCGCTCCGCGCCTGGCGGGGCGCGGGCGGCCTACTCCACCCGCGCGCCGCTCACGCGGATCGCCTCCGCGTAGTTTCCATGTTCCTCGCGCAGGAAGGCGGCGAATGCGTCCGCGCCGCGTGCGATCGGCGTGATCTGCATGTCCTGCAGCCGCGCGACCGCCTCCGGCGCACGCAGCGCATCCAGCAGCGCAGCCTCCAGCCGGCCGCGGATGGCGGCCGGCACGCTGGCCGGGGCCATGAAGCCGAACCATGAGCTCGACGCGACCGCGGGGCCGCCGCCCTCGCCCAGTGCGGGCACGTCCGGCAGGCCGGGCAGCCGCGTGGCCTGCGCCACCGCGAGCATCCGCACCTGGCCCGCCCGCGCAGGCTCGAGCAGTTCGGTCACCGTGCCGATCACGAACTGCACGCGGTTCGCCAGCAGGTCGGGGAACCACTGCGCGAAGCCGCGGTAGGGAACATGGGTGAACGCCACCCCGGCACGGCGGGCGAACAGCTCCGTGTTCAGGTGGTTCGACGTGCCGATGCCGGGCGTGGCGAAGTGCAGCGCGCTGGGCTGAGCGCGGGCCAGCGCCAGGAACTCCGCGACATTGCGCGCCGGCAGGGCGGGGCTCACGACGAGGACGTGCGGAATCGCGGTGGCGAGCGCCACCGGCTGGAAGTCGCGGAAGATGTCGTAGGGCAGGCTGGCCTGCAGCGAGGGATTGATGGTGAAGCTGTTGCTCACCATCAGCAGGGTCGGCGGGCTTGCCGGCGCGCGCGCGACCTCCTGCGTGGCGACGATGGTGCCGCCGCCGGGCCGGTTCTCCACCACCGCCGAGTAGCCGAGCCGTTCGGCCACCATGCCGCCCAGCAGCCGCGCCTGGGCATCCGCGGACCCCCCGGGCGGAAAGGGCACCACGATGCGCAGCTGGCCTGCCCCCTGGGCCAGGGCGGCCGGCGCGGCGAGCGAGGCAAGCGCGACGCCGGCGGCGCGGCGCGTGACGCGGATCATGCTGTGGTTCCTCGTGGCAGGGCGTCGGCGCCGCGCGGCTCCGCAGCGGACGCCGGCGGGAACCGCGACGGGTGCACCGCAGCATCGTGCCGAAACCGCGCCGGCGAACGCAAGCGTCATACTGCCCGGCGGACATGCTGACGCATTTCCCCTCAGGCGCCGGCGCTGCGCTTGGCTCGCCGCACTTGCGGCGGCTGCAAGTCAGGACTTGCGCCGTCCAGCATCATGCGCGGCCGCGCCGTCCCTGGCCGCCGGGCGTTGCGCTGGCGTCGTCCCGCGCAGGCCCGCCGCGCCGCGCGCCCCGCAAAGGCGCCGCAGCCCGGCCGGCGTGCCGTCGAAGGTCAGGGGGTCGTCCTCGGACGCCTCCATCCCGCCGAGGCCCGCGGCCCCGAGCTTGCCGGGCAGGGCGCCTGACCGACAGGCGGTCGCGACGCGGCTTGGCAGGCGCCCGGCTTGCGGCCGCGACTTTCTTCCACGAGCGACGCCGCCGCGCGGGCGCTTCGGCGGCCCGGGCCGGCCGGAATTGGCGCGCGGCGGCGGCTCGGCTATGCGCCTCGGGCGGCGGCGGGCTGCCGACGTGCCGAGGAGGATGTCCGTGCTCACCTGGGACCAGCGACCTGCCGTCCTCGCGGGCCTGATCGGCAGCGGGATCCAGGCCTCCCGCACGCCGGCGCTGCACGAACGCGAAGGCGCCGAGCAGGGGCTGCGGCTGATCTACCGGCTGGTCGACCTCGACCCGCTCGGCCTCGGCGCCGACGCGCTGCCCGGGCTGCTGACCGCCGCCGAACGCATGGGCTTCGGCGGGCTCAACATCACCTATCCCTGCAAGCAGGCCGTGCTGCCGCTGCTCGACGAGCTCTCCCCCGATGCGCTGGCGCTCGGCGCGGTGAACACGGTGCTGCTGCGGGACGGCCGGCGCATCGGCCACAACACCGACTGTTCCGGCTTCGCGGAGGCGTTCCGGCGCGGATTGCCGGACGTGCCGCGCGCGCGCGTCGTGCAGCTCGGCGCCGGCGGCGCGGGTGCGGCGGTCGCGCATGCGCTGCTCGCCGAGGGCGTCGGCCGCCTCGCCATCGCCGACACCGAGGCGCCGCGCGCCGTCGCGCTGGCCGGGGCGCTCGCCGCGCGGTTCGGCGCCGGCCGCGCGGTGCCCTGCCTCGACCTCGCGCAGGACCTCGCCGCCGCCGACGGCCTCGTCAACTGCACGCCGGTCGGGATGGCCAGGCAGCCCGGCACGCCGCTGCCGGCCGCGCTTCTGCGCGCGGCGCTGTGGGTGGCGGAGATCGTCTATGTCCCGCTCGAGACCGAGCTGCTGCGTGCCGCCCGCGCGCTGGGCTGCCGCACGCTCGACGGCGGCGGCATGGCGGTGTTCCAGGCGGCCGGCGCCTTCCGCCTGTTCACCGGCCGCGAGCCCGATGCGGCGCGCATGCTGCGCCATTTCGCGGCGATGTCCGCCGCCGCCTGAGCGTGGCGCGGTCAGGGGCCGCCGCGGGCGAGGGCGTGGTCCACCCCGCCCAGGATGTGCGTCGCCAGCACCGCCCGCGCGGCGTCGGTATCGCGCCGCAGGGCGCAGTCGCGCAGCGCCGCGTGCTCCCGCACCGCGATCTCGCCGCGGAAGCCGAGGGCGCGGTTCTGGTAGCGCTGGTAGCGGTCGAACACCGCCGCATGGGTGGCCATCAGCGTGCGCGAGCCGCAGGCCGAGATCAGCGTCTGGTGGAACTGGGAATCGAAGCGCCGCCACGGATCGAGCGCGGCCGCCTCCCCCGCGCCCAGCCGCTCCTCCATCTGCGCCAGCTTGTGGTGGGCGGCGATGACCGTCGCCTCCCACTCGACATCGCCGGCGCGGAAGGCCTGTTCCAGCGCATGGCCTTCCAGCAGCAGCCGGAGACTGGCCAGTTCCCGCAGCTCGGCGGCGGAGAAGGGCGCCACCTCGAAGCCGCGCTGCCCTTCTGCCAGGACCAGCCGCTCGGCCACCAGGCGGTTGAGCGTCTCGCGCAGCGTGCCGATGCCGACGCCGTAGGAATCCCGCAGCGCCTCCAGCCTCAGCTTCTGCCCCGGCGCCAGGGCGTTGCGGAGGATGTCGCCGCGGATCAGCCGATAGGCGCGCGTGGCGGCGCTCTCCGCCGCGGCGTTGGGCCCGGGCGCGGCGGCGCCGGCGATCACGGCGCGCTGGTCGGTCCGCCCGCGGGCAGGGGGATGCCCCGCCCGGCCCGGGACGGCGCGAAGGGCAGCAGCGCGCCGCTCAGCGCGACATGCTCGACGCAGCCGCCGACATGCGCCTCGAGCACCAGGCAGGCCCGCTCCGCATCGCGCGAGAGCGCGCAATCGAGCAGCGCCGCGTGCTGCCCGGCCGCCACGGCGCCGCGGAACACCACGGCCACCATCTGGTAGCGCAGGTAGCGGTCATAGGCGGCGGCGTAGGTCTCGAGCAGCACGGCGGAGCCGCAGGCCTCGATCAGCGCGCGGTGGAACTCCAGGTCGTAGCGCTTCCACAGCACCGGGTCGGCGGCCTCGCCGGCCAGCAGGCGGCGTTCGAGCGCCGCGAGCTTGTGGTGGGCGCCGACCACGCGTCCCTCCCAGTCGAGGTCGCCGGCGGCGAAGGAGTGGCGGATCGCATGGCGCTCCAGCAGCAGGCGCAGATCGGCGACCTCGGCGAAATCCGCCGGCGAGACCGGGGCGACGCTGAAGCCGCGCTGCCCCTCGGCCACCACCAGCTCCTCCGAGGCGAGGCGGGTCAGCGCTTCCCGCAGGGTGCTCACCCCGGCGCCGTAGGCCTGCCGCAGTGCTTCCAGCCCGAGCTTGCGGCCCGGCGCCAGCCGGCCGGTGATGACGTCGGCGCGCAACCGGCGATAGGCCGCCTCTCCTGGCGTGTCGGCCGGCTGGCGGGCTGCGCCGCCTGGCGCGGTCATGCCGTGTCCCCTCGCATGCCCCTCGACTATCGGCCCGTGTCCTGCGGGGTGCAATACATGAGCATCCGTGAAATCTCCGACGACAACCGGTGGTGCTCTTGATGGGGCGGATCGCCACACGTAGCCTTGCGGCAACAGGACCCAGGGAAGGAAACCGCCCATGCCGTCGCTCCTCGGCCGCCGCTCCGTTCTGGCCGCCTCCGCCGCTTTCGCCGCCGCGTCGGTGCCGGGCGCGCGCGCGCAGGCCCGCCGGCGCATCCGCTTCACGGCCGTCTTCTCCGAGCAGGACATCCGCGCGGAGGCGATGCGCGGCTTCCAGCGCGACCTGGCCGGCGAGTTCGATGTCGAGCTGCACCTGAACGCGACGCTGTTCCGGCAGGGCACGGAGCTGGTCGCCATCCAGCGCGGCAACGTGGAGATGGCGAACCTCGCGCCGCAGGACCTGTCGCGGCAGATCCCGGCCTGGTCGGTCATGGCCTCCGCCTACCTGTTCCGCGACGCCGACCACATGCGCAAGGTCTTCGCCGGCGAGATCGGGCGCGAGTTCAACCGGATGGCGCGCGAGCAGCTGAACGTGCACGTCCTCGGCCCGCTCTATTTCGGCACGCGCCACGTCAACCTCCGCCCGCGCACGCGGATCTCGACGCCGGCCGACATGCGTGGGCTCAAGCTGCGCATGCCGCCGGGCGAGACCTGGCAGTTCCTGGGCGAGGCGCTGGGCGCGAACCCGACGCCGGTGGCCTTCGCCGAGCTCTACACCGCGCTGCAGTCCGGCGCGGTCGACGGGCAGGACAACCCGCTGCCGACCAGCCGCACCATGCGCTTCCACGAGGTGACGACGCAGTTCGTGCTGACCAGCCACCTCGTCGCCTACGACCTGCTCTCCGTCTCGGCGCGCGTCTGGGACGGGCTGACGCCCGCGCAGCGCGAGGCGGTGCAGGCCGCCGCGAACCGGGCGATCGAGGAGAGCGCCCGCCGGCACCTCGCGCAGGAGGAGGAGATGGTCGCCTTCTTCCGCGGCCAGGGCCTCGAGGTCTATGCGCCCAACGTGGATGCCTTCCGCGCGGAGGCGCAGCGCCGCTACCTCGCCTCGCCGCAGTCGCAGGGCTGGCCGCAGGGCATCCTGGAACGGATCAGCGCGGTCCGTTGATCTGGGGCACCACCGCGTTCCGTCCGGCCAGGCCATGACGTCCCTCGCGCGCCGCGTCGCCGGCTGGGCGCGGCGGCGCGCCGAGGACGTGCTGGCAGCGCTGCTGGCGGCGATGTTCGTCGCCTTCGTCATCCAGATCGTCATGCGCTACGTGGTGAACGCCCCGGTCGGCTGGACGACCGAGGTGTCCACCCTCGCCTGGGTCTGGGGCATCCTCTGGGGCGCGGCGCTGGTGCTGACCGACGAGGAGGAGATCCGCTTCGACATCCTCTACGCCGCCGCGCCGGCCCCGCTGCGCAGGCTGTGCGACGCGATCACCGGCGCCGTCGTGGTGGCGGTCTTCGGCTGGTCGCTGCCGGCCGTCTGGGACTATGTCACCTTCATGCGGGTGGAGAAGTCCGCCTATCTCGGCATCCGGTTCGACTGGCTCTACTCGGTCTACCTCGTCTTCGCGGTGGCGATGATCATCCGCCACGGGGTCATCGTATGGCGCGCGGCGACCGGGCGCCGGCACGGCGGAGGCAGGGGCGCGTGACCCTCGGCGATCCGTTCACCCTGGCGCTGCTCGCCATCATCGGCCTGTCGCTGCTTGGCCTGCCGATCGGGCTGGCGATGATCACCGGCTCAATCCTCTATCTCGCGGCCTCCGGCCAGGACATGTCGATCGCGGCGGAGCAGGTGCTGAACGGGCTCAACGGCAGCTACATCCTGCTCGCCGTGCCGCTGTTCATCTTCTCGGCCGGCCTGATGAACGCCGGCACCATGACCGATCGGCTGCTGCGCTTCTGCAACCTGCTGGTCGGGCGCCTGCGGGGCGGGCTCGGCCACGTCAACGTCGTGCAGAGCGTGATCTTCGCCGGCATGTCGGGCTCGGCGATCGCGGACGCGGCGGGCAGCGGCAAGATCATCATCGACATGATGAAGCGCAACGGCGCCTATCCGGCCAGCTACGCGGCCGCCATCACCGCGGCGACGGCGGTGATCGGGCCGATCATCCCGCCTTCCATCCCGATGGTGCTCTACGCGCTGATCGCCGACACCTCGATCGGCTACCTCTTCCTGGGCGGCGTGGTCCCCGGGCTGCTGATGGGGCTGGTGCAGATGGCCATCAACAGCTGGATGGCGAACCGCCACGGCTTCCCGGTCGCCGAGCGCGTGCCCCTCCGCGACATCCCGCGCCTCTCCTGGGATGCGACGCCGGCGCTGCTGATGCCCGTGATCCTGCTGGGCGGGATCTATGGCGGCGTCATGACGCCGACCGAAGCCGCCGCCGTCGCCGCCGCCTACGCCTTCGTCGTGGCCGCCGTGCTCTACCGCAGCATCTCCGCCCGCGAGACCTACGCGACGGTGCTGGCAAGCGCGCGCGCCACCGCCGCGATCGGCATGCTGATCGCGGGCGCGCTGGCCTTCAACTACGTCGTCGCCAGCGAGAACATCCCGAACACCGTGCGCGGCGTGCTGGCCGGCTGGGAGCTCTCGCAGTGGCAGTTCCTGCTCGCGGTGAACCTCATCCTGCTGGTGCTCGGCTGCCTGCTGGAAGGCAGCACGATCCTGCTGGTGGTCGTGCCCGTGCTGATCCCGACCGCGCATGCCCTGGGCGTGGACATGGTGCATTTCGGCGTGGTCGTGGTGGTCAACATCATGATCGGGCTGATCACGCCGCCCTACGGGCTGCTGCTGTTCATCGTGGCCAAGCTGTCCGACGCGCCGCTCTCGGCGGTGGTGCGCCACACGCTTCCCTTCATCGCCGCCATGCTCGCGGCGCTGATGCTGATCACCTTCGTGCCGGAGCTCGTGCTCTGGCTGCCGCGGCAGCTCGGCTATAAGGGCTGACGGCCGCGCCCCGTCCCGCGCATGAGAGGCAGCTGCTGTGGCCAGAACCATCCACGTGCTGAACGGCCCCAACCTGAACCGCCTGGGCAAGCGCGAGCCCGAGATCTACGGCCACACGACGCTCGCCGAGGTGGAGGCCATGTGCCACGCCGCGGCGGGCGAGGACACGGTGGTGTTCCGCCAGACCAACCACGAAGGGCAGCTCGTCGAGTGGATCCACGCGGCGACGGATACCGGCGCGGCGGGCCTCGTGATCAACCCGGCGGGCCTGACCTTCACCTCGATCCCCGTGCTCGATGCCTTGAAGATGTTCGACGGCCCGGTGATCGAGCTGCACATCTCCAACATCCATCGGCGAGAGCCGATCTACCACCGCTCGCTCGTCTCCGGCGTCGCCACGGCCGTGATCGCCGGGCTCGACGCCCGGGGCTACGCGACAGCCGTGCGATCTCTCCGGGAGCTGCTCGAGGGCTGAACCTCGCGGCGCCCCGCCCTGCCGCAACGCAACGCCGGACCGCTTCCCGGCGGGCCCCGCCGCGGGCCACGGATGCCGCCATTCGCGCTTCATCCGACCCCGGTCGGACGCTGGCATGGCCCGGGGAGCCTCGCGCGGATTGTCGAAGCGGTCGGGATCTTCGGCCATCCGGACGCGGCCGCCGCGGTCAGCCCGAGTCGCGGCTGGCCGCGAGCGCGTCCAGTATGCCAGGCAGCCGGTCGCGCGCCTGTGCCTGCAGCGTGTCGAACAGGCTGTTGCCATGCGCGTCGATGCCGACCGTCACCGGCCCGAGCCCCTCCACCGCCAGGCGCACCAGCCGGTAATGCGCGACGAGGTCGGGGTAGGCCACTTCCCGCACCGCCGTGATCGCCGCCGAATGCAGCGGCGCGCCGCCGCCCAGGAACGACAGGTAGACGCAGCCCACCTCCGCCATCGCCGCGACGCAACCGGCGTCGAGCCCGCCCTTGCCGCCGACCGCGGTCAGGCCGAAATGCCGGATCAGCCGCGGCATCAGCGCGTTGAAGCGCGTGCTAGTGGTCGGGTTCATGTAGAGGATCTCGAGCCCCCCATCGGCCGTGTCGCGCGAATACGACCCGAGATGCAGCAGCGATCCGCCCGCGAGCGCGATCGGCGGGTCGCGCCCCGCCTCCGCGCAGCCGACCAGGCGCTGGATCGTCGGCAGGCCCGCGGTGATGACGATCTCGCCATCGAGCAGCACGATGTCGCCCGCGCGCAGGCTGCGCGCCTCCTCGCGCGTCATCGGCATCCGGATGCGGCGGAAGGCGTCGCTCATTCGAAGCGCTCCACGCTGCCATCCGCGTGCAGCCGCGCGCGCGTGCGGCGATTGATCCAGCAGTTGAAGCAGACCGCGACCGGCGTGTAGCCGTGGCCCGAGGCGTAATCCACATGCACCGCCAGCGCCGTGGTGTCGCCGCCCGTGCCCATCGGGCCGAAGCCGGTGGCGTTCACCGCGCGCAGCAGCCGCTCCTCCATCGCCGCCAGCACCGGCTCGGGGTTGGTGCTGCCGACCTGGCGCATCGTCGCCTTGCTGGCGATGCGCGCGGCGACGTCGAAGCTGCCGCCGATGCCCACCCCGATGATCACCGGCGGGCAATGCTGCGAGCCCGCCTGCAGCACCACCTTCATCACGTACTCCTCGATCTGCGCGAGGCTGGGGAAGGAGAAGGTCTCGAGCGCCGCCCAGCGGCCGGAGCCGAGCGCCTTCGGCTGGCACAGGATCTCGACCCAGTCCGCGCCGCCGGCGACGTCCCAGGTCACCAGCGGCATGTCCTTGCCCTTGTGGCCGCGCTCGTTGGTCAGCGGGTTGGTGACATGCTTCAGCAGCGGCGGGCTGATGGTCGCCACCAGCTCGTCGAAGCCGTCCGCGATGGCGGCCTTGATGTCGCCCTCGAGCCGCGCCGCCGTGCCGATCGTGACGTGGTAGACCGGCACGCCGGCGTCCGAGCAGACGAAGCGCTCGTCCTGTTCCGCGCGCTGCGCGCTGCCGAGCATCATCTTCAGCACCTGCCGCGCGCCCGCATGCGTCT
This sequence comes from Acetobacteraceae bacterium, assembly GCA_027487675.1. Lineage (GTDB taxonomy): Bacteria > Pseudomonadota > Alphaproteobacteria > Acetobacterales > Acetobacteraceae > Falsiroseomonas. The sequence continues at coordinate 2,174 of JAIYDD010000006.1, read as the reverse complement.
CCGCCTCCAGCGCGCGGCGCAGGCCGAGCTTCGTGTCGTCCGGCACGCGGCGCAGCGACCAGTCGTAGAGCTGGGCGGAGAGCCGCTTCACGGCCTCGTAGGTGATCGGCATCGCGATCCGTTTCCCCCGGCAGGGCGCCGCGGCGCGCGCCGGTCGGCCGGGCTGGACGGCGGCGGATCACCCTGCTTAAGTCATATGACTGGCCTTTTGGCCTGAACGCAAGGGAGGCGCGCCGAAGGCGCGGGGCAGGGCACGATGAAGCTGCATTGGTCCCCGCGCTCCCCCTTCGTGCGCAAGGTCATGGTCGCCGCGCATGAACTCGGCCTCGCGGAGCGCATCGCCACGGTGCGCACGGTCGTCGCCATGCAGAAGCCGGCGCGCGAGCTGCTGCCCGAGAACGCGCTCGGCAAGATCCCGACGCTGGTGCTGGACGACGGCACCATCCTCTACGACAGCCTCGTCATCATCGAGTATCTCGACAGCCTCGCCGGCGGCGGGCGGCTCATTCCCGCCGCCGGTCTCGCGCGCATCGCGGAACTGCGCCGCCACGCGCTGGCGGACGGCTTCCTCGACCTGCTCATCCTCTGGCGCAACGAGCGCGACAGGGCGCATCCCCTGCCGGCGCTGCTCGACGCCTTCGCGCTGAAGACGGATGCCGTCCTGCCGGCGCTGGAGGCCGAGATCGGCGCCATCGCGGAAGCGCCCGCCGGCCTTGCGCAGATCACCACGGCGATCGCCGGCGCCTACATGGACTTCCGCTTCCCGGACCTCGGCTGGCGCGCGCGCTGCCCGCGCCTCTCCGCCTGGCAGCAGGCTTTCGCGGAACGTCCCTCGATGCGCGCGACGGCGATCGTGGACGCCTGACGCCGATGCCCGGACCGCTCTCCCACCTCCGCATCCTCGACCTCGGCCGCATCATGGCCGCGCCCTGGGCGACGCAGATCCTGGCCGATCTCGGCGCCGACGTGATCAAGATCGAGCGCCCCGGCACCGGCGACGACACGCGCGCCTGGGGCCCGCCATTTCTGAAGGCCGAGGACGGCACGCCGACGCAGGAGGCCGGCTATTTCCTCTCGGTCAACCGCGGCAAGCGCAGCGTGACGATCGACATCGCCAGGCCCGAAGGCCAGGCGCTGGTGCGCGACCTCGCGCAGCGCTGCGACGTCGTGGTGGAGAATTTCAAGGCCGGCGCGCTGGCGAGGTACGGGCTCGACGCCGCCAGCCTGCGCGCCGCGAAGCCCGACCTGATCTGCTGTTCGGTCACCGGCTTCGGCCAGGACGGGCCGCGGCGCGACCAGGCGGCCTACGACTTCATGATCCAGGCAATGGGCGGGCTGATGTCCCTGACCGGCGAGCGCGACGGCGCGCCGCAGAAGGTCGGCGTGCCGATCATCGACCTGATGACCGGCATGTACGCCGCCGTCGCCATCCTCGCCGCCGTCGCGAAGCGCGACAGGACCGGGCAGGGCGAGACGATCGACCTCGCCATGCTCGACGTCGCCGCCGGGCTGCTCGCCAACCAGGCGATGAACTGGCTGGTGGGGCAGAAGGTGCCGCACCGCGCCGGCAACCGGCATCCGAACATCCAGCCGCAGGACGTCTTCCCGGCGGCCGATGGCCATATCGTGCTGGCGGTCGGCAATGACGGGCAGTTCGCGAAGCTCTGCGAGGCGATCGGCCGTCCCGACTGGGCCGGCGATCCGCGTTTCGCCAGGAATGCCGACCGCGTGCGCCACGAGGCCGCGCTGACGCCGCTGCTCGCCGAACGCTTCCGCGACTTCACCCGCGCGGAGCTGACCGCGCTGCTCGATGCCGCGGGCGTGCCCTGCGGGCCGATCAACGCCGTGCCCGATGTCTTCGCCGACCCGCAGGTGGTGCATCGCGGCCTGCTGCGCCAGCTGCCGCATCCGCTGGCCGGCAGCGTGCCGCAGGTGGTCGGCCCGATCCGGATGCAGGATGCGCCGCTCGGCTTCGACCGCGCGCCGCCGACGCTCGGCCAGCACACCGCCGAGATCCTGGCCGAACTCGGCCTGGACGCCGGCGAACGCGACGCGCTGGCCGCGAAGGGCGTCATCTGATGGCCCCGCGCATCCCCCTGCCGGCCTCGCGCGAGGAGCTGGACGAGGCGCAGCGCGCGGTCTGGGACAAGGTCGTGGCGGGTCCCCGCGGACAG
>JAIYDD010000284.1 GCA_027487675.1 Acetobacteraceae bacterium | reverse complement strand
CGGCCGCCGCGGCCCCGCCGGCGGTGCCGGCCCTTGCGGGCGCACCGCCGGGACCTGCCCCGGCGGGCGTGCCGCCGGGACCTGCCCCGGCGGGCGTGCCGCCTGCGGCCGCCCTGGCGCCCGCCGCCGCCGTGCCGCCGGCCGCCGGCCTGCCCGCGGCGCCGGTGGTGCTGGCGCCGGGCGCGGTGGGGCTGGCGCTGCCGGGGCTCGGGCTGCTGCCGCTGATCGGCGCCATCGCGCTCGGCGCGGGGCTGGCGGGCAGCGGCGGGGGCAGCGCCGGGGCGCCGGCCGGCACCAGTCGCTGAGGCCGGGCGGACCAGCGCCCGTCCCCGCACAAGCGGGGCCGCGCCCATCGACCGGCCTCCATCCCCAAGGCCTGACACCTTCCCCGGTGCCGGCCCCGCCCCCGGCTGGACGCGCCGCGGCGGCGGGTCGCATCCTGGGCCCGCGCGGCGGTCCCCCCCTCCACACCACGCCGCGCGGCGGGAGCGACGGGATGGCCACGCGGCAGGGCGCGATCGACAGGGCGCTCGGGTTCTTCGACCAGGGCGGGTTCGAGCGGCTGCTGGCCGGGCTCGTCGCCATCCCCTCGACCTCGCAGGAGGAAGCGGGCGCCCCGGCGCTGGCCGCCTATCTGGAGACGGCGATCGCCCCCTGGCTGGCGCGGCTGGGCTTCGAGGCCGCGATCCACCCCAATCCCCGCCCCGGCTTCGGCCCGATCCTGATGGCCACCCGCATCGAGGATCCGGCCCGCCCGACCGTGCTGCTCTACGGCCATGGCGACACCGTCCGCGGCCTGGAGGACCAGTGGCGCGACGACCTCTCCCCCTGGACCCTGACGCGGGAGGGGGACCGCTGGTACGGCCGCGGCGGCGCCGACAACAAGGGCCAGCACGCGCTGAACCTGGCGGCGCTGGAGGCGGTGATCGCCGAGCGCGGCGGGCGTATCGGGTTCAACCTCAAGCTGGTGCTGGAGATGGCGGAGGAGCGCGGCTCCACCGGGCTGCGCGACTTCGTCGCCGCGCAGGCGGAGGCGCTGGCCGCCGATGTGCTCATCGCCTCCGACGGGCCGCGCGTGGAGCCCGGCCTGCCCACCATCGCCACCGGCACCCGCGGCACCTTCCATTTCGACCTGGCGGTGCGACTGCGCGAAGGCGGCGTGCATTCCGGCCATTGGGGCGGGCTGACCACCGACCCCGCCGTGCTGCTGGCGCATGCCATCGCCGCCATCATCGACCGGCAGGGGCGCATCCGTGTGCGCGACTGGCTGCCGCCGGGCGGCGTGCCGACGGCGGTGCGCGCGGTGCTGGAAGGCTGCCCGGTCGGCGGCGGCGAAGGTGCGGCGACGATCGACGCCGATTGGGGAGAGCCCGGCCTGACGTCGGCTGAGAAGATCTATGGCTGGTGCAGCTTCATCGTGCTGGCGATGCTCTCGGGCAAGCCGGACGGGCCGGTGAATGCCGTCGCGCCCTGGGCGCGCGCGCATTGCCAGATCCGCTACACGGTGGATGCCGACCCCGCCCGCTTCATGCCGGCGCTGCGCGCGCATCTGGACGAGGCGGGGCTGCACCAGGTCGCGATCGAGAATTCCGGCATCCGCATGGCCGCCAGCCGCACCGATCCGGCGCATCCCTGGGTGCGCTGGGCGCAGGCCTCCATGCTGCGCAGCCTGGGCGGGCGCGTGCAGGTCATCCCCAACAGCTCCGGCGGGCTGCCGGGCGATGTCTTCGTGGACCTGCTCGGCGTGCCGCTGGTCTGGATCCCGCACAGCTACAACGGGTGCAGGCAGCACGGGCCGGACGAGCACCTGCTGCTGCCCGCGGCGCGGGAGGGGATCGCGGCGTTTGCCGGCCTGTGGTGGGACCTGGGCGAGGCGGGCACGCCGGGCTGAACGGCCCCGGCGCAACGCCGTTACCTTTCCTCACGCGCCGAGACCCTGTCCGCAACGCCCGCGTTGCATGGCCACGCCATCTTCGGTGGCAGGCCGGAAGGTGCCGGCGCGAAGGAGAACGCGATGACGAGGACGAGGATCGCCCTGCTGGCGGGCGTGGCGGTGGCGGCGACGGCCGCGATTGGGGTGGCGGTGGCGCAGCCCGGGCCGGGCCACCACGGGATGCGCGGCGGCATGGGCGGCTTCGCGGCCGGCGAGGCCTTCGCCCGCGCGGATGCCGACAATGACGGCCGGGTGACGCGCGACGAGGGCTGGGCCTGGCTGCAGGCGCGCTTCGCCGAGGTGGACACGAACCGCGACGGCGGCGTGGGCTTCGAGGAGCTGCGCGCCTTTGCGCAGTCCCGCATGGGCGGCCGCACCCCGCCGCCCGAGATGCAGCAGCGCGCCGAGCAGCGGGGCCAGGGCATGTTCCGCGCCCTCGACGCCAATGCCGATGGCCGCGTGACGCTGGAGGAGCTGCGCCCCTTCGCCGAGGCGATGTTCCGCGCCCGCGACGACAACGCCGACGGCGCGCTGACGCGGGAGGAGGTCGTCGGCCGCCGCGGCGACGCACCGCGCGGCGAGCGCCGCCCGCAGGGCGCGAACTGACCCTGACCCGCGGACATGCCGGCGCATGTCCCCCCCAGGCCGCGGGCCGGGATCGGCGCCGGCCGGCATGCCACCGGGCGCCGGCGCTTCGCCGGGCGTCGCGGCCCGGGCCGGCCCGCCGGGCGCGGGCTGGCCGACGCCGGCCGGGATCAGGCCAGCCCGGCGAATTCCGGCGCGCGGCGCAGCAGCGCCGCATCCAGCTCGGCCCGCCGGTCCCAGAGCGACCGGTACCAGTCGAGCCGCGCCTGCACATGGCCCGCCAGCAGCCGGTTCGCCCGCACCCAGTCGCGCGCCGCATCGCCCATGGCGCGCGCCCGCGCCGGCTCCGCCAGCAGGCGGGTCAGCGCCGTCTCGAAGCGGGAGGGGTTGTCGACGACCAGCCCCGTCTCCTGCGGGCGGATCGTGCCGGCATAGACCGTCGGGCTGGCGATCACGCACAGCCGGTGCGCGCCGGCCTCGACGAATTTCAGGTCGGACTTGAAGCCGTTGAAGCGCGTCGGCGCCAGCGGCAGGAAGGCGAGGTCGCAGCGCGCCATCCGCGCGCGATAGGCCGCGTAGGGCAGCAGCGGCGCGAAGGCCTTGTGGGGGGTCTGCAGCCGGTCGAAGGTCGCGCGGTCGTACACCACGTCCACCGCCAGCCTTCCCTTCGCCGCCGCCAGCACGCGGTTCAGCGGCGCGATGAAGGGGGCGGTGTCCTCCTCGCGCCGCAGCGCGCCCAGGAACAGGGTCAGCCGGTCGGGGTCGCGGAAATTCTGCGGCTCCGGCAGCTCGGCCACCGTGTTGGGGAAGACCGCCACCTCCTCGTTCCACTGGCCGAGCAGCGCGGCCAGCGCGGGGGTCGAGGTCTGCACCGCATGCACGCCGCGGAAGGCGAAGTGGCCGGAGGCGCCGATCACCGGCCAATGGTCCGGGTCGTCGTCGAATTCCTGCACCACCACCCAGCCGCGGCGGCGGTATTGCTGGACGAAGGCCGGCGCCTGCGGGGTGTCCAGCAGACGGCGCTGCAGCAGCAGGATGCGCGGCGTGCCCTCGGCCACCTGCGGCAGCTCGGCCGACTGGGTGAGGCGGATGGTGACGCCGGGGCGGGTGGCCAGCGCGCCGAGCGGCAGGTCGACGCGGACATCGTTCACGCCGCCCACCGGCTTCAGCACCTGCGCCACCACGACCAGCGGCGCGACGCGGCCGCGCGTGGCGCGCCAGAGGATGCGGGCCGGGCCGGCGCGGCGCAGGAAGGTCTCCTCGGTGTTGCCCATGGCGGCCAGCGCCGGGGCGATGCGGCGGGCGAAGTCCTGCGCCTCGGCGGCGTCCGGCGCTTCCGGCAGGGCTTCGAGGGGAACCAGGCCGGCGGCGGCCAGCGCCGCGCGCATCCCCTCGAAGCCGAGCGGGAAGCCGGCCGCCGGCGGCTCCTCGCCGGCCAGCAGGGCGCGCGCCAGCGTCCAGCGGGCGCCGTTCGGCGCGGCGGCCAGCAGCACCCCGCCGGGGGCCAGCAGCGCGGCGAAGCGCGCCAGCGCGGCGGCGGGGTCCGGGCGCAGCGCGGCGGCGGGCAGCACCAGGCAGGCGGCGCTGCCGGGCGGGAGGGGCGGCGGCGTGCCGGGCGGCAGGGGGTGCACCTCGTCGAGCAGGCGCGCCGCCTCGGCCGCCAGCGCCGGGTCGGCCTCCGTGCCCACCAGGCGGGCCGCGGGGTCGCGGCGGCGGAGCGCGGCGGCGATGGCGGCGGCGCCGCAGCCCGCCAGCACCACCGGCCCGGCGCCGAGGGGGATGCGGGCCAGCAGCGCGGCCTCCGGCAGGGGGGGCTCGGGGGGCGGGGCGGGGGGCGACGCGCTCATGCGACGTTTCTCTACCCGAGCGCCGCGCCGGCAACCACGGGGCGTGCCGGCGGCCCCGCCTTGCCGCTGCGCGCGCCGCCGTGTTACCGCGATGGGCGCGTCCGCCGGCCCGTCCCGCCCCCCGGCCGGCCACCATCGGCGGCGCGTCGCCGCGCCTGACGAGCCGGAGGACCATGCCCCCGCCACACGCCGCCCGCCGCCCCGCCGTGGCGGCCCGTTCCGCGCCCGGACCGGCGGAGCTGACGCAGGCCGAGCAGTCGCTGCGCGCGCGCCTGGCGGAGCAGCCGGAGAACGGCATGGCCTGGCAGCAGCTCGGCACGGTGCTGGCGCAATCCGGCCGGCAGGCCGAGGCCGCGCAGGCCTTCGCGACCGCCATCGCGCATGGCGCCTCGGCCCAGGCGCTGGCGCTGCCGCAGGCCCTGGCGCTGACCGCCGCCGGCCGCCATGCCGAGGCGGCCGAGGTGCTGATCCCCGCCCAGGCGCGCAAGCCCAAGGAATTCGCGCTCGCCAACACGCTCGGCGTCTGCCTCAAGCGCGCCGGGCGGCTGGAGGAGGCGGTGCCGATGCTGGAGCTCGCCCGAAGGCTGGAGCCGCGCAACGCCTCGCCGCTGCAGAACCTGGGCAACGTGCACGAGGCGCGCGGCGACTACCCGGCCGCCGCCGCGGCCTTCGCCGCCGCCGTCAAGCTCGATCCGCGCAACGCCGAGCTGCACCGGCTGCTGGGGCGGATGCTGCGCGCCACCGGCGAGACGGACCAGGCGCTGGCGGTGCTCGAGAAGGGCTTCGCGCTGGATCCGAAGGAACGCGACCTCGGCACGCTCTACATCTCGATGCTGATGGACCGCGGCGAGCTGGAAAAGGCCGCCGCCGCCATCGCCCGGCTGCGCGCCGCCCGCCCCGGCGATGCCGGGCCCGAGGTGATGGAGGCGCGCATCCTGAGCCGGCAGGGCAAGCCCGAGGAGGCGCTGGCGGCGCTGGCGCGCGTGGTGGCGCGCGACCCCGGCGAGAAGCAGGCCAACCTGCTGATGGCGCGCATCCATGGCGACGGCGACCGGCGCCAGGCGAACGAAGCGCTGGAACGCGCCTTCGCCGCGCATCCCGACGACCCGGACGTGATGGATGCGCTGGTCGATAGCCTGTCGCGCAGCCGCTACGACGACGAGGTGGCGCATCTCGAACGCTCCTACGTCGTCGCCCGGCGGCTGATGGATGTGGCGCGCGGGCGCCTCGCGCGGCATGCGCGCGCGCTGCGCACCGTCTTCCAGCGCGTGATGGACATGGCGCGGCTGGCGGGCACCGGCACGCTGCCGGAACTCGCCCCGGGCTGGATCGTGGAGGGCCGCGTCTCCGCCCTGCATTACGAACTCGGCCAGGTGGACACCGACGAGGACCGGCTGCGCATCGTCGAATGGCACCGCGCCTGGGGGCGGCGGGAGGAAGCGGCGATCCGGCCGGTGCAGACGCTGCCGATGCCGGCGCTGTCCACCGGCCGCAGGCTGCGCGTCGGGCTGATGTCGTCCGACCTGCGGCACCATCCGGTCAGCTACTTCGCGCTGCCGCTGATCGAGCAGCACGACCGCGAGCGTGTCGAGCTCTACTGCTATTCCTTCTACGAGGGGCAGCGCGACCAGGTGCAGACGCTGATCGAGGGGCGCGCGCATGCCTTCCGCTGGTGGCCGCGCAAGCCCTCCGCGCAGGTGGCCGAAGGCATCGCGGCGGACGGGCTCGACATCCTGTTCGAGCTCGGCGGCTCGACGGCGATGAACAAGCTCGACGTCATGGCGTACCGGCCGGCGCGGATCGGCGCGAGCTGGCTGGGATATCCCCATTCGGCGGGCCTGGAGCGGATCGACTACATCCTGGTCGATCCCTACATCCGCCCCGAGGATCCGCGGCTGCTGATCGAGAAGCCCTTCGCCATGCCGGAAAGCTGGGTGGCGCTCGGGCGCTTGGGCTTCCACGACAGCTTCGCGATCGAGGAAGGTCTGGCCGAGGAACGCCGCGGCGCGCTGACCTTCGGCACGATGAACAACCCCTACAAATACACGCCGAAATGCCTGGACGCCTGGGCCGCCGTGCTGCGCTCGGCCCCTGGCAGCCGCTTCCTGTTCGTGCGGCCCGAAGGCGGGTCGGCGAGCTTCGTCGCCAATGCGCGGGCGGAATTCGCGCGGCGCGACGTCGATCCCGCGCGCATCGACTTCGTCGGCGTGCGCGGCAAGCACATGCCGCACTACAACAGCATCGATGTCGCCCTCGACAGCTTCCCGCATGTCGGCGGCACCACCACCTGCGAGACGCTGTGGATGGGCGTGCCGGTGGTGACGCTGGTCGGCAACGGCTTCCCGGAGCGGCTCAGCTATTCGAACCTGTCGAATGCGGGCCTGGGCGATCTCTGCGCCTTCAGCGTCGAGGACTACGTGGCGAAGGCGGTGGCGATCGGCGAGGACCGGGCGCGGCGGCGGATGCTGCGGCGCGAGCTGCGCGCGATGATCCGCGCCAACCCGCTGGGCGACGCGCAACGCTTCACGCGCGCCTTCTACGCGCAATGCGAAGCGGTGGCGCGGGCATGACCGCAACCCCGAAAAGCCCTCTCCCCCCGCAGGGGGGAGGAGCGCCGGCGCAGTGCGTCGTCGGGGTGAGAGGAGGGGGGCGGCCATCGCACGCCGCGCCCCCCACCCCCAAGGCCCGCCCCGCATGAAGGCCGTCATCCTCGCCGGCGGCCGCGGCACGCGGCTGGCCGAGGAAACCGCGCTGCGGCCGAAGCCGATGGTCGAGATCGGCGGCTGGCCGATCCTGTGGCACATCATGAAGCTCTACGCACACCATGGCGTGTCCGACTTCGTGATCTGCCTCGGCTACAAGGGGTGGATGATCAAGGAATACTTCCTGAACTACCGGCTGCACGCCTCCGACATCCGCGTCGATCTCGGCACCGGCCATGTCGAGGTGCTGCGCCCCGCCGCCGAGCCCTGGCGCGTGACGCTGGTGGACACCGGCGAGGACACGCAGACCGGCGGGCGCCTGAAGCGCGTCGCGCAACACCTGCGCGGGGAACGCGATTTCTGCATGACCTATGGCGATGGCCTCGGCGATGTCGACATCGCCGGGCAGATCGAATTCCACCGCGCGCATGGCCGCCAGGCGACCGTCACCGCCGTGGTCCCGCCCGGCCGCTTCGGCGCGCTGGCGCGCGACGGCAGCCGCGTGGACGCCTTCATCGAGAAGCCGCCCGGCGATGGCGGCACCATCAATGGCGGCTTCTTCGTGCTGTCGCCCACCGCGCTGGACCGCATCGAGGGCGACGCGACCAGCTGGGAACAGGAACCGCTGCAAGCGCTCGCCCGCGACGGGGAGCTGCGCGCCTGGGACCATCGCGGCTTCTGGCAGCCGATGGACACGCTGCGCGACCGGGAGACGCTCGATCGCCTCTGGGCCGCGGGGCAGGCGCCGTGGAAGCTGTGGTGACGCCGGCGCCGGGCTTCTGGCGCGGCCGCCGCGTGCTGGTCACGGGGCATACCGGCTTCAAGGGAAGCTGGCTCGCGCGGATGCTGGCGCTGCTCGGCGCGCGGGTCACGGGCATCGCGCTGGATCCCGCCGAGGGCGACAGCGGCTTCGCCATCATGCGCGCCGATGCCGTGCTGGCCGCCGACCTGCGCGCCGACATTCGCGACGCGCCGCGCCTTGCCGCGCTCGTGCATGGCGCGGCGCCGGAGGTGGTGATCCACATGGCCGCGCAGGCGCTGGTCGGCCGCGGCTACCGCGATCCGCTCGGCACCTTCGCGACCAATGCGCAGGGCACGGCGAACCTGCTGGACGCGCTGCGCGGCCTGCCGGGGTTGCGCGCGGTGCTGGTCGTGACCTCCGACAAGGTCTACCGCAACGACGGCGCCGGGCGCGCCTTCGCCGAGGATGACAGGCTGGGCGGCGAGGATCCCTACAGCGCGTCCAAGGCGGCGGCCGAGATCGCGGTCGCGTCCTTCCGCGCCTCCTTCCCCGATCTCGCGCCGGTCGCCACCGCGCGCGCCGGCAACGTCGTCGGCGGCGGCGATTTTTCCGACATGCGCATCATCCCGGACCTGGTGCGCGCGCAGGTCGCGGGCGAGCCGCTGGTGTTGCGCCGCCCGGACGCGACGCGGCCCTTCCAGCATGTGCTCGACGTGCTGCGCGGCTACCTGCTGCAGGCCGAGCTTCTCGCGACCGACCCGGCATCCACGCCGCGCGCGCTGAACCTCGGCCCGCGCGACGGCGAGATCGCGGTGCGCGCGCTGCTGCGCCTCTGGGGCGACGCCACCGGCGAGCCCGTCGCCTGGACCCATGCCGCCGACCCGGTGATCGAGGAGGCGAAGCGCCTGGCGCTGGACAGCAGTCTCGCCGGAAGCGCGCTGGGCTGGCATCCGCGCCTCGACACGCCGGCCGCCATCGCCGCGACCGCCGCCTGGTACGCCGCTTGGCGCCGCGGCGAGGACATGGCCGCCGTGACGGATGCGGCGATCGCCGCGCATCTCGCGCCGGAGACTGCCTGATGCTGCCCGACCGCGCCGTGCCCGTCACCGCCTGCCGCGCCTGCGGCGGCGCGCTCGGCGCCACCTTCTGCGACCTCGGCGCGATGGCGGTGGCGAATTCCTATGTGCCGCCCGAACTCGCCGCGCAGCCCGACCCCGCCTTCCCGCTGCGCGCGGTGGTGTGCGGGGATTGCCGGCTGGTGCAGCTCGACACCGTCGTCGATTCCACCGCGATCTTCTCGGACTACGCCTATTTTTCCTCGGCCACGCAATCCTGGCTGGACCACGCCGCGCGGTTCTGCGCGGCGATGACCGCGCGCCTCGGCCTCGGCCCGGCCAGCTTCGTGGTCGAGGTCGCGAGCAATGACGGCTACCTGCTGCGCAATTTCTGCGCCGCCAACATCCCGTGCCTCGGGGTCGAGCCCGCCGCGAACGTGGCGGAGGTGGCGCGCGCCGCCGGCGTGCCGACCGAGACTCGCTTCTTCGGCCTGGACGCGGCGCGTGACATCGCCTCCCGCCACGGCCATGCCGACCTGATCGCCGCCAACAACGTGCTGGCGCATGTGCCCGACGTGAACGATTTTTGCGCCGGCCTCGCGCATCTCGCGGGTCCGCGCGGCGTCGTCTCGATCGAGGCGCCGCACCTGGTGCGGATGGTCGATGGCGTGCAGTTCGACACGATCTACCACGAGCACTACGCCTACTGGTCGCTGCTGGCGATGGAGCGGCTGCTGGCGCGCCACGGCCTGCATGTCTTCGACGTGGAGCGCCTGACGACGCATGGCGGGTCGCTGCGCGTGCTGTCCAGCGCGGACCGTCGCGCGCCCTCCGCCGCGCTGGCCGAGCTGCGCGCCGAGGAAGCGGCGCGCGGGCTGGATGCGGATGCCTTCTACGCCGGCTTCGATGCCCGCGTGCGGGACGTGCTGGCCGGCTTCCGCGCCTGGCTCGCGCAGGCGAAGCAGCAAGGCCGCCGCATCGGCGCCTATGGCGCGGCCGCGAAGGGCAACACCTTCCTCAACGCCGCGGGCGTGACGGCCGCCGACATCCTGGCGGTGGCGGATCGCAGCCCCGCCAAGCAGGGCCGCCTGCTGCCCGGCAGCCGCATCCCCGTGGTGACGCCGGAGGCGCTGCTCGCGCTCAACCTCGACGACATCCTGATCCTGCCCTGGAACATCGCGCCCGAGGTCGCGCGCCAGCTTCGCGCCGGCGGCTTCGCGGGCCGCATCCGCATCGCGGTGCCGGCGATGGCGGAGATCGCCGGGTGATCCTGTCGCCCACCGCGATCGCCGGCGTGCTCGACATCCGCACGCCGAAGGCACGGGATGAGCGCGGCGCCTTCCTGCGGCTCTATTGCCGCGAGACCTTCGCCGCCGCCGGCACCGATTTCGTCCCCGTCCAGGCCAGCCTGTCGGAGAATCTCCTCCGCCACACGCTGCGCGGGATGCACTGGCAGGCCGCGCCCTCCGCGGAACGGAAGCTGGTGCGCTGCGCCCGCGGCGCGATCCTTGATGTCGCGCTCGATCTGCGGCCGGGCAGCGCGACCTGGCTGCGCCACATCGCCGTCGAACTCCGCGCGGAGGACAGCAACGCGCTGCTGATCCCGCCCGGCTGCGCGCATGGCTTCCTGACGCTCACCGACGACGCGGCGGTGGAATACATGATGGACGTGCCTCATGCGCCCGCCCTGGCGCGCGGCGCGCGCTGGGACGATCCGGCCTTCGGCATCGTCTGGCCCGCGCCGCCCGCGGTGATCTCCGACCGCGACAGGACCTGGCCCGATTTCGATGGCTGAGCGCGTGCTGGTCACCGGTGCCGCCGGCTTCGTCGGCCGCGCCCTGCCCGCGCCGCTGGCGGCGCTGGGGTTCGAGGTGCACGGCGTCGGCCGCGGCGACACGCCGCCGGGCAGCCCCGCGCGCTGGCACCGCGCGAACCTGCTGGACGAAGGCGATGCGCGCGCCCTGCTGCGCGACCTGCGCCCCGCCGTGCTGGTCCACTGCGCCTGGTATGTCGCGCACGGAAAGTTCTGGACCGCGCCCGAGAACGCGCAATGGGTGGAGGCGTCGGAGGCGCTGGCGGCGGCCTTCGCCGAAGCCGGCGGCCGGCGCTTCCTCGGCATCGGCAGTTGCGCCGAATACGCCGATGCCGCGCCGGGCGACGGCGCGCCCTGGCCGGAGACGCGCCCCATCGCCCCCGCCACGCCCTATGGCCAGGCCAAGGCGGAATTGCACGCCCGCCTGGCGCGGCGCGGCCTGCCCTTCGCCTGGGCCCGCCTGTTCCACCTGTTCGGCGAGGGCGAGCATCCGGACCGGCTGGTGCCCTTCGTCGCCCGCGCGCTGGCAGCGGGGCGGGAAGCCGCCTGCGCCTCGGGCCGGCCGGTGCGCGACTTCGCCTCGACCCGCTTCATCGGGCAGGCGCTGGCGGCGCTGGCGGCGAGCGGAGTGGAGGGGGCGGTGAACGTCGCCTCGGGCGAGGGGCGGCGCATCGCGGATGTGGTGACGCTGCTCGGCGAGGCGGCGGCGCGGCCCGGGCTGGTGGCGCTCGGCCGGCTGCCGGACCGGCCGGGCGAGGTGCCCTTCATGGTCGCCGATACCGGCCGGCTGCGGCGCGAGGTGGGCTTCGCGGCGCCGGCCGAGGTGGAGGCCGATCTGCGGCGGCTGGTGGCGGCCGTGGCGCGCGATCCGTAGCCGAGCGGCGTGGCTGCCCCACCCGATCGGCGCACGCCGCAGCCCTGCGAACCGCAGACCTGCGAACCGGAACCCTGCGAACCGGAGACACGAGAAGGCCGGAAACTGCCCATCCCGCGAGGGGATGGTGGGCGCGGTAGGGATTGAACCTACGACCCCCGCCGTGTGAAGGCGATGCTCTCCCGCTGAGCTACGCGCCCGGCCCGGGAGCGCGGGGATAGGCGGATGGCCGGGGGGTGTCAAGGCTGGGTTGGCGGATGGCGCGGGCGTCCCGATATGGCCGGGATGCGACCTTTCCTGCTGCTCGGATTGCTGCTTCCCGCCGCCGGCGCCACCGCGCAGCCGGTGCGCGCCACCTATGAGGTGCATGCCGCCGGGATGACGATGATGCAGTTCGAGGCGGTGCTGGACCTGGCCGGCGAGAGCTATCGGATGGAGACGGTGATGCGGGCCCGCGGGCTGCTGGCCGCGATCATCCCGGGCGAGCAGGTGACGCGGGTTGCGGGCGCCTGGGTGGGCGGCACGCCGGCGCCGGCCTTCTACCGCTCCGAGGGCACCTGGCGCGGCCGGCCGCGGCGCATCCTGCTGGAATGGCAGGGCGGCGAGCCGCGGCTGGTGGAACTCTCCCCCCCGAACGAGGAGGAGCGCGAGCCGGTGCCCGACGCGATGCGCCGCGGCACGATGGACGCGCTCTCGGCCATGGCGCTGCTGGCCCGCCAGGTGGCCGAGGCCCGCAGCTGCGACGGCATCGCGCCGGTCTATGACGGCCGGCGCCGCAGCGAATTCCTCGGCGCCACGCGGGGGTGGGAGAGGGTGCCGGTCTGGCGCGGCGGCTGGACGGGCACGGCGCTGCGCTGCGACTTCGAGGGTCGGCTGGTGGCCGGCTTCCGGGTGGACCAGGACCGCGCCCAGGCCGCCGAGCCGCAGCGCGGCACCGCCTGGATCGCCGCCCCCTACGAAGGCGCGCCGCCCATCCCGGTGCGCATCGACATGCCGACGCGCTGGTTCGGCACGGCGGTGGCGCTGCTGGTCAGGGCCGAGCCAGCGCCCGCGCGATGAGCCCGGGCAGGTCGGCGGCGCTCTCGGCCACCGGCGCGCCGCCTGCCATGGCGCGCGGCCCGTAGCCATAGCCGGCGAACACCGCGGGCACGCCGGCGCCGGCGGCGGCGGCGATGTCGTTGTGGTGGTCGCCGATCATCACCGCGTCCTCGGGCTTGCCGCCGGCCGCGCGGAGCGTCGCCAGCAGGTGCCCCGGATCGGGCTTGCGGGTGGGAAAGCTGTCGCCGCCGCCGAGTGCGGCGAAGCGGTGCGCCAGGCCGAGCGCGGCCAGCAATTCCCGCGCCGCCGCCTCCGGCTTGTTGGTGCAGAGGGCGAGCCGCCAGCCAGCGGCCTCCAGCGCGTCCAGCGCCGCGGGGATGCCGGGGAAGGGGCGGGTCTCGACCGCGGCGTGGGCGGTGTAGTCGGCCAGGAAGGCGTCCAGCGCCGCGGCGTCGAAGGCCGCGCCGCGGGCGGCCAGCGCACGCTCCACCAGGGCGCGGGCGCCGTCGCCGACCAGGGCGATCACCTCGGGCAGCGCGAAGGGCGCCAGGCCGCGCGTCCCCATCAGCCGGTTCAGCGCGGCGCGCAGGTCGGGTGCGCTGTCCACCAGGGTCCCGTCGAGGTCGAAGACGGCGAGCTTGCTCATGCCGCGCAGGTAGCGCGGGGGCGGCGGCGGCGCCAAGCCGGGGGGGCGGTGCGAGGCTCCGCCTCGCGCTCCGGCCTGGGCTCTGCCCCGGCGCCCCGCCAAGGGGCAGCGGCCCCTTGGAACCCCTTCTGTTTTCAACTGTCGCCCGTCCAGGGCGGCAGCCCTGGTGGTGGGGGGTACGGGGGGAGGCAACGCCTCCCCCCGGGCCACCGGTGCCGCCGCCTCCCCCCCCCCGCAACCCGCCGAAACCCCTCGTGACGCCGCGCGCGCTTGCGGCGCGGCCGTCGAAGCGGCTACCCGAAGGCGCATGGACCAAGCCGCCGCCATCATCCTCGCCGCCGGGCTCGGCACGCGGATGCGCTCATCCCTGCCGAAGGTCATGCACCCGATCGCCGGCCGGCCGATGCTGAACCACCTGCTGGCCTCGGCGGAGCAGGTCTTCGACCGGGCCGTCATCGTCACCGGCCCCGACATGCCCCAGGTGGAGACGGCCGCCGCCCCGCACCCGACGGTGGTGCAGGCCGACCGGCTGGGGACCGCGCATGCCGCCCTGCAGGCCGCCCCCGCGCTGGCGGGCTTCGCCGGCGATGCCG
>JAIYDD010000276.1 GCA_027487675.1 Acetobacteraceae bacterium | reverse complement strand
GGCGGAGCAATGGTCCCGCGCGCCTCCGGCGGAGCAATGGTCCCGCGCGCCTCCGGCGGAGCAATGGTCCCGCGCGCCTCCGGCGGAGCAATGGTCCTGCGCGCCTCCGGCGCGACCATGCCGTCCCACAGCGCATCCAGCCCGCGCTGCATGCGGGCGATGTCCTGGTCGTTGTCCACCACCGGCAGCTCCACCGCGGCGTCGTGCGTCGGCAGGCCCGGGAAGGCCTTCAGCAGTTCGTAGCCGGCCAGGCGGATCGTCGCGCCGGCGGCGCGCGACAGCACCGTGTTGGCGATGGAATGCCCGTGCAGCACCGCGCCGGCCTCGGCGAAGCGGCGGTAGATGCCGCAATGGAGCAGCGTCTCCGCGCTGCCGCGCCGGCCGGGTTCCTCGGGCGTGCCGTCGAGGGAGACGGCCATCACGTCCTCGGCCGCGAGAAAACCCTTGTGCCGCCCGGAGGCGGTGACCGCGACGCGCCCGCCGGGCAGGCGCATCGAGAAGTTCCCCGCGGTGGCCGGCACCCAGCCGAAGCGGTCCAGCCGGCGCCCGGCCTGGACGATCGCCTCCGCGATCTCGGCCGGGATCGTCATGCCGCGGCCGCCGGGCGATGGGTGCGGCGCTGCCACAGCACCAGGCCGATGCCGACGGCGAGCCCGCCCAGGTCGGTCACGACTTCCGGCACCATCAGCGCCAGGCCCGCCGCGCCGGCGGCGATGCGCAGCGGCAGGGGCAGCGGGCCCTCCAGCATCCAGCCCTCGGTCGCGCAGGCCAGCAGCCAGACGCCGAAGGTCGCGGTGACCAGCGCCTGGGCGATCGCCAGCGGCTCGCCCTGCGCCAGCAGCGCCGGGGAGAGCCAGAACATGAAGGGCACGATGAAGGTGGCGAGCCCCAGCTTCACCGCGATCATGCTGGTGCGCCACATGTCCGCGCCCGCCATCGACGCCGCGGCGAAGGAGGCGAGCGCCACGGGCGGCGTGATCGCCGACAGGATCGCGAAGTAGAAGATGAACATGTGCGCCACCAGCGGCTCGACCCCGATGCGGATCAGCCCTGGCGCGACGACGGCGGCCGCGATCGCATAGGCCGCGGTGGTCGGCACGCCCATGCCCAGGATGATCGCCACCAGCATCGCGAACAGCATGGCCAGGAAGGCCGAGGTGCCGGCGATGTCGAGCAGCATGGTCGCGAAGCGCCCGCCCACGCCGGTGAGCCCGATGACGCCGGCGACGATGCCGGCGGCGGCGCAGACGGCGATCAGCTGCATCACCTCCTTCGCGCTGCCGGACAGCGCGCGTTCGATGTCGCGCAGCGTCTCCACCGCCGCGCCGCCCACCGCGCCCGGCAGGGACTGGCCCTGCACGCCGATGCGGTGGACCAGCGCGGTGCCGAGCATGATCACCAGCGTCGCCGCGATGCCGATCGCCGCGGCGCGGAAGGGCGAATAGCCGGACAGCAGCACGGCGATCAGCAGGATCAGCGGCGCGGCCATGTAGCAGCGCCGCGCGATGTCCACCCAGCGCGGCAGCTCGTCCCGGCGCAGGCCGCGGATGCCCTGCTTGCGGGCGTTCAGGTCGCAATGGACGTAGTTGGCGAAGTAGAACAGCAGCGCCGGGATCAGGCCGGCGAGTGCGATGTCGGTGTAGGGGCGGCCGAGCACCTCGGCCATGATGAAGGCGCCGGCGCCCATCACCGGCGGCGTGATCTGCCCGCCGGTCGAGCTCGTCGCCTCCACCGCCGCCGCCGTCTCGCGGTTGTAGCCGACGCGGCGCATCATCGGGATGGTGAAGGCGCCCGAGGCGACGACATTGGCCACCGCGCTGCCGCTGATCGTGCCGAACAGCAGGCCGGAGACGACGGTGACCTTGGCCGGCCCGCCGCGGGCGCGGCCCACCAGGGCGAGCGCCAGGTCGTTGAAATACTCGCCGGCCCGCGACGCCTGCAGGAAGGCGGCGAAGGTGACGAACAGGATGATGAAGCTGGCGGAGACCTGCACGATGGTGCCGAGCACGCCGTTGTTGCCGAACAGCTCGACGGAAGCGGCCTGCCAGTCCACCCCGCGGTGGTAGAGGATGCCGGGCATCCAGGGCCCGACGAAGCAATAGGCGATGAAGACCAGCGCGATCATCGGCATGACCAGGCCCGCCGTGCGCCGCGCGAATTCCAGGACCAGCAGGATGCCGACGACGCCGGCCGCCAGATCCTGCCAGTTCGGGCCCATGAAGGACCGCATCTCGATCCCGTCGGCGTCCAGGATGTAGTGGGCCGGGATCAGCAGGCAGGGGATCATCAGCGCCCAGTCGTACCAGGGCACGCGCGACCCCGGCCTGCCGCTGGCGCGCGGCGCGAACAGCGCGAAGCCCAGCGCCGCGCCCAGGAACACGTGCACGGCGCGGGAGACGGTGGGATCGACCGGCAGGACCAGCAGGATCCACATGTGCCACAGCACGAAGGCCGCCGCCGCGCCGCGCCAGGCGAGCCCCTGCCAGCCGGCCAGGTCGCGGCGGGCGGAGGCGAATTCCATGTCGTCCACCTGGCGGATGCCCTCCGCCTGGCCGCCGCGGCCGGCGGCGTCGCCCACCTTCTGCGCCCCGGTTCCTGCCGGTGTGTCGCTCATCGACGTCTCCCCGGAACGCATCGCGCCGGCCCCGCGAAGCGAGGTCGGCGCGCCGCCCCGCCCGGAGGGGCGGGGAAGATCGGTTCGGGCGTCAGGGTGCCCTGGATCTGCGCGCCGCGCCACTGCCGGGCGAGGCCGCGCGGCGCGGAGGCCCGGCGGCGGAGAGCCGCCCGGGATGCCGGGCGGCACCCCGGCGGGGCCGCACCGCGGCGGGGCGCGCGGCCGCGCCGTGCTCGCCGGGTGGCGCCGGCCGCCGCCGAAGCCCTAGGCCGCGGTCAGGCCGCGGGGCGGGACGGGTTGGCCGGCTGCGCCTGGGTGGCGGTCGCCTGCGCGGCGTTGGGGCCGGCCAGGCTGCCGGCGGGCTGCGCCGGGGTCTGCGCCGAGGCGTCGGCCGCCATCGAGGCATCCTTCGGCGCCTCGTCTTCCTTCATGTTCGCCTTGAAGGACTTGATGCCCTTGGCCAGGTCGCCCATCAGGCCGCTGATCTTGCCGCTGCCGAACAGCAGCAGGATGACCAGCAGCACCACGAGCCAGTGCCAGATGCTGAACGAACCCATCGTGACGCCTCGATCCCATGGTCGGGCCGCCTCAGGGGGCGGGCCGGGTTGTCGCGTGGCAGGACACTAGTGCGGCGGCCTGCCCCGCGCAAACCGCCAGATGGCCCGGCGCGCGGCGGGACACAACGGGGGGAGGCGCGGTTTCGCCGCGCCGCCATCGCGCGATCGTCTTGCGTGCGGGTGGCCGAAAGATTTCGTCACATCCACTCTTGAAAGCGCAACGTCGGCACGGCAAATGCCGCGGCTGATCCGGGCCCCTCTGGCGGTGCCGGCGGTTTCCTTTGCCGGCTGCTTCCGGCGCGGGGCCGTCGCCGCGATGTCGGATCGACGTCGAACGCCACGACCCTGGCCCGGATCGTGTCCGGGCAGGGCTGCCAGGAGCGCAGTGCCCATGGAATTCCTCGCCGCCGAGTGGATCGGCAAACCCGTCTGGATGTGGGTGGGCTTCCTCACCATCGTCCTGGCGCTGCTCGCCTTCGACCTCGGCGTCCTCCACAAGGAGGACAAGGAGATGGGCATCGCCGAGAGCCTGTACCTCTCGGCCTTCTACATCGGCTTCGCGATCCTCTACGGCGGCGCGATCTGGTGGGCCTTCGACCGCGGCTACATCGAGACCTCGGACGGGCTGCATGCCGGCGTGACGTATTTCACCGGCTTCTTCATCGAGAAGGCGCTGTCGATCGACAACGTCTTCGTCATCAGCCTGATCTTCACCTTCTTCGCCATCCCGCGGAAGTACCAGTACCGCGCCCTGGTCTGGGGCATCATCGCGGTGATCGTGCTGCGCGGCATCATGATCGCGGTCGGCGCGGCGCTGGTGCAGGAGTATGGCTGGGTCCTCTACATCTTCGGCGCCTTCCTGATCGCGACCGGCATCAAGATGCTGGTGGTGCCGGAGAGCGACCCGGACATCTCGAAGAACCCGGTGGTGAAGTTCTTCAAGAAGCACATGCGGGTGACGGACGAGCTGCACGGCGAGAAGTTCTTCGTGCGCAAGCCGGACCCGTCGAAGGGCGGCAAGGTGGTGGTGTGGGCGACGCCGCTGTTCCTGGCACTGGTCGTCATCAACATCGCCGACCTGATCTTCGCGGTGGACAGCGTGCCGGCGATCTTCGCCATCACGACGGACACCTTCATCGTCTACACCGCGAACATCATGGCGATCCTGGGCCTGCGGGCGCTGTACTTCGCGCTGGCCGCGATGGTGCACCGCTTCCACTACCTGAAGTATGCGCTGGCCCTGGTGCTGGTCTTCATCGGCGGCAAGATCTTCTGGAACCAGATCTTCGGGAAGGTGGACCCGGCCATCTCGCTCGGCGTGACGCTGGCGATGATCCTGGGCGGCATCTTCTACTCGCTGTGGAAGACCAAGGGCGAGAAGCCGGCGCCCGCCTCGGCGGCGGAGTGAGCCTCGCGCCGGGCCTGACGCCCGGCGGATGGAAGGGGGGCGGTCCCGCAGGGGGCCGCCCCTTTTTCGTGCGTTCGGGCGGGGCCGGCGGGTTGGGCCAAGCGCTTTGGTCCTTTGGACGATTGTTGCTTTGGCACTTTTGCACTTTGCGTGGCGCTCGCGCCGGGCCGTCGGGGGCCGCGGCGCGCGGGGCTGCGCGGGCCAGGGGTGACGGCTTGCGCGTCGGGGGCTTGGGGTCCCGCCTGGCCTGGCGCTGCCGGCTTTGAAACTTTGGCGCTTTGGCACTTTCCGCCCGGGTCCGCGTCGGTTCCGGACAAACCCCCGGGGTTGGGCGAGGGGGGCGTGCCGGCGGCGCGGCGGGGTGCTGCTGGTGCTGCTGATGGACAGGTTCAAAGACCGAGGGTCGGCTGCGCCGTGCGCGGGGCGGTCCTTTCCCGCATCGCGCGCCGGAAGCCCTCCTGCCGGCCGCGGGCAGGCAGGACTTATTTCCCATCATGCGCGTTGCGCGGCGGCTCGTCCAGCGTCTTGAGCGTCAGGCGGCGTCCTTGAGCATGTCGCGCGTCGGCGGTGCCAGGGGGATCAGCAGGCCGCCCTGCGGCACGCGCCATCGGGCCGCGGCACCGGCGTTTCAGCCGTCGGCGGGCGGCCCGGCTCCGCGGCGGTCGCCCTGCGCGCGGGTGAGATCCGGCAGGCTGCGGGACGCGTCCGGGACGCCCCTGTTCCTCAACGCCCCTGGGAGCGACGGCTGAATGAGGGGGAGGTGCAGGGTCCTGGCGTCGCTCGTCACCTGGCACTGCCCCCCTCACCCAACCCTCTCCCCCCGTTGGGGGGAGGGGGCAGGGATTGGCGCCAAAACCCGCCGGGGTCCGGGGGGCGGCTCGCCCCCCGGCCGGGGGCGCGGGGGCAGCGCCCCCGCAAATCCGCCTCCCCTCCCCTCCCCGATCAGCTCTCCGGCCGGATGTCCAGCCGCCGGATCAGCGGCCCCCAGCGCCCGATCTCATCCGCCACGAAGGCGCGCAGCGCCGGGGCATCGCTGCCCACCACCTCGAACCCCGCCGCCGTCAGCGCCCGCTGGGCTTCCGGCTGCGCCAGCGCCCGCGCAGCCTCGGCCGACAGCCGCGCGACGCGCTCGGCCGGCATCCCGGCCGGGCCGAACAGGCCGATCCAGGTCCAGATCGCGGCCCCCAGCCCCTGTTCGGCGAAGGTGGGCACGTCCGGCGCCTGGGCGAAGCGGCCGTCGCTGGTGATGCCGAGCGCGCGCACCGTGCCTTCCCGCACCTGCGGCAGCACGGCGCCGGAGACGGCGCCCATCGCCTGGATGCGGCCGGCCACCAGCTCCGTCACCCCCTGCGGGACGCTGCGGAAGGGCACGTGGGTCATGTCCAGGTTGAAGCGCGCGGCCAGTTCCGCCGTCACCAGGTGCCCCAGCGTGCCGGCGCCGACCGAGCCGTAGTTCAGCCGACCGGGGTTGGCGCGGGCGTGGGCAATGAATTCCTCCATCGTGCGGGCGGGGACGGAGGGGTGCACGGCGAAGACGATCGGCAGCCGCACCAGCAGCGAGATCGGCGCCAGGTCGGTCGCCGGGTCGTAGCCGAGGTTGGGGTTCAGCACGCGGGCCGTGCTGGCCGGGCCGCCGATGGAGACGCCGATGGTGTGGCCGTCGGTGGCGCGCGCGATCGCCTCCGTCCCGATGGCGCCGCCAGCGCCGGCGCGGTTGTCCACCACGAAGGGCTGGCCGAAGGCGGTCTGGAAGTGGCTGGCCACCGCGCGGGCGGCGATGTCGGGCGTCGATCCGCCGGGGAAGGGCACGATCACGCGCACCGGGCGTTCGGGCCAGCCGGGCTGGGCCTCGCCGAGGGCGGGCAGGGCGAGCGCGGGCATGGCGGCCAGCAGGGCCCGTCTGGTGGGCGTCATGGCGTGTCCTCCGTGTGGTTCTGGCGTGTGGTTCTGCCCGCAGAATGCCCGGCGGCGCGGCTTCGGCAAGCGGGGCGTCGGGGGGGAAGGGGCGGGCGGCGGGTGTCGGGGGCTTGGCCGGGCGGCGCGCGGCCCCCGCGGTGGCGGGGTGGCAGGGTCGAGGGCCGGGTCCGGGCGGTCGGTCAGCGTGCGGCCACCGCGGCGTCGGCGTGGATGAAGCCGCGCGTCGGCCAGGTGGTGACGCCGAGGGCGTTCGAGGGCGGGTGGAAGACCCGCACCAGCGACCAGTCATTGGCGGGGGAGACATCGACCACGCGCTGTCCCGTGGCGATGCGTCCGCGCGCGGCGCCGGAGGCCCAGTTGGCGTGGTCCACCAGGATCTCCCGCGAGCCGTCCACGCGCGCCACCACCGAGAGGTGCCCGTCGCGGAGGCGCCCGGTGCGGGCGAAGACCAGCACGCTGCCCGGGCGCGGCGTGCTGCCGCGGGCGTGGCGGCCGGCCGCGGCCTCCCACCATTCCCAGGCATCGCCGGAGAGGCGGATGCCGGAGCGCGCGCGGGCATAGGGGACGCAGGAGATCGGCTCCGCGATGTCGCCCGGGTCGGGGCGGGCGGGGGCGGGGGCGCGGCTGGTGCCGCAGGCGGCCAGCAGGAGGGGGAGGAGAAGAAGGGCACGGCGCATCGGCGCGCGCATGGTGGGGGTGGGGCGTGGGCGTGGGAAGGGGGTGGGCCGGACGCGGCTGTCCCGGAGGGCGCTGGTGGCGCTGCCCCCCCTCACCCTGACCCTCTCCCCCCTGGGGGGCTACGCCATTCACACAACCCCCCCTTGCTACGACGCGGCGGGCGCTGATTCGGTGTGGGTTGTCGGGTGTGGCGGGGTGGTGTGGATGTTGGATGTGTCGCTGGGGCAGTTCGGCGATGTCCGGCTGCAAAAAGGGGGGCCTTCCTGCATGCGCGGCTGGTGGTCGGTGCGGCG
>JAIYDD010000029.1 GCA_027487675.1 Acetobacteraceae bacterium | reverse complement strand
GTGAGGGGGGCAGGCGCCGCCCGACCGGCAGCGCGGCAGGACCCCGCCCCCCTGCCCCCGCCGCGAACCCTCTCCCCCCACCGGGGGGAGAGGGCAGGGTGAGGGGGGCAGGCGCCGCTTCACCGGCAGCGCGGAAGGACCCCGCGCTCAGTGCACCCGGTGCCGCAGCTTCTCCATCTCCTCCTTCAGCCGCAGCTTTTCCCGCTTGAGCCGGCCAAGCGCATCCGGGTCCGGCCGCGGGCGGCCGAACTCCTCGGCGATGCGGGCCTCGAGGGAGGCGTGACGCTCCTCCAGGGAGCGGAGACGGGCGAGCTCGGCCATGCGCAGTCATCCCTGTCCGTTGTCCGCGGACGCCGAGACGACGCTCTGCCGCTGCCAGGGCCGGGCCAGCCGGCCCCGGTGCGAAGCGTCACTTCTGCGCCCGCGCCGGCCATGCTAATGCCCCCCGATGCGGGGTCCCAGCCCATTCTTCGTCCCCGCGCCCGGATTCGCGCATCCGCGATCCGGCCCCCCGACCACCCCGCCGCCGCGCGGGCAGAGACCGGAGCCGCATGCTGGCCGACCGCGACAGCCTCCTCCGCCGGTTGCACGAATTGCGGAGCGAGCACCGGGACCTCGACACGGTGATCGCCCGGCTGGGCGAGTCAGGGGCCGATGCCCTGCAGCTGCAGCGCCTGAAGAAGCGCAAGCTCAAGCTGAAGGACGAGATCGCCTGGCTGGAAAGCCGGCTGATCCCGGACGTCATCGCCTGACCCCGCGCCTGCCGCCGGCACCGGGATCCGCGCGGGCCGGCAGCGGCCGGCGGGCATCGATCCCGGCGCCCGGCGGCCCGCCCGCCCGCGGCGCCGCCCGCCGGGGGGCATGACGGCCCGGCCCCGATGCGCCACAACCGCCCGGCCCCGCCCCGGGCCGCCGGACCGCACCCAGCCGGACAGGACCACGCCGTGACGCCGCCCGACCTCGCCCCGCCCCTCGTCGGCCTGATCATGGGCTCGACCTCCGACTGGGAGACGATGCGCCACGCCGCCGAGACGCTGGCGCGCCTCGGCATCCCCTTCGAGCAGCGCGTCGTCTCCGCCCACCGCACCCCGCGCCGCCTGTTCGACTACGCGACCGGAGCGGCGGAGCGCGGCCTCAAGGTCATCATCGCCGGCGCCGGCGGCGCCGCCCACCTGCCCGGCATGACCGCCAGCCTGACCCGCCTGCCCGTCCTCGGCGTGCCGGTGGAAAGCCGGGCGCTGCGCGGCCAGGACAGCCTGCTCTCCATCGTGCAGATGCCGGCCGGCATCCCGGTCGGCACGCTGGCGATCGGCCGCGCCGGCGCGGTCAACGCCGCCCTGCTGGCCGCCGCCATCCTCGCGCTGTCCGATGCCGCGCTCGCCCGCCGGCTCGACGCCTGGCGCGCCGCCCAGACGGATGCGGTGCCCGATGCGGTGCCCGATGCGGTGCCGGACGCCGTGCCCGGCGCCCCGGCATGACCGGTCTTCCGCCGGGCCTGCCGCCGGGCCTGCCCCCGGGCGCCACCATCGGCATCCTGGGCGGCGGCCAGCTCGGCCGCATGTCGGCGCTCGCCGCCGCCGCGCTCGGCTACCGCGCCCATGTCTACGCGCCCGAGCCCGACGGCCCGGGCATGCAGGTCGCCGCCGCCCGCACCGTCGCGGGCTACGACGACGCCGCCGCGCTCGCCGCCTTCGCCGCCGCCGTCGACGTCGTCACCTTCGAGTTCGAGAACGTCCCCGCCGCCACCCTCGACACCCTGGCCCCCCTGGTCCCCTGCCGCCCGGGGGTGGAGGCGCTGCGCATCGGCCAGGACCGCATCCGGGAGAAGCGCTTCTTCGAAGCCGCCGGCCTCCCCGTCGGGCCCTGGCGCGAGGTCACCGACCGCCCGGGCCTGGACGCCGCCATCGCCGCCATCGGCCTGCCCGCGGTGCTGAAGACCACCCGCCTCGGCTATGACGGCCGCGGCCAGGCGGTGCTGCGCAGCCCGGCCGACCTCGACCCGGCCTGGGACCGGCTGCATCCCCGCCCGCTGATCCTCGAAGCCTTCATCCCCTTCGAGCGCGAGGTCTCCGCCATCGCCGCGCGCGGCGCCGACGGCGCCTGCGTCACCTTCGACGCGACCGAGAACCGCCACCGCGACCACATCCTCGACCTCTCCCTCGCCCCCGCCCCCATCCCCGACCCGGTCGCCGCCGCCGCCCGCGCCCATGTCGCGCGCCTCGCGCAGGCGCTCGACCTGGTGGGCGTCCTGGCGCTCGAGCTGTTCCTCCTCCCCGATGGCCGCCTGCTGGCCAACGAGATGGCCCCGCGCCCGCACAATTCCGGCCACTGGACCCTGGATGCCTGCCTGCATTCGCAATTCGCCCTGCATGTCCGCGCGGTGGCCGGCCTGCCCCTGCCGGACCCCCACCGCCATCACGATGCGGTGATGCGCAACCTGGTCGGCCCCGAATCGCACGCCGCCTGGCCGGCGCTGGCGGCCCGCGGCGACGTCGCGCTGCACCTCTACGGCAAGTCGGACGCCCGCCCGGGCCGCAAGATGGGCCATGCGACGCGGCTGCTTCCCCTCGGCGCCCTGGATTCGGCGCCGGATCCGCACGGCCTGTCGCCTTTGTGACATCCGCGCACCAGCACCCTGTTGCGCAGCGGCAACAGCGCCGCGCGACAAGGGCAGGTCACCTGTCACGTCGGCGCGTCCGGTGCTACTTACATGCAGTGAGATCGCCCAGCGCGCGAGGCCGCGGCCCGGCACGCAGGCGCCCCTGGACCGGGGCTCCCGCCGCCTGACCTTCCGGCTGCCCTGGCGCGTGACCCGCATGAGGAGAGACATCATGAGCCTCAAGAAGGCGCTGTTGGCCGCGACGGTGCTGGCCCTGCCGATGGCGGCGCAGGCGCAGCCGGTTTCCGGCCTCTATGTCGGCGCCGGCGTCGGCCTGAACTTCCTGCAGAACTCCGACGCCTCGCTCGACGGCTTCACCGGCCTGACGGCCGCGCAGCGCAACGGCACGGTCGAGAGCAACCCCGGCTACGCCGTCGTGCTCAGCCTGGGCTATGGCTACGGCAACGGCATCCGCGCCGAGGTCGAGCTGAACTTCCGCTCCAACGAGGCCGACCAGATCACCGGCTTCGGCGTCGCGCCCACCGCCAGCAACCCCGGCGGCACCATCCGCAGCTTCGGCGTGATGGGCAACGCGCTCTACGACTTCGACGTCAGCCCGCTCTTCACCCCCTACATCGGCGTCGGCGCCGGCTACGTCATCCACGAATACAGCCGCGTCCGCACCGGCACCGGCGTGGTGACGCAGATCGACGGCAATGACGGCAGCTTCGCCTACCAGGCGATCATCGGCGCCGCCGTGCCGCTGACCTCCTTCGCCCCCGGCCTGTCGCTGACCGCCGAATACCGCTTCCTCGGCAGCCTCTCGCCGGAGATCGACGCGACCCGCACCGGGTCCGGCTCCGGCAAGGCCGAGGTGGACAACTTCAACCACTCCATCATGATCGGCCTGCGCTACGCCTTCGGCGCCGCCCCGGCCCCGGCCCCGGTCGTCGCCCCGGCGCCCGCCCCGGCCGCCGCCCCGGCCCCGGCCCGCACCTTCCTGGTCTTCTTCGACTTCGACCGCGCCGACCTCACCGACCGCGCCCGCCAGATCATCGCCGAAGCGGCGACCAACGCGCAGCGCGTCTCCTCCACCCGCATCGAGGTGGCCGGCCACGCCGACCGCTCCGGCACCCCGCAGTACAACCAGCGCCTGTCCGAGCGCCGCGCCGAGGCGGTGGCAGCCGAGCTGCAGCGCCGCGGCGTCCCCCGCTCCGCCATGGTCATCCAGGCCTTCGGCGAGACCCGCCCGCTGGTCCCGACCGCCGACGACGTGCGCGAGCCGCAGAACCGCCGCGTCGAGATCGTGCTCCGCTGATCCGCTCCGCCAGGTCGGATTTCGTCGCAGGGGGCGCCTCCGGGCGCCCCCTTTTTCGTGCGCGCGGCATGCCCGCCAGCCCGGTCCGCGCCCGCGCGCGCCCGTGTTGCGGAGCAGCAACACCCCCGGGTGGCGCTCTGTCGGGGCCATTCCATCAGCGGGCCAACCGTGTATGTTCCGGCGAGACGCGCAGGACGCGATGGCCGAAGGGCGGGTTCGCCCGGGGCGGTCGCGCCGGATCGCAGCACGGAGAGACGGTGTCATGAAGGCGAAGCACGCGCTTCTCGCGGCGACCATGCTGGCGCTGCCGGTCGCGGCCCAGGCCCAGCCGATCAGCGGCTTCTACCTCGGCGCCGGCGCCGGCGTGAACTTCACCCAGTCCGTCGACGTCAGCGCCACCGGCCCTGTCGTGCTCGACAGCCGCTCGGGCACCGCCGATTTCGACCTGGGCTATGTCGGCGTGGTCAGCCTCGGCTGGGGCTTCGGCAACGGCGTCCGCGCCGAGGCCGAATTCGGCTTCCGCAAGAACCAGACCGACCAGGTCTCCGGCCTGCTGACCGGCGCCGCCACCTCGGGCGGCAACCTGCGCTCCTGGCAGTTCATGCTGAACGGCCTCTACGACTTCGACCTCGGCCCGGGCGCGCTGTTCACCCCCTATGTCGGCCTCGGCGTCGGCGCCGTCGCCTATGACTTCAAGGCCGTGCGCCGCGTGCTGACCGCCGCGCCGAACGACAACGCGCTGCTGTCCGGTAGCGCCTGGACCTTCGGCTACCAGGCGATCCTCGGCGCCGCCGTGCCGCTGACCTCCATCCTGCCCGGCCTGGCGCTGACCGCCGAATACCGCTTCATGGGCGTCGTGCCCTCCGACCTCGACATCCAGTCGACCCGCACCGGCGTGACCAACACCGGCAAGTTCGACGCCGACTACTACAACCACTCCCTGCTGCTCGGCGTCCGCTACGCCTTCGGCGGCGCCCCGGCCCCGGCCCCGGTGGTCGCCCCGGCCGCCCCCGCCCCGGCCGCCGCCCCGGCCCCGGCCCGCACCTTCCTGGTCTTCTTCGACTGGGACCGCGCCGAGCTGACCGACCGCGCCCGCCAGATCATCGCCGAGGCCGCGACCAACGCGCAGCGCGTCTCCTCCACCCGCATCGAGGTGGCCGGCCACGCCGACCGCTCCGGCACCCCGCAGTACAACCAGCGCCTGTCCGAGCGCCGGGCCGAGGCAGTGGCCGCCGAGCTGCAGCGCCGCGGCGTCCCCCGCTCCGCCATGGTCATCCAGGCCTTCGGCGAAAGCCGCCCGCTGGTCCCCACCGCCGACGACGTGCGCGAGCCGCAGAACCGCCGCGTCGAGATCGTGCTCCGCTGATCCGGTCCGCCATCGCGGATCCCCTCCAGGGGGGCGCCTCCGGGCGCCCCCTTTTTTCATGCCCGGCTTCCCCCGCGCCCGGCTTCGCGGCACCCTCCGCCGATGATCCTCATCGGCCGCAACCTCTCCCCCTTCGTCCGCCGCGTCGCGGCGAGCCTCAACCTGCTGGGCCTGCCCTTCGAGCAGCGGCCGCTCAGCACGGTCGACCACAAGCCGGAGATCATGGGCTTCAACCCGCTCGGCCGCGTCCCCGCCCTGGTGCTGGATGACGGCACGGTACTGGTGGACAGCACCGCCATCCTCGACGCGCTGGACGAGACGGCGGGCCCCGGCCACGCCCTGGTCCCCGCCGCCGGCCCGCAGCGCCGCGCCGTGCTGCAGGCGCTGGCCCTCGGCACCGGCGCGACGGAAAAGGCCGTCGCCGCCTTCACCGAACGAGACCGCCGCCCGGGCGGCCTGTCCTGGCCCGAGCAGGTGGACCGGCTCTCGGCGCAGGCCGCCGGCGGCCTGGGCGCGCTGGAGTCGCTGGCCGCCGCCTCCGACGCCTGGCTCTGCGGCGGGCGGCTCACCCAGGCCGACATCACCGCCGCCGTGGCACTGGATTTCTGCGACCTGGTGCTGCCCGGCCTGACCGCCGGGCGCTTCCCGGCCCTGGCCGCGCTGCGCGACCGGGCGAACGCGATCCCGGCGATCGGGGAGACGCGCTGGCGGGGGTGAGCGCCTTCGCGGCCGGGCGGCACGGGCGGCCCGGATGGAGGCTTCGCCGGATATGCGCAAAGCCAGCATGCCAAGGGGCGAACCGGGATGCGCGCCAGCTTTGGCTTGGCGATTCGCGGCGGCTGAAGGTGCGAGGCTCCGCCTCGCGCTCCGCCAAGGGGCAGCGGGCCCTTGGAACCCCCTTCATGTGTTTGCTCTTTCTGCCGATCTCGGTCCGGTGCGCCGGATGCGCGCCAGCTTTGGCTTGGCGACTCGCGGCGGCTGAAGGTGCGAGGCTCCGCCGCGCGCTCCGCCAAGGGGCAGCGGCCCCTTGGAACCCCCTTCATTCATTCGTTCACTCTGCCGACGTCGGTCCGGTGCGGCAGCCGTGGTTGGGGGGGTCAAGCGTCGAAGGCGTTTGACGGGGGAGGCAACGCCTCACCCGCGCAGCCTCGCTCACCGTTGGGCGACACCTTGGCGCCACAGGGGGGAACCCCCACCCCGGCCAGCCCGCGGCGCCGCGACAAGCCTTCCCCCGGGGCC
Source organism: Acetobacteraceae bacterium (assembly GCA_027487675.1). Taxonomy (GTDB): domain Bacteria; phylum Pseudomonadota; class Alphaproteobacteria; order Acetobacterales; family Acetobacteraceae; genus Falsiroseomonas. The sequence continues at coordinate 2,307 of JAIYDD010000029.1, read as the reverse complement.
GCCCGGCGCATCCTTCGCCGGCCATCCCCGCCTCCGGCACACGGCGCCCACCCGCCTCACTGACTGATTTCGAGGCAGACCCGGAAAGTGCGCCCCCCAAAACGTCACGCTGGCGGCAAGACGCCTCAATTCGCGGCAAAACTCGCATTGCACCGCAGCATCTAAACCACTAGTTCATGCACGGGAGTTACGCGAGCGCATGGCCACAACGGCGGAGGCGCGCGCGCGATGCGTGGATCAAGGCTCTCTCGGCGGACTCTGTTGGGCGGCGCCCTGGCCGCTCCCCTCATCTTCCGGCCGGCCACCGGCCGGGCCACCGAACCGGTGGATGTCGAATTGGTCCTGGCGGTGGATGTCAGCCGCTCGGTGGACCAGGAGGAACAGGAACTCCAGTTCAAGGGCTATGCCGCGGCCTTCCGCGACCCGAAGCTGATCGGCGGCATCGCCGGCGGCCCGCTGGGGCAGATCGCCGTCACCCTCTTCACCTGGTCGGACTGGCACATCCAGGAACACCTGGTCCCCTGGATGCTGATCGACGGCGCCGCCGGCGCCCACCGCGTGGCCGACGCGATCGACGCCGCGCCGCGCCGCACCTGGCTCTACACCTCGATCTCGGGCGCCATGGACTACGCCGCGGGGCTGTTCGGCCGCGGCTACGAGGGCACCCGCAAGGTGGTCGACATCTCGGGCGACGGCGTGAACAATTCCGGCCGGCCGGTCGCCGAGGCGCGCGCCGATGCGCTGGCCCGCGGCATCGTCCTCAACGGCCTGGCGGTGCTGGACCGCACCCCGCAGCCCTGGTCCGCCGGCCTGCCGCCGCTCGACGACTATTACCGCACCGAGGTGATCGGCGGCCCCGGCGCCTTCCTGATGGTCGCGGAGGGCTTCGACGCCTTCGAGACGGCGGTGAAGCGCAAGATCATCCGCGAGATCGCCCTGCTGCCCCCCTTCGGCCCGCCGCCCGGCCCGCTGGTCGAACGCGCCTACGCCTGACCGCGGCGGGCGCGCCCCCGGTGAGGCGCGCCCTGCCTGCCGGGCAGCCCGCGCCGCCGGCATGCGCGGGACCCGGCCGGGATCGCCCCAGGGCAATTGCATATGCAGTACGGAGCGCGAACAGCGGAGATGTTCTTGCCCTCTCCCCCCGACGGGGGGAGAGCGCCGTGGCAGTGCCCCGTCGGGGTGAGGGGGGCGCGAAGCGCCAAGCCATCCCTTCGATGCGAAGAGGCTTTCCGTCGAGCGCTGCGCGCCCCACCCCCACCCCCGACGGCGCACTGCGCCGGCGCTCCCCCGCCAAGGCGGGAGAGGGAGTTCTTCTCCGCGCCAGAGCGTGTGCAATTGCCCTGGGGATCGCCCGCCGCCACGGCCACGCATCGCGGCGCTGGACTTCCGGCACGCATCGGAACATAATGCGAACAGGCTCCTTGAAACCGTGCATCGGCCACCGCGCCGCCCACCAGGCCAGGGCGGCGGCCGGCGCAGGCCGTCCGGACGAAGCACCCATGCCCTGTCCGGCGTCAGGCTGCCGAGGACCGCAGGCGGGGCGGCACCGCGCCGGATTACGCCGCCTCGGCCGAATCAGCGCCGAAACTGGCAAAAGCGCCAAATTGTTAAAGTGGGCTGTGCCGCAAGACGATTTTATGGTTCTCAAACAATTGCTTGCTTACCGCTCACTGCTGCCGGGGCAGCCGGACGACCTGGAATCGCGAAAATAAAGTGCGCAAAGTCCCAAATGGCCAAACCGGCAAAGCGCCCGACCACATCCGCCGCCATCCGGCCCGCCCATGGGTGCGGCGCCCGCGACGCGCGCGGCCCCGCCCCCGAATCGCGCATGCCGACCCCCCGCCCGGGGCCGGCGGCCACCGCGTCACCAAGCCTTCGCCGCCCTCGCACCGCATCTCCGCCAGGCCAAGCAAGCCGGAGGCGGGCAAGGCGACCCGCCTCGCCCGGCGGCCAGGGCACGGCAGCGCCTCCCCCGCCCGGGCCGCCGCCGCCCAGGCCGCTACCGCCCGCGCCCCGTCCTGGCCTGCAGCGCGTCGATTCGCCGCGACGCCTCGGCCTTGGTCAGTTCGGGGTCGAATGCCTCGTCGGCTTCCTCGCTCAGCGTCTTGAGGTAGGAGGCCTGGGCGCCGGTCATCTTTTCCTCGCCCGTGGTCCAGTCCGCCGGGTCCTTGATGGCGTTCGATCCCGGCTCATACGCCCGGCGCCGATCGCTGACTCGTTAGGGATTCCGGCGCGGCGCGAAGGGTGATTCGCTGGGCTCCTGCGGATGCGGGAGGCGGCGATGGTGGCGGCGGTGGCGATCACCCG